>NZ_JACHDN010000001.1:3527186-3847840 GCF_014201095.1 Cellulomonas hominis | reverse complement strand
ACGGCGCCTCCTGGCGTCCACCGCCGTCGGCGCCGCCGGCGTCCTCGCGCTCACCGCCTGCGGCGGCGGCTCCGGCTTCGACGAGGGCAGCGGCGACGACGCCGGTGCCTCGGGCGAGGGCGGCTCGCTCAGCATCCTCATCGGGTCCTCCGGCGACGCCGAGACCGACGCGGTCCAGGCCGCCGTCGCCGCGTGGTCCGAGGAGTCCGGCGTCGACGCGACCGTGCAGGTCGCCTCCGACCTGACCCAGGAGCTGAGCCAGGGCTTCGCCTCGGGCGACCCGGCCGACGTGTTCTACGTCAGCGCCGACCAGTTCCAGACCTACGCCGCGAACGGCTCGCTGTACCCGTACGGCGACTCGCTGGACAACGCGGACGACTTCTACCCGAGCCTCGTCGAGCAGTTCACCTACGACGGCGAGCTGGTGTGCGCCCCGAAGGACTTCTCCACGCTGGGCCTCATCATCGACACGGCCGCGTGGGAGGCCGCCGGCCTCACCGACGACGACGTCCCCACCACCTGGGACGAGCTCACCGACGTGTCCGCGCGCCTGACCACCGACGGCCGGGTCGGCCTCGGCTTCTCCGGCGAGTACGCCCGGGTCGGCGCGTTCCTCGCCCAGGCCGGCGGCACGCTGGTGAGCGCGGACGGCACCGAGGCGACCGCCGACTCCCCCGAGAACGTCGAGGGCCTGACCTACGTCCAGCAGCTGCTCGCGTCCGGCAGCGCCGCGTACGCCTCCGACCTCGGCACCGGCTGGGGCGGCGAGGCGTTCGGCACCGGCGCGGCCGCGATGACGATCGAGGGCAACTGGATCACCGGTGCGATGACCAACGACTACCCCGACGCCGCCTACCGCGTGGTCGAGCTCCCCGCGGGCCCGGCCGGCCAGGGCACCCTGCAGTTCACCAACTGCTGGGGGGTCGCAGCCGACTCGGACAACCAGTCCGACGCGGTGGACCTCGTGCAGTACCTGACCGCGACCGAGCAGCAGCTCGCGTTCTCCGAGGCGTTCGGTGTCATGCCGTCCGTGCAGTCCGCGGCCGACGGCTGGAAGGAGCTGTACCCGGAGATGACCGCGTTCATCGACTCCGCCGACTTCGCGCAGAACGTCGTGAACGCTCGGGGCGCCGCCGACGTCATCACCGACTTCAACTCCCAGCTGCTCACCCTGAAGACCGGCGACCCCGCCGCGATCCTCGGCTCCGTGCAGACCAACCTGCAGGCCGTCCTCGACGAGAACGCCTCCTGACGTGTCCGTCGCGGTGACGTCCGACGCCCGGACGCCGGAGCGCCGCCGTCGCCGTCCGAACGGCCCCGGGTCCGCCCGGGGCCGTGAGGCCGCGTCGGGGTGGCTCTTCCTCGCCCCCATGCTGGTCATCCTCGGGCTGTTCCTGGTCGTCCCGGTGCTCATGGCCCTGTGGGTCAGCCTGTCCGACTGGACCGGCCGGGGCAGCCCGCTGTCCTCCGACGTCGACTTCGTCGGCCTCGACAACTACCGCAGCCTGCTGCTCGGCGGCGGGCTCGCCACGCAGGACTTCGGCACGGCGCTGCGGAACAACGCGTACTACGTGCTGCTCGTCGTGCCGCTGCAGACCGCGCTCGCCCTGTTCCTCGCCACGATGGTGAACCGCCGGGCGCTGCGCGGCGTCGGGTTCTTCCGGACGGCGTTCTACTTCCCGTCCGTGACCTCCTCGGTGGCCATCACGGTGCTGTGGCTGTTCCTGTTCTCCGCGTCCGGCACGATCAACGGCATCCTCGCGCGGCTGTCGATCGCCGGGCCGAACTGGTTCAACGACCCGAACGGCGTGCTGCACCTGCTGCTCGCCCGGCTCGGGGTCGACACCGCGCCGGCGTTCCTGGCCCAGCACGGGTTCCTCGGGATCCCGCTCTGGGAGTGGGCCGCCGGGCCGTCGGTCGCGATGACGTGCCTGATCCTGCTGGCGATCTTCACCACGTCCGGCACGTTCATGCTGCTGTTCCTCGCCGCGCTGCAGGCGATCTCCGCCGAGGTCGAGGAGGCCGCGCTGATGGACGGCGCGAGCACCTGGCAGCGGTTCAGCCGGGTCACCCTGCCGATGCTCAAGCCGACGGTGTTCACGGTCCTGACGCTCGGGCTGATCGGCACCTGGCAGGTGTTCGACCAGGTGTACACCGGCACCCAGGGCGGTCCCGCCAAGACCACCGTCACGCCCGCGTACCTGTCCTACAGCGCGGCCTTCCTGAACAACGAGTGGGGCCGCGGCGCCGCGATCGCCTTCGTGCTGTTCGCGATCATCGTGCTGATGACCGTCGTGCAGCGGATCGTGCTGCGCGAGCGGGACACCGTGCCGCGCCGCAAGCGCTTCAACCGCGACGCCGGAGGTGCCCGATGACCGCCGTCACCGCCCCTGCCCCGACCCGGCCGTCCCGGCCGCACGGCACGGCCCCGCGCGGCCGGCGCAGCAACCGCCGGATGATCGCGACGTCGTTCACGTACGCCGTGCTGGTGGTCCTCGCGATCCTGTACGTCTACCCGTTCCTCATCCAGGTCGCCACGTCGTTCAAGACCGACGCCGAGGCCACGCAGAACGCGGTCGCGCTCATCCCGCAGACCTGGTCGACCGCAGCGTACGAGCGGCTGTTCCTGCGCTCGGACTTCCCGCTGTGGTTCCGGAACTCCGTGATCGTCACGCTCGTGGTGACACTCGGGCGGGTGTTCATCAACTCGCTGGCGGGGTACGCCCTGGCGCGGCTGCGGTTCCGCGGACGCGGGCTGGTGTTCGCCGGGCTGGTCGCCGTCATGGCCGTGCCGAACGTCGTGCTGCTGATCCCGAAGTTCCTCGTCATCAAGCAGGTCGGCATCTACAACTCGTTCGCGGGGCTGATCGTCCCGCTGCTCGCGGACGCCGCCGGGATCTTCATCATGAAGAACTTCTTCGAGTCGATCCCCCGGAGCGTCGAGGAGGCCGCCCGCCTCGACGGTGCCGGCACGTTCCGGGTGTTCTGGTCCGTGGTGCTGCCCATGGCCCGGCCCGCGGTCGTCACGCTGGTGATCCTCTCGTTCCAGGGGTCGTGGAACGAGCTCGCGCACTTCATCGTCGCGTCGCAGGACCCGCAGCTCGTCACCCTGACCAAGGGCGTCGCGCAGCTCGCATCCGGGCAGCTCTCCCAGGGCAACCAGTACCCGCTCAAGCTCGCGGCCGCGGCGATCATGACCATCCCGGTCGCCGTGCTGTTCTTCGTCTTCCAGCGGCGGATCATGAACCAGAGCGCTGGTGCCGTGAAGGAGTAGTGCAGGGAACCGGCGGCCCCGGGGCGGCCGGGGGCCGCCGGGTAGACTCGGGCGGAAAGGGGAACACACCTATGCGCTTCCTGCCCGGGCACCAGCCCTCGTCCGACCTGACGTACGGCGACGTCTTCCTCGTCCCGTCGCGTTCCGAGGTCGCGTCCCGCTTCGACGTCGACCTGTCGGCGCCCGACGGCACCGGCACGACCATCCCCGTGGTCGTCGCCAACATGACCGCCGTCGCCGGCCGGCGCATGGCCGAGACCGTCGCCCGCCGCGGCGGTATCGCGGTGCTCCCCCAGGACGTCCCGGCCGACGTCGTCGCGGACGTCGTCGCCTCGGTCAAGGCGAAGCACACCGTGGTGGAGAGCGCCGTCGTCGTCTCCCCGCAGGACACCGTGCACACCGCGCTGACGCTGATCGGCAAGCGGTCGCACGGCGCGGCGGTCGTCGTCGTGGACGACCGGCCCGTCGGCGTCGTCACCCCCGCCGACTGCGAGGGCGTCGACCGGTTCACCCAGGTCGCCGACGTCATGACCTCCCGGCCGACCACGGTGGACCTGTCCGTCGTCGAGTCCGGCGGCCCCGCGGGCCTCGAGGCGGCGTTCGAGCAGCTGCACGCGTCGCGGCGCAAGTTCACGCCGGTCGTCCAGGACGGGCGGCTGGTCGGCGTGCTCACCCAGGTCGGCGCGCTGCGGTCCTCGGTCTACACGCCCGCGCTCGACGCCCGCGGCCGGCTGCGGGTCGCCGCGGCCGTCGGCGTGAACGGCGACGTCAAGGGCAAGGCCGCCGCGCTGCTCGACGCCGAGGTCGACGTGCTCGTGGTCGACACCGCGCACGGGCACCAGCGCAAGATGCTGGACGCGCTCGAGGCCGTCCGGTCGCTCGACCCGCGGGTCCCCGTCGTCGCGGGCAACGTCGTCACCGCCGAGGGCACGCGCGACCTCATCAGCGCGGGCGCGGACATCGTCAAGGTCGGCGTCGGCCCGGGCGCGATGTGCACCACCCGCATGATGACCGCCGTCGGGCGGCCGCAGTTCTCCGCCGTGCTGGAGTGCGCCACCGAGGCGCGCCGGCTCGGCAAGCACGTGTGGGCCGACGGCGGCGTCCGGCACCCCCGCGACGTGGCGCTCGCCCTCGCGGCCGGGGCGTCGCAGGTGATGGTCGGCTCGTGGTTCGCCGGGACGCACGAGTCCCCCGGCGACCTGCACGCCGACGGCGACGGCCGGCTCTACAAGGAGAGCTTCGGCATGGCGTCCGCGCGGGCCGTCGCGGCGCGCACCCGCGGCGGGTCGGCGTTCGACCGGGCGCGCAAGGCCCTGTACGAGGAGGGCATCTCCTCCTCGCGGATGTACCTCGACGCGGACCGCCCGGGCGTGGAGGACCTGCTGGACCGGATCACCTCCGGCGTGCGGTCCTCCTGCACCTACGTCGGCGCGACGAGCCTGGAGGAGTTCGCCGAGCGCGCGACGGTCGGCATCCAGTCCGCCGCCGGCTACGACGAGGGCCGCCCGCTGCCCGACGGCTGGTGACCGACGCACCACCGCCGAGGTAGGGCCGTGCAGGGCCCTGTCCCGGCGGAACGGACCTGTCTCGGCGGGGGGTTTGTGCGGTGGGGGCGGGATCAGCCCCCGGTCAGATCGTGCAGTCGTCGTGCGCGGCGAGCCGCTCGTCCACCGTCGCGAGCGTCGCGTCATCCGCGAGCCACCACAGCAGGACGTGCGTGTCGGCGAGCGCCCTCACCGGCCGTACCAGTCCTCGAGCTCCTCGTCGGTCAGGTCGCGCGCGCCGTCCGGGACCTCGATCTGCCCACGGAGCGCACCCGGGGTGCGGACCGCGCCGCGGGGCTCCAGCGTCCGCCCGCTGGTCTGGTCTGGTCTGGTCAACCAGCGCGTCAGATGACCCCCGCGCGCTCCAGCTCCGTCGCGAGGGCCCGGCCGTCCGCGCCGCGCGCCAGGACCACCGCGGACGCGTCCAGGTCCTCGACCGCCCTCCGGGTCGCGGGGGTCGGCGCGGGCAGGCCGTTGGCGGCCACCTGCTCGGTGACCGAGAGCTCCCGGACGGCGATGGCCGCGACCCGGCCGGGGTGCTCGGCGGCGAACGTCTCGTAGACCTGGGGGTCGTGCTGGCCGTCGTCGCCCACGAGGATCCAGCGCAGGCGCGGCAGCTCGTCCGCCAGCGCGCGCAGGGTCGCGGCCTTGTACGCGCGGCCGGACCGGAACAGCGCGGTGCCGGTGGGGCCGAGGTCGGTGAGCAGCAGCGAACCCTGCGGGAGGCCGACGCGCTCGAGGAACCGGGCCAGGGCGGACGCCGTGTTCCACGCGCCGGTCGACAGGTAGAAGACCGGGGCGTCCGGGTGGGTGGCCGTGAGCCGGCGGTACAGGTCCGGCATGCCGGGCACGGGCCTGCGGCGGGCCTCGGAGCGGACCAGGAAGTTCCAGGCGGCGAGGTGCGGGCGGGGCACCATCGTGACGAGCACCGTGTCGTCGATGTCGCTGACGATCCCGTGCGTGGCGGCCGGGTCCACGACCTGCACGGGCGCGGGGACCGCCGCTCCCCCGCCGTCGACCGCGACCCACAGGGCGCGCCAGCCGGGCTCGAGCGCGATCTCGACGGGGGCGTCCAGGTAGCCGCCGCGGTCGGTGCGGGTGACGAGCAGGTCCGGGCCGTCGGCCTCGGCGCGGACCCGGACGACGGCGCCGTCGACCTCCGCGGACAGCAGGTTCCGCCACCCGCGCCGCTCGACGGACCCGGGCGTCGGGGCGTCGGGCGGGGTGAGCAGCACCCGGGCGCGCACGTGGGCGCGGGTGGTGGTGCCGAACGACGGATAGGTCACGACGCGGGGCTGGTAGCCCCGGCGGCGCAGGAACCGGACGACGGCGGAGTTGATCCGGTCCTCCGTGCGGGCGGCGATCCGGGCGAGCGTCGACATCGCCTCAGTATCCCGAGGTCCGGGCGCTGCCGCGCGGCGAGGACCCGCGGTCGTCACGTTGTCTCACGCCTGTCACGGTCGCGTTGACACCCCCGCGGGACGCCGGGTTAGCGTGACCGGACCGGCGCGGTGGTCGCGCCGGGACGACCGGCAGGGGGACCCGATGCGAGGAGCACGCGTGCAGCGCGCCGGCCTCGCCGCGCCGTCCGCCGCGCCCCGCGCCGCCGCGCCGCTGCGCGGGTGTTGTCGCCGCTGACGCCGTCCTGACCGCCGCCGGGCGGTCGCCGTCAGCGCAGCCGCGCCCCTGATCGCCCCGCCGCGGGCCCGGGCCGCCGCGCACCAGCCTGGAGCACCACCGTGACCACCACGACCGAGCCCGCCGTCCCGTCCGTCGTGCCGGCGCCCACCGCCCCGCCCGCCTCCTGGCGGGCCTGGCGGGCCGAGCGCGACGCCGCCCTCGCCGAGCCGCACGGCTGGCTCAGCCTCACCGCGCTGCACTGGCTGTCCGCCACCCCCGCCGCCCAGGGCGACCTGCCCGGGCTGTGGTGGTCGGACGCCCGCGGCATCCGCGTCGAGCCGGGCGACGACCGCTCGCTCACGCTCGACGGCGCGCCGCTGACCGGACCCACGGTCGTCTGGACCGACGCGGGCCCCGCGGGCGTGCTGCGGCACGGGGACCGCGTCATCGAGCCCCTGTCCCGCGGCCCGCTGCTGCGCGGGCTGCGCGTCCGGGACCCGCACGCCCCGGCGCTGCTGGCGTTCACCGGCGTGCCGGTGTTCGCCTACGACCCGGCGTGGCGCCTGGAGGCGGCGTTCGTCCCCGCCGGCGCGGGCCGCGTCGTCGAGACCGGCTCGGTGGCCGCGGGCGTCCGGCACGTGCAGGAGGTCGCCGGCGTGGTGCGGTTCGCCCGCGACGGCGCCGAGCACGCGCTGCAGGTCACCGGCGGGGACCACCCCGCGATCTGGTTCCGCGACGCCACGAACGGCGTCGAGACGGCGGCGTTCCGGGTCCTCCCGGTGGCGCCGCGCGCGGACGGGACCGTGGTCCTCGACCTCAACCGCGCGGAGAACGCCCCGTGCGCGTTCAGCGAGCACGGCACGTGCCCGCTCCCCCCGGCCGGCAACGCCCTGCCGTTCCCGGTGCGGGCCGGCGAGCGCGCCCCCGCCGCCTGACCGCACCCGCTCCCCCGCACCCCGCCGAGCCCCGCCGAGATCGGTCACCCGGGCCGAGATCGGATCTCCTGGCGACCGATCTCGGTCGCACGGACCGATCTCGGCGTCCGTGCTGCCTTCCGCACCATCCCGCACCCCGAGAGGAACACCCCATGGCCCTGCGCCGATACCGACCGGCCGTCGCCGCGCTCGCGACCGCCGCCGTCCTCGCCCTGTCCGCCTGCTCCGGCACCGCCGGCGAGGGCGGCGGCGCGAGCGACGACTCCGCAGCGGGCGAGCCGACGTACGGGGGCACGCTCCGCGTCGGGTTCTCGGACGACACCGGGAACTACGACCCGCAGCAGCGCCCGCAGCTGCACGCCCGCACGATCTCCCGGCAGATCACCGACACGCTGACCGACCAGGACCCGGAGACCGGCGAGATCCTGCCGTGGCTGGCGACCGGCTGGGAGATCAGCGAGGACACCCGGGAGTTCACGTTCACGCTGCGCGACGGCGTGACGTTCTCGGACGGCACGCCGTTCGACGCGGAGGTCGTCAAGGCGAACCTCGACCGCGTCGTCGCGATCGGCCCGCTGGCGTACATCGGCGCCGGGTACCTGCGGAACTACGTCGGCTCCGAGGTGCTGGACGAGCACACCGTGAAGGTGACCTTCTCCGAGCCGAACGCGCAGTTCCTCCAGGCCACGGCGACGCAGTCGCTCGGCATCCTGTCGCTCGGCACGCTGGCGCTGGACCCGGCGGAGGTCGCGGCGGGGAACGTCGTCGGCACCGGGCCGTACGTGCTCGACGCGTACGTGCCGGACCAGTCGATCACCCTGTCGGTGCGCGAGGACTACGCCTGGCCGTCGCCGCTGTACGAGAACCAGGGCCGCGGCTACTACGACAGCATCGAGGTGTCGTTCGTCCCCGAGGCGACGACGCTCGCCGGCGCCCTGTCCTCCGGGCAGGTCGACGTGGCGTACGTCCTCGACGCCGCGAGCGCCGCGTCGGTCGAGGCCTCGGACGCCGAGCTCGTCGCCACCCCGATGCCGGCGATCTCCATCCCGATCGTCCCCTTCGTCTACCGCGAGGTGTTCTCCGACGAGCGCACCCGGCGGGCCCTGTCCCTGGCGACGGACCGGCAGGCCATCGTGGACACCGTGTTCCAGGGCCGGTACGAGCCGGCCACCGGGGTGCTCACCACGACGAACCCCGGCTACGTCGACCTGTCCGAGGAGCTCCAGCACGACCCCGACGCGGCCGCCGAGCTGCTGGACGAGGCCGGCTGGACGGAGGTCGGCGACGACGGCATCCGCAGCAACGCCGCGGGCGAGCGCCTGGCACCCAGCATCGAGTACATCGGCACGGGCACGTCCACCGAGGCGCTGCTCCAGCTGCTGCAGCAGCAGTGGCGCGAGCTCGGCATCGACCTGGTGCTCAAGCCGGTCGCGGAGGCCTCCGAGGACCCGCTGCACGCGCACACCTACGACCTGAGCACCTGGTCGCAGACCCGGGCCGACCCGGACGTGCTGCGCACCGTGTACTCGTCGTTCTACGAGAACCAGTCGTTCCTGTTCGACAACGCGGACCCGGAGCTCGACGCCCTGCTGGGCACCCTGCAGACGACGACCGACGCCGCGGCGCGGCTCGAGGTCTCCGAGCAGGTGCAGCGCCTGATCCTCGAGCGGGGCTACACCGTGCCGCTGTACGACCTGACGCAGTACACCGCGCACGCGGCCGGCGTCTCGGGGTACCACACGGACATCGAGGGCAAGCCGCTGCTCGTGGACGTCTGGGGCTGAGATGACCGCGTACCTGCTGCGCCGCCTGGCGCAGATGGTCGTCGTGCTGTGGGGCGCCGTCACCCTCGCGTTCGCCGTCGTGCACCTGGTCGGGGGCGACCCCGTCCGGCTCATGCTCGGCGCGGGCGGTGACGGCGCCGCCACGGCGTCGCCGGAGCAGGAGGCCGCGCTGCGCGCCGAGCTCGGCCTGGACCGGCCGGTGCTCGTGCAGTACCTCGACTTCCTGCGCCGGGTGGTGACGCTGGACCTCGGCACGTCGTACACGTCGGGTCAGCCCGTCGCCGCCACGATCGGCTCGGGGCTGGGCAGCACGGTGCAGCTCGGCCTGGCGGCGATCGCCGGGTCGATCGCGCTCGGGCTGCTGTTCGCGCTGGCCGGCGTGCTGCTGCCCGGCCGGGCGCTGCGGTCGGCCGTGCAGTCGGTGACGGTGGTCGGGGTGGCGGTGCCGTCGTTCTGGCTGGCGATCGTGCTGCTGCAGGTGTTCTCGTTCACCCTCGGCTGGTTCCCCGCGTTCGGGGGCGACGGGGTGCGGGCGCTGGTGCTGCCGGCGCTGACGCTCGCGCTCATCACCGCCGGCACGTTCGGGCAGATCCTCACCCGCGGCCTGACCGACGCCCTCGCGGAGCCGTACGCCGACACCGCCCGGGCCAAGGGCCTCGGCCGCACCCGCGTGGTGCTCGGGCACGCGCTGCGGAACGCGTCGATCCCCGTGTTCACGATGGTCGGGATGATGGTCGGCGGCATCCTGTCCGGCGCCGTCATCGTGGAGACCGTCTACGGCCGCGCCGGGATCGGCCGGCTGTTCGTCGAGGCCGTCCGCGGCCAGGACTTCCCGCTGATCCAGGCGCTCATCGTGCTGAGCGGCGGCCTGTTCGTCGTCGTCACGCTCGTGGTCGACCTGGCCTACCGGTGGATCGACCCCCGGATCACCGCCCCCCACGCGAAGGTGGCCGCCTGATGTCCCGCACCGCCCCCCTGCCCGTCGCGTCCGCGGCCGTGCTCGGGCCCGTCGCGCCCGCCGGCCGGGCCCGGCACACCCCGCGCGGAGGGTCGCTCCGGCTGCCCGCCCCGGGCGCCGCGCTGAGCGTCCTCGTGCTGCTGGTCGTCGCCGTCTGGGCGATCGCCCCGGGCGCGGTGGCGCTGTACGACCCGGTCCGGGACCTGGACGCCGCGCACGCGCTGTCCGGGCCGAGCGCCGCGCACTGGTTCGGCACCGACCTGCTCGGGCGCGACGTGTACTCCCGCGTCGTGCACGGCGCGCGGCTGTCGGTGAGCGCCGCGCTCGTGGCCGTCCTCGTGTCGCTGGCGCTGGGCTCGGCGCTCGGCATGCTCGCCGGTTACGCGGGCCGGTGGGTGGACGCGGTCATCATGCGCGCCACCGACGTGCTGGTCGCGATCCCCGGGCTGCTGCTGTCGCTCGCCGTGGTGTCGGTCCTCGGGTTCGGCGTGCTCAACGTGGCGCTGGCGGTGGGGATCGCCGGCATCCCCGGGTTCGTCCGGATCACCCGGGCGGAGACGCTCCGGATCACGCACCGGCCCTACGTGGACGCCGCGCGCTGCTCCGGCACCGGGCACCTCGGCACGCTGGTCCGGCACGTCGCGCCGAACGCCACCGGGGCCGTGCTCGTGCTGGCCGGGCTGGAGCTCGGGGGCGCGATCCTGTCGGTCTCGGCGCTGAGCTTCCTCGGGTTCGGGGCCGTGCCGCCGACGCCCGAGTGGGGGTCGATGGTCAGCGAGGGCCGCGCCCACCTGGCCACCGCGTGGTGGCTGACGACGTTCCCCGGGGCGGTGGTCGCCGCGACCGTCCTGGCCACGAACCGGCTGAGCCGCGGCGCGCGGAGGGCGGGGGCATGACGCTGGAGATCAGGGACCTGACCGTGCGGTACCGCGGGCGGCGCGGCGGGCCGGTGGACGCCGTGCGCGGCGTGCACCTGGGCGTCGGCGCGGGCGAGGTGGTCGCTCTCGTGGGCGAGTCCGGCTCCGGGAAGACCAGCGTCGGCCGGGCGGTGCTCGGCCTGCACCGCCGCGGCACGCAGGTCGGCGGCAGCATCACGCTGGACGGGCGGGAGCTCGTCGGCCTGCCGGAGCGCCGGCGGGCCGGGGTCTACGGCACCGGGATCACCGCCGTGCCGCAGGACCCGCAGGCGTCGCTCAACCCCCTGCACCCGGTCGTGAAGCAGGTCGCCGAGGTGCTGCGGGTGCACGGCCTGGCGCGGGGCGCGGCCGCGCGGGACCTGGCCGTCGACGCCCTCCGGCTCGCGGGGCTGGACGACGCGGAGCGCCTCGCGGACCGGCTGCCGCACGAGCTGTCCGGCGGGCAGCGGCAGCGGGTGCTCATCGCGATGGCCATCGTCGCCGGGCCGCGGCTGATCGTCGCCGACGAGCCGACCTCGGCTCTGGACGTCACGGTGCAGCGCCGGATCCTCGACCACCTGGAGCACCTGGTCCGCCGGTCGGGCACCGGGCTGCTCCTCATCACGCACGACCTCGGCGTCGCCGGGGACCGGGCGGACCGGGTGGTCGTGATGTCCGAGGGGCGCGTGGTCGAGGACGGGCCGACGGCGCGGGTGCTCGCCGCCCCGGAGCGGGCGTACACCCGGGCGCTGGTCGCGGCGGTCCCCCGCCCCGACTCCCCGCCGCTGGTCCCACCCGCCGCGCCGGACGCCGCGCCCCTGCTCGTCGCGGCCGGGCTGCGCAAGGAGTTCCGGGGCCGCGGCGGGCGCGGCACCGTCGCGGTGGACGACGTCGACCTGCACCTGCCCGTCGGCGGGACCCTCGGGCTGGTCGGCGAGTCCGGGTCGGGCAAGACGACCACGGCGCGCCTGCTGCTCGGGCTCGCCCGGCCGGACGCCGGGACGGTCGCGCTGCACGGCCCGGGCGGGGACGTCGCGCCGGACCGCGCGGAGTTCCGGCGCCGCGTGCAGCCCGTGTTCCAGGACCCGTACTCGTCGCTCGACCCCGCGCACCCGGTGGGCGCCTCGGTGCTGGAGCCGCTGCGCGCCCAGCGGGTCGGCGACCGGCGCAGCCGGCGCGCGCGCCTGGCGGAGGTGCTCGACGCGGTCGCCCTGCCCCGGTCGGTCGCGCAGCGGCGGCCGCACGAGCTGTCCGGCGGGCAGCTGCAGCGGGTGGCGATCGCGCGGGCGCTGGCCGTGCGGCCGGACGTGCTGGTGTGCGACGAGCCGGTGTCGTCCCTCGACGTCACCGTCCAGGCGCAGGTGCTCGAGCTGCTCGCGACCCTGCACCGCGAGACCGGGCTGGCCTACCTGTTCGTCTCGCACGACCTCGCGGTGGTCCGCCAGGTGTGCGCCGAGGTGGCCGTCATGCACCGGGGCCAGGTCGTCGAGCGCGGTCGCACGACCGACGTGTTCGACCGGCCGGGGCACCCGTACACCGCGTCGCTGGTCGCCGCCGTGCCCGGGGGGCGGGTCGCGGCGGCCTGATGCGGGCGCGCCGACGGGCCGGGCGGCTGGGGGGCCGCCCGGCCCGTCGGTGCGGGACGTCGTGCGCTCGGGACGCGGGCGGCGCTACGCCGCGAGCCGGCGGTCCAGCCGCCGGGCCGCGCGGTCGCCGGGCACGACGGCCCCGGGCTCGACCCGCGACTCGGGTGCCACCACGGCGCGCGCCTCGAGGCGTGCGTCGGCCCCGACCTCGCAGCGCGTGCCCACGGTGGAGCCGGCGCCGACGCTCGCGCCCCGGCCGACGTGCGCGTGCGAGCCGATGGTCGCGGCCACCTCCACGCGCGCGCCGGGTTCCACCCAGCAGTGCTGCCCGATCCGGGCGCGCGCCTCGACGCGGGCCCCGGGGTCGACCCACGCCGTCTCGGCGACGTAGGCGCTCTCGTCCACGACCGCACCCTTGGCGACGAGCCCGCCGCCGTTGTCGTGCCGCTGGTAGCGCACGACCGTGCCGTCGTCCAGTTCCAGGTCTTCGTATCGTTTCCTCATACCGCCCTGCACAACGCGCAGGGCGGTACGGGTGTTCCCGTCAGCGGAGCAGTCCCCGGTACAGGGCCTCGATCTCGTCCACGGAGGCGGCCTTGGGGTTGCCGCCCGCGCACACGTCGTCGAACGCCGCCTTGGCGAGGGCCGGCAGGTCCTCCTCGCGGGCGCCGATGGCCTCCAGCGTCGTCGGGTTGCCGAGGTCGCGGGTCAGCGCGGCGACCGCCTCGACCGCGGCGGCGCGGGCCTCGTCCAGCGGCATGGTCGCGGCGCCCTCGACGCCGAACGCGGCGGCGACGTCCCGCAGCTTCTCCCCCGTCGCCCCGGCGTTGAACGCCATGACGGGGGCGAGCAGGATGCCGTTGGCCACGCCGTGCGGGGCCGAGTAGAACGCGCCGAGCGGGTGCGCCATCGCGTGCACCAGGCCGAGGCCGACGTTCGAGTAGCCCATGCCGGCCACGTACTGCGCGAGCGCCATGCGCTCCATCGCGTCGGCGTCGCCGTCGGCAGCCGCCTGCAGCGAGGCCGCGATGACCTGGATCGCCTTGAGGTGGAACAGGTCGGACAGCTCCCAGGCGCCGGCGGTGGTGTAGCCCTCGATCGCGTGGGTCAGGGCGTCCAGGCCGGTGGCGACCTTGAGGGCGCGCGGGGCGGTGGCCATCATCTCGGGGTCCACGACCGCCATCACGGGGATGTCGTGCGGGTCGACGCAGACGAACTTGCGCTGCCGCTCGGTGTCGGTGATGACGTAGTTGATCGTCGTCTCGGACGCGGTGCCCGCGGTGGTCGGCACGGCGATGATCGGCACGGACGGCTTCGTCGTCGGCGCCACGCCCTCGAGGGACCGGACGTCCTCGAACTCCGGGTTCGCGACGATGATGCCGATCGCCTTGCACGTGTCCTGCGGCGACCCGCCCCCGACCGCGATCAGCACGTCGGCGCCCGAGGCCCGGAACGCGGCGACGCCGGCCTGGACGTTCTCGATCGGCGGGTTCGGCAGGACGTCGCTGTACACGTCGTACGGGAGGCCGGCGCCGTCCAGCAGGGCGGTGACGCGGCCGGTCACGCCGGACTCGACGAGCACGCCGTCGGAGACGACGAACGCCTTGGTGAAGCCCCGGCGGGCGAGCTCGCCCGGGATGACCTCGATGCTGCCGGCACCGAAGTAGGCGGTCTGGTTCCAGATCATGCGCTGCGCCATCGCGGCAGCCTCCCTCGTACGACGTGTGATGTCTGCTCGGCCATCCCACCCGGCGGAACGGCGTTCCGCGCGGGCCCAAGGTCCTCGCGGGACGCCGCACCGGGGCGACGGCGTCCATGAATCGTTTCATCCGGGGGCGCCCGGGATCCGGGACCTCCGGCCCGGCCCGGCGCCCCGGCCGGCGCTCGACGCGACCGCGCCGCCGGCCTGTGGTGGGGTGTCACCGTGCCCGACCGACCCGATCCCTGGCGCGTGCGCGCCGCGCAGCTCGACCTGGACCACCCGGGCGCGGCCGCCTCCGTGCTGACGCTCGCGAACGGCGCCCTCGGGGTGCGCGGCGTGCCCGACTCCCCCGCACCCGACCGCGGCCCGGGCACGCTGCTGGCCGGCGTGTGGGAGGAGTTCGACCACACCTACGCCGAGCGCGCGTACGGCTACCCGCTCGTGGACGAGCGCCTGGTGCCGGTGGTGGACGCCTGGGCGCTCGGCTGGGCCGCGGACGGGGCGCCCGTGGCGGACACCGGCGCGACGCGGGTGCTGGACCTGCGCCGGCTGCTCGAGCGGGAGATCGAGGTCCGCACGCCGGGCGGTGCCCGGCTGACCCTCACCGCCACGCGGCTCGTCTCGCTCGTCCGGCGCGAGGTGGTCGCGACCCGGTGGCACGTGCGGGCGCACGACGCGGCGCGCGTCACGGCACTGCCGGTGCCGGGCTGCGGCCACGCGGACGCCACCGGCGCGGACGACCTGGACCCGGAGCCCGGGCTCGGCACCACGCACTGCCGGCACGAGCCGGGCGGATCCGTCGTGCACCAGCGCGCGCACCGCTCGGGCCGGGCGCTCGCCGCCCGCACCGGGCACGCGGTGCGCGCCGGTGACGGGACCCGCGTCGCCTGGCACCCCGGGCCGCACGCGGCGACGCTGGACGCCGACCTGCCGGCCGGCGGGTGGCTGGAGGTCGAGGTGCTGGCCGCCTACGCCGCGGGCACGGACGCCGACGCGCTCGACGGCCGGGCCGGGCGCGCGCTCGCCGAGGCCCGCGCGGCCGGCTGGGACCGGCTGCTCCGCGAGCAGGAGGCGGCGCTGGACGCCGTCTGGGAGCGCGGGGACGTGCGCGTCGAGGGCGACGACGTCCTGCAGCAGGCGGTGCGCTACGCGCTGTTCCAGGTGGTGCAGGCCTCCGCCCGGGTCGAGGGCTCGGGCGTCCGCGCCAAGGGGCTGGCCGGGACGGGGTACCACGGGCACACGTTCTGGGACTCGGAGTGCTTCGTCCTGCCGGTGCTGGACCACGTGCTGCCCGAGGCCGCGCAGGCGCACCTGCGGTGGCGGCACGGCACGCTCGCCCTGGCCCGCGAGCGTGCCGCCGAGCTCGGCCTGCCCGGCGCCGCGTTCCCCTGGCGGACGATCAGCGGCCGGGAGTGCTCGGGGTACTGGCCCGCGGGCACGGCCGCGTTCCACGTCGGCGCGGACGTCGCCTTCGCGGCCGCCCGGCACGTCGCCACGACCGGGGACGAGGACTTCGCGCGCGAGGTCGGCGTCGACCTGCTGGTGGCGACCGCCCGGCTGTGGGCGGGCCGCGGGCACCACGCGGCGGACGGGTTCCACCTGGACGGCGTCACCGGGCCCGACGAGTACACCGCGGTCGTGGACGACAACGCGTACACCAACCTCATGGCCCGGAGGAACCTGCGGGGCGCAGCCGACGCGGCGGAGCGGTTCCCCGCGGAGGCCGGGCGGCTCGGCGTGACCGCCGACGAGCGGGCGGCCTGGCGCCGTGCGGCGGACCGGATGGTCGTGCCGTACTCCCCGACCTGGGCGTCACCGAGCAGCACGCCGGGTTCACCCGGCACGCGCCCTGGGACTTCGGCACCCCGGAGACCGCCCGGTACCCGCTGGCCGACCACGCGCCGTTCGTCGAGCTCTACCGCCGCCAGGTCGTCAAGCAGGCCGACCTCGTGCTCGCCCTGCACCTGGCGGGCGAGGCGTTCGACACCGAGCAGAAGCGCCGGGACTTCGCCTACTACGAGCCGATCACCGTCCGCGACTCGTCCCTGTCCGCCCCCGCGCAGGCGGTGGTCGCCGCGGAGGTGGGGCACCCGGACCTGGCGTACGCGTACGCCCGGGAGTGCGCGCTCATCGACCTGTCGGACCTGCGCGCGTCGACCGAGGGGGGCCTGCACGTCGCCTCGCTCGCGGGCGCGTGGACCGCGCTGGTGGCCGGGCTGGGCGGGCTGCGGCACGACCACGGCGCGCTGCACCTCGCGCCGCGGCTGCCGCGGCGGCTCACGCGCCTCGTGTTCCGGGTGCTCCAGGGCGGCGCCCGGGCCGAGGTCGACGTGCGACCCGGCGCGGTGACGTACCGCCTGGTCGCCGGCGACGCGGTGCGGCTGACCCACCACGGGGAGCCGGTGCACCTGACGGCGGACGAGCCCGTCGCCGAGCGGGGCGTGCCGGACCTCGCGGAGCACCCCGCGCCCGCGCAGCCGCCGGGTCGCCCGCCCGGCTTCGACGCGACCTGAGCGGGCCGCCGGACCGGCTCAGCGCAGGTACGCCGCCGCGGCGGCCCGCACGGCCGCGCCCGTCCGGTCGAGGGCCGCGGTCCGCACCGCCTGCTGCTGCCAGTACAGCGTCACGTCCACGTGCCGGCCGGGGTCGAGGTCGACCAGCACCCCGTCCCGCTCCCCCGCCGCCGCGTCCGGGTCGGGCAGCATCCCCCACCCCAGCCCGAGCCGGACGGCGAGCGCGAAGTCCGCGGACGCGGGCACGTGGTGCCGCGGCGGGCGGGCGGGGTCGACGCCGCGGTCGCGCAGGTAGCGGTCCTGCAGGTCGTCGTTGCGGTCGAACACCACGAGCGGCGCGGCCGCCAGCGCCTCCGGCGTGGGCCCGTCCGGCAGATGGGCGCCCGCGACGGCCGGCGCGACCATCGGGCGGTAGCGGAGCACGCCGAGCCGGTGGACGGTGCAGCCCTGGACCGGGCGGGACGCCGTCGTGATCGCCGCGACCACGGTGCCGTCCCGCAGCAGGTCGGCGGAGTGGTCCTGGTCCTCGCGGTGCAGGTCGAACAGGATGTCGCCCGCGAGCGGCGCCAGCGCGGGCAGCACCCAGGTGCCGAGCGAGTCGGAGTTCACGGCGACCGGCAGGACCGGCCGGCCGGCCGCGCCCGGCTCGCCGCCGACCGCCGCGCGGGCGTCGTCCGCGAGGCCGAGCACCTGGCGGGCGAGCCGCAGGTAGACGGCGCCCGCCTCGGTCACGCCCGCGGGACGCGTGCGGCGGACCAGCACCTGCCCGACGGCCGTCTCCAGCGCGCGGATCCGCTGGCTGACCGCGGACTGCGTCAGGTGCAGCGCGACCGCGGCGCCCTCGAACGAGCCCTCGTCCACCACGGCGAGCAGCGCGCGCAGCTGGGGCAGGTCGACGTCGGCCATCGGGCTCCCTGGGGCTCGGCTGCGGGGCTCGTCACGCTACCGCGCGCGCCGCCCGCCGCCGGTCGAGGCGCCACGAGACGACGGCCGACGCCGCGAGCAGCAGCACCCCGGCGACGACGGCCAGCGGGGCCAGGCGGTCGCTCCACCGGGCCAGCCAGAGGTCGAGGTCGGGCATGCCGTCGCCCAGCATGCTCACACCCATGCCGATCGCGCTGGACCCGAGCACCAGCGGGACGAAGGAGACCATCCGCCCGCGGGTGTAGCCGAGCGCGAAGTACACCGGCAGCTGCGTGCCGGCGAGCAGGGAGTACACGCCGAACCCGACTGCGGCGGCGGAGGCCAGGTCGCCCGCGGCGAGGCCGGCCGCCGGCTCCCCGATGCTCGACCCGAGGACGGCGAGCGCCGTGGTGAGCAGCGCGATCACGAGGTACAGCGCGACGGCGTAGAGGTACCGGCCCGCGACCAGGACCCCGCGGGACACCGGGAGCACCGCGCGCAGGGTGTCGAGGTCGTGCTTGTCGCCCACCGCGAACGGGTAGGACGCGGCGACCGAGCCGAAGACCGCCCCCGCGACCACCACGACCACGGGTTCGCTGGACACCACCGCGATGATCCCCGCCGCGCCCACGAGCGGCAGCAGCTGGCGCCAGTACGGGCTCACCGTCCGGGCGTCGAGCCGCACGGCGGCGCTCAGCGGGCTCACGCGGGCACCGCCGTCCGGGTGCGGCCGCCGAGGTGGACCACGATCTGGTCCAGCGTCGGCCGCTCCACGACCACGCCCCGCCCGAGCAGCGGCACGTCGTCGGCCGCGACCAGCGCCTCCACGACGACGTCGGTGCGCCGCGCGCCGAGCAGCGGGACCAGGCCGTCGGCGGGCAGCTCCTCCGGGCCGCCGCGCACGAGGCAGTACGCGTCCATCAGGTCCTCCTTGGTCCCCGTGCGCACGACGCGGCCGGCGTGCAGCAGCGTGAGGTGGTCGGCGATCCGCTCCAGGTCGGCGGTGATGTGCGTGGAGAACAGCACGCTGCGGTCCTCGGTGACGAGGTAGTCGCCGAGGATGCCGACCAGCTCGTCGCGCGCCACGGGATCCAGCCCGCTGGTCGGCTCGTCCAGCAGCAGCAGGCGGGCGCCGTGGGACAGCGCGACGGCGATCTGCAGCTTCATCGTCATGCCGCGGGACAGCGCCTTGACCCGGGAGGCCGGGTCGAGCTCGAAGTCCGCCAGCAGCGCGGCGTACCGGGCGGGGTCCCAGCGGTCGTAGAACGGGCGCAGCGCGCGCTCGACGTCCCGGAGCCGCCACTCCCCGACCAGGCTCGGCCGGTCCAGGACGACGCCGACGTCCTGGCGCAGCGCGTCGGGCGCGGGCAGGGTCCGGCCGAGCACCTCGACCCGCCCCGCGGCGGGCCGCAGCATGCCCAGGAGCGTGCGGATCGTCGTGGTCTTGCCGGCGCCGTTCGGCCCGACGAGCCCCATGACGTAGCCGGTCGGCAGGGCGAGGCTCACGTCCCGGAGCGCGAACGACCCCACGGGGACGGTGACGCCCTCGAGGAGCAGCGCGTGCCCGGTCACCGCCGGGCCCCGTCCGCCTCGGCCAGCACGACGTCGAGCATCTCGACCAGGCCGTCCCGGTCCACCCCGGCGAGCCGGGCGGCGTCGGCGGCGGCTCCCAGCGCGTCCTCGACCCGGCGGAGCAGCTGCTCGCGGACCAGCGCGGTGTCGACCGGCAGCACGTACGCACCCTTGCCGGGGACCGTGGTGATGAAGCCCTCGGCCTCGAGCTCGGCGTAGGCGCGGGTGGTCGTGATGACCGAGATCCGCAGGTCCCGGGCCAGCGCACGGACCGAGGGCAGCGCGTCCCCGTCGGCGAGCTCGCCCGCGAGCACGGCGACCTTGATCTGCTCGGCGACCTGCTCGTACAGCGGGGCGTCGGCGCTGTTGGACACGGCGATGCGCACGAGGCCACCTCCTCTACTGTTCATATGCAGTAAGCACAGTAGACCGTGAGGCGGGACGGCCAGGACGGGACCTTCGCCCCGAGGGGCCAGCATCAGCAGAACTGATCGAGCATCGCCGACAGTCGTTGGACTGATGGGAGCCCCCCGTCCTACCGTCGTCGCCGTGCCCCTCGCCGCCCTCCAGGGCCTCGCCTTCGGCCTGTCCCTCATCGTCGCCATCGGCGCGCAGAACGCGTTCGTCCTGCGCGTCGGCCTGCGCCGCACCCACGTGCTGCCCGTCGTCGCCGTCTGCGCGCTGTCCGACGCGCTGCTCATCGCCGCGGGAGTCGGCGGGCTCGGCACCCTGGTCGACCGCGCACCCGCGGTGCTCGCCGTCGCTCGGATCGGCGGCGCGGCGTTCCTGCTCGGCTACGCGGCCGTCGCCGCGCGGCGGGCCTGGCGGCCGACGGGCGCGCTCACCACCGAGGACGGCGAGGCGCCCGCGCGGCTGTGGCCGGTGCTCGCGACGTGCCTCGCGCTGACCTGGCTGAACCCACACGTGTACCTGGACACCGTCGTGCTGCTCGGCTCGGTCGCCGGCACGCACGGCGACCAGCGCTGGTGGTTCGGCGCCGGCGCGGTGGCCGGCAGCATCCTGTGGTTCGCGGGGCTCGGGTACGGCGCGCGGCTGCTGCGGCCGCTCTTCGCCCGCCCCGGCGCGTGGCGCGTGCTGGACGCGGTGATCGCCCTCGTGATGGCGGCTATCGCCGTGAGCCTGCTGCTGGGGCTCTGAGTCAGGCGGCTCGCGCGGCCCGGCGGCGACGCACCAGGACCGTGACCCCGTAGATCCCGACGACGACCGCCACCAGGGCGGCGGTCGACAGCAGCTGCCCCCGGGCGGAGCCGTCCGCGAGCATGAGCACCACCAGGCCGGCCAGCGCCGCCAGAGTCGCCCACGTCAGCCACGGGTAGCCCCACATCCGCAGCGGCATCGTCTCGCCCCGCTCGCGCGCCTGCGCCTCGAGGCGGGGCCGCAGCCGCAGCTGGGCGACCGCGACCAGCACCCACACCACCAGCAGGGCGGCGCCCACCGCGTTGAGCAGGATCCCGAGCAGCGTGTCCGGCAGCGCCCAGTTCAGGCCGACCGCCACGACGCCGAACGCCACCGACACCAGCACCGCGACCCACGGCACCCCGCGCCCGGACACCCGGCGGAGCACCGGCGGGCCGTCGCCGCGCCCGGCGAGCGAGTACGCCATGCGGGACGTCGCGTACACGTTCGCGTTGAACGCCGACAGCAGGGCGACGACGACGACGGCCTCCATCAGCCGCGCCGCGCCCGGCAGCCCGGCGACGTCCAGGACCGCCACGAACGGGCCCTCCTGCAGCACCGGCGCGTCCCACGGCAGGACCAGCACCATGATCGCGACCGAGCCGACGTAGAACAGCAGGATCCGCCACAGGATCGTCCGGACCGCCCGGCCCACCGCGCGCTGCGGCTCGTCCGCCTCGGCCGCCGCGATCGTCACGATCTCGATGCCCCCGAACGCGAACACCACCACGAGCAGCCCCGCCGCGATCCCGTCGAGCCCCTCCGGCGCGAACCCGCCGTGCCCGAGCAGGTTCGCCGTGCCGACCGGCTCGGTGCCCGGCAGCCAGCCGAGCACCAGCAGCACGCCGATCACGAGGAACACCACGATCGCCGCGACCTTGATCAGCGCGAACCAGAACTCGGCCTCGCCGAACCGCCGCACACCCGCGAGGTTCACCGCCGCGAACAGCGCGACGAACGCCAGCGCCACCGCCCACTGCGGCACGCCCGGCAGCCAGCCCGAGACGATCCGCGCGACGCCGGTGATCTCCGCGCCCAGCACCATGATCAGCGTGAACCAGTAGACCCAGCCGAGCGTGAAGCCCGCCCACCGGCCGAGCGCCGCCTCCGCGTACACCGAGAACGAGCCGCTGGCCGGGACGGCGGCGGCCATCTCCGCGAGCATCCGCATGACCAGCACGACCAGCAGGCCGGCGATCGCGTAGGACACCAGGACGGCGGGACCGGCGGTCGCGATGCCGACGCCGCTGCCGAGGAACAGGCCGGCGCCGATCGCCGAGCCCAGGCCCATCATCGTCAGGTGCCGGGGCCTCAGCCCGTGCCGGAGGTGGTCGTCCGCGGCGGCGGCGTCGAGCGTCGGGGCAGGGGGCGTCGAGGTGCGGGGCATGGTGCTTCCGGGTCGGGGGGTGCGCGTGCGGCCGGCGCCCACCGTAGCGGCTGGGGCGGGCGGCGGCTCAGTCGGTCCGGCGCCGCCGGACGCCGGGCCGCGGCGGCTGCGGCGGCCGCGACCCGCCCGGCTCCCGGCCGAGGCGCTCGTCGACGTGCCGGGCCACCGAGGCCTGGACCTGCGCCTCGACGCGCGCCCCCACGTGCGCGGCGAGCTGCGCGCGCACCTGGCGCTTCTCGGCGCGCAGGAACGCCGTGTGCTCCGCGTGCAGGGCCCGCGACGTCGACACGACCATGCCGATCATCACCACGCTGAACGGCAGCGCGATGAGGATGGCCGCCGTCTGCAGCGCCGTGAGCCCGCCGGCCAGCAGCAGCGCGATCGCCAGGACCCCGCCGAGCGCCGCCCACAGCACCCGCAGCGGGGTGCGCGGCTCGGGGTCGCCGCCCGCCGACAGCATCGACACGACGAGCGCCCCGGAGTCGGCCGACGTGATGAAGAACAGCGCCACCAGCACGATCGCCCCGACCGACAGCACCGCCCCGCCCGGCAGGCCGGCGAGCAGGTCGAACAGGGCGTTCTCCGGCACCACCTCGCCGCCGGGCCCGACCAGGCCGCCGCCGCCGAACAGCTCGGTGTGCAGCGCCGACCCGCCCAGCACCGAGAACCACAGGAAGCACACCAGGGTCGGCACCAGCAGCACCCCGCCGACGAACTCCCGCACGGTCCGCCCCCGCGAGATCCGGGCGATGAACACCCCGACGAACGGGGACCAGGAGATCCACCAGCCCCAGTAGAACGTGGTCCAGGACGCCTGCCACGCCTCCCCCTCGGCGCCGGCGTAGGCCGAGACGTTGAACATCATCGGCACGACGCTCGCCAGGTACACCCCGAGGGACTGCACGAACTCGCGCAGCAGGAACAGCGTCGGCCCGAGCGCCAGCACGGCGAGCAGGAGGACGCCGGCGAACACCACGTTGATGTTCGACAGCCACTTCAGCCCGCGGTCCAGCCCCGACACCACGGAGAACGTCGCCAACCCGGTCACGCCGACGATGACGACGACCTGCAGCACGGTCGAGGACCGGGCGATCCCCACGTGCTCCAGGCCGGCGGTGATCTGCAGCACCCCGAGGCCGAGCGACGTCGCGATGCCGAACACCGTCCCGACGACCGCGGTGATGTCGATCCCGTCCCCGAGCCGCCCGCGCACGCGCGCGCCGAGCAGCGGCTCGAGCGCCCAGCGGATCGACACCGGCCGGCCCTTGCGGTGCACGGTGTAGGCGAGGGCCAGGCCGACGACGACGTAGATGGCCCACGCGCTGACGCCCCAGTGCAGGTAGGTCTGCGACATCGCCGCCTGCGCGAGCTCCTCGGGCGTCCCGGTCACCGCGGGCTTCGGGTCCGCGTAGTGGCTGAGCGGCTCCGCGACGCCCCAGAACACCATGCCGATGCCCATGCCGGTCGCGAACAGCATCGCGAACCAGGTGGTCAGCCGGTACTGCGGCACGTCGTCGTCCTGCCCGAGCGTGATGTCGCCCCACCGCCCGAGCCCGACCCACAGGGCGAAGGCCACGAAGCCCGCCACCAGGAGCACGTAGTACCAGCCGAACGCGCTCACGACGTCGGTCTGGATCCGGCCGATCACCTCGCCCGCCGTCTCCGGGAACGCGATCGTCAGGCCGGCCACGAGGACGACCACCGCCACGGATCCCCAGAACACCGGGCGGGACGTGCCCCAGGGCCCGCGTCCGCCCACGGCGGGCCGGTCGGTCTCGGTCGTGGTCACGGGCACCTCGCAGGCTGTCGGTCGCTGGGCAGCCCGACCAGTATCCCGGCGCCGCCCGCGACCGCCAGCCCACCCCGTCCCGGGGTCCGCGGCGGACCGGCGTCACCGCCGTCGCGCCGCGAACCGGCCGGGTGTCGAGCGTCGCGCGCGTCAGGGCGCGGCGCGCAGCGCCGGGACGTACCCGTAGGGCAGCTCGTCGACCAGCCGCGACGTCGCCCCCTCGAGCTCGAGCTCGAGCGTGGGTGCCAGCGTGCCGCCGTAGCGGACCCCGCCGTCGGCGGTCGGGACCGTGTCGATGAAGCTCTCGACGAGCAGGTTCGGCATCACGTAGTCCGAGTAGTTCTGCAGCGGCGCCTCCTCGGGGTTGCCGAGCACCAGCGCGCTGCCGTTGAGCGGCCGGTAGTCGCTGCGCAGGCCGTCACCGACGAACCCGTAGAGCCCGTCCGGCCCGGTGAGCCCCGGCGCGAACGTGAAGGTGTGGCTGATCGTCCACAGGTAGTACCTCCCCTCGTGCACGACCAGGTGCGGCCGCTCGGTCTGCTGGTTGGTGCACTCCGCCGACAGCAGCGGCGGCAGCAGAGTCCAGTCGGTGTAGGTGGAGTCGCCCGGCGTGAGCTCCATCAAGCCGATGTTCCCGGTGTAGAACCGCGCGTCCTCCGGCACCACGTGCCCGGGTGGCACGCGCCCGATCTCCTTGCGGTCGCACCGGTGGGTGCCGGCGACACCGGCGTTGTTGCCCTCGAACAGCGCGTAGGTCCTGCCGTCCGTCGGGTCGCGGAACAGGAAGGGGTCACGGAAGGCGTAGATGATCGGCCCGGACTCGGACTGCTCCTGGGTCTGGTACAGGGAACCGTCGGCCTCGGCGACGATCTGGTGGTCCTCGAACCCGGTGAACCACACGCCCTGGTCGTCCGCGTGGATCTGGCCGGTCGTGTGCGCGAGCCGCTGCAGCGGGTCGTCCGGGTCGATCCCGCCGTCGTCGTGCCCGGACGCGGTGTAGAGCATCTGCAGCGTGCCGGTCGCGTCGTCGGTCAGCACGGTGGACCCCGCCCACTCGCGGGAGCCGAGGGACGCCCCGTCGGGGAACAGGTCGCCGCCGTACGTCCAGGTGCGGGCGTCGCGGGAGTAGAAGTACCCGATGCGGGCCTGCCAGTGCCGGTCGCCGAAGAAGATCGACCGCGGCGCGGTCAGCGAGAAGATGATGTTCCAGCCCTGGTACGCGACCGGCTGCATGTCCAGGTCGGTCAGCGGCCAGGTGTCCCAGATCCAGACGTCCTCCGTCATCAGCGGGAAGTCCTCGGGGATCAGGGGCTTCGTGTTCGTCTCGTCGGGCGCGATCTGCAGCGCCTGGGCGCGGGTCCAGTTCGCGGTGACCGGGGCTTCCGGGTCGAAGACCGCGTCGGCGTGCGCGCCGCCACCTCCCCCGGGCGGGTCGGGTGGGGTCTCGAGAGCGTGGGACGGCAGCGTGAGTGCGGCCGTGGTGACGAGTGCGGCGCCGCCGCCGAGGACGGCGCGGATCATGCGGTTCATGGGTGCCCCCTCAGGCAGGCGGGCCCACGGCGGGCGCGCCTGCAGGACGGACCGCGGAGGTCCGCCAGGCGAAGGACGAGTGGCCGGTCGTCACCGGCGGTGCGGCGCTGCGGCCGCGTGGGTGAGCCGTTTCCCGGCCCGGCACCGCGGTGTGCGCCCGGCCAGCGTCACCCCGTGCGGACGCCCCTGGCAAGAAGCGCGCGGCGATCTCCACAGACGCCTGAGGTTCAGCCCTGCTGCCCCAGGTTCGTCACCAGGTCGACCGCGACGGCGATGACCACCGTGTCCGCCGTGTCCGCGTGCGCCCCGCCGGCACGTCGCTGCGAAGCGTGGACACCTGGTACCCGGCGTCCACGTCGTCAGGAGACGTCCCTCCACCGCGCGCGCGTCCACCGGGTACCCGGTGTCCGCGTCGCCGGGAGACGCCTCAGTCCCGCACGCGCGTCGCCCAGAACGCCACGGCCGCCGCGGCCGCCACGTTCAGCGAGTCCACCCCGCCCGCCATGGGGATCCGCACCGTCACGTCGGCCGCCGCGATCGTCGCCGGCTTCAGCCCGTCCCCCTCGGCCCCGAGCACCAGCGCCAGCCGCTCCGGCGGGTCGGCCTCCAGGGCGTCCAGGGAGACCGAGTCGTCCGACAGCGCCAGCGCCGCGGTGACGAACCCGGCGTCCCGGAGCAGGGCGATGCCGTCCGGCCACGGGTCGATCCGCGTCCACGGCACCTGGAACACCGTGCCCATCGACACCCGCACGGACCGCCGGTACAGCGGGTCGGCGCACCGCGGGGTCACCAGGACGGCGTCCACGCCGATCGCCGCCGCGGACCGGAACGCCGCGCCGACCTTCTTCGTTCAAAGTATGCTACTTCCATGCTCCCGGAGAGCCCGCGTCGGGCCGTGATCTACACGCGGATCAGTCGGGACCACACCGGCGAGGGAGCCGGCGTGAAGCGCCAGGAGCAGATGTGTCGGCAGCTCGCTCGAAGCCGGGGCTGGACGGTCGTCGCCGTGGAGTCAGACAACTCCATCTCGGCCTTCTCGGGCAAGGAGCGCCCCGCCTTCGAGCGCGTCCTCGCGATGGCCACTGGCGGCGAGATCGACGTCATCCTGGCCTACGCGGTCGACCGCATCACGCGCTCGCTGGACGACTGGGTGCGAATCGACTCCCTCAGCCGCGAGCACGGCGTGGCGCTCGTGACAGCGATCGGCGACGCCGACTTGTCGAACCCGAATGGGCGCACTCTTGCCGGGATGATGGCGCTGATGGCTCGGCAGGAGTCCGAGCGGAAGTCGGACCGCCAGCGCGCCGCCAACGCGCAGCGCGCCAGCGAGGGTCGGCCTTGGCCGTCGGGCGTCAGGGCGTTCGGCTACACGCTCGACCGGTCAGCCATCGTCCCGGAAGAGGCCGCGGCGATCCAGGACGGGGCGCGCAAGGTCCTCGCTGGAGTTCCGCTCGTCCAGATCGCTCGCGAGTGGGTGGACGCCGGGCTGTCGAGCGCGCGCCGTGGCAAGCGCGGCTGGACGTCGAACGGCGTCCGGTCCGTCATGCTCAACCCCCTGTACATCCGAACCCGGGTCTACGACGGGCAGACGTTCACCAACGGGGACTGGCCGGCGATCCTGGACGAGGCCACCCACCTCGCACTGGTCAGCCTCCTGACCGATCCCCTGCGCACGAAGGGCAACATCAAGGGCGGTCGCACCGCCCAGAACCTCCTGTCGGGGGTCGCGACGTGCGCCGTTTGCGGCATGCCCGTGCGCGCAAGCAGTGACACCAGGACCGGGGAGCTGCGCTACCGGTGTTCGAGTCCGAGCGTGCACATCTGGGTGCCCAGGGCCTCCGTCGATGCGTGGGTCGAAGGCTGGATGATCGCCTTTCTCGCGCGCCCGACGAACATCGTCCAGATCACCGAGGGCGACGACCGCGAGAAGGTCACCGCGGTGGAGGACGAGGCGCACGCGACGCGCATCCGTCTCGGTGTCGTCGATCAGCGGTTCGCCGATGGCGAGATCGACTGGACGACCTACCGTCGCCTCGCCACCAAGCTCGAGGCGCGGATGGACGCCCTTGAGCAGAAGCTGGCGTCCTCCGCGAAGAACGCAGTAGCCCGCCTGTTCGTCTCGGCCCGCACCGTCGCCGCGGTGCGAGAACGCTGGGAGGGACTGCCGATCGCGAGTCGCCGACTGCTGATCGCGCAGTTCGCGGAAGTCGTCATCGACCGCGCGAATCGCGGGCCAGGCGAGTACGACCCGAGCAAGCGGGTCACCATCACGCGGCGCTAGGAGCGCTCAGCTTGCCCGGCGCGGCGTGCGCGCGGGGGCAGACGACTGGCCCATCAACGTCACTGCGAGATGAGCATCGGCAGGATCCATCGGCCGCGGCTCCGCGGCATCGAACTCCTTCTGCCAGAACGCGGCGGACTCACCGACCGGGTCGGTCCGGTCCTGAGGCTCTGCTGCCGGGGTCGGGTGCTGGTCTTCCACGGCCTGTAGATGTGCGGCACCCACAGCAGGACTGGCCCACTGGTCGCCTCTCAGCCACCGAGCCGGGTCTCGCGCCCGGGTTCACCAGGCTCAGCACAGGACGTGGCGGCCGGCGGCGGCGAGGATGGGGTCGAGCTCGTTCCCGCAGACCCGGCATCGCGCGCCGGGCGCGCTGGGCGGCGCGGGGACCACAGAACGTACCTGCCGAGCCACCGCGCGCCGGCCACTGGCACGCGCTGCCCGCGCCGCCGACGTGATGGCCACCCGGTCTGCGGCTGCGGCGTCCTGCACACGACGGGCCTCCACCTCGATCGCCGACATGGTGGGCGTCACCAGCCCGCGGCTGACGTCGAGGGCGCACGCACGCAGCTCGCTGAGCGCGAGGTCGAAGCTGGCGTCCCGGTTCGGTGAGACGGCGCGCGGATCGCCCACCCTGCGACCTCGCGAGATGAACCAGCGCCGGTCCTCTGCCCGCACCGTCTCGAGATCCTCGCCGCGGTCCCACAGCGTCCCGACCAGGCCGAGCACCGGGTTGATGAACAGCACCGGCCCGCGCTCGGCAGCACAGGCCGTGATCGCCGTCAGGCGGAACGCCGGCGGCTCCCCCTCGCCTCGCGCGCGCCCGGCGCGCCGCTCGGGCTTGAGGTAGCGCTCAGGGGTGTGGCCGAACAGCCACACTGGGACGATGCCGGCAGCCCTGTAGGCATCGTCCTTCGCTCGCCACGCGGCGACCGGGAAGGACTTGTACTCGACCTCGAAGGCGACGCGACTGCCGTCCGGCCACGTCGCCAGGACGTCAGGTCGCCTGCGGACGTCCGAGGACCACTCCTCCTCGTTGACCGCTACCTCCACCCCACCGGCGGCCGCGGCTGCGCGCGCCCACTGTGCGACCAGATGCTTGGCCTGGAAGTGGTGCAACGACTCGGGCCCGCCCGGGTGCGCGTGCGGGCGCCGGTGCCAGAAGTGGTCGCGCTTCGAGCCGCCGCGGGTCGACAGCGGCACCGGCGAGTCGCAGCCCGGGATAGGGCACTCGTAGTGCTCGACGGCCACGGCGCGCACGGAGTCGGCCTGCCCACGCGGGAGGAACACGAGGGCCGCGTCCCGGCGGTCGCGCGCCACGACTTGAGCCGACTCCCCCGCGGCGAATGCGGCGATCTGCGCCGGCGAGTGCCGGGCAGTCACGCGCCGCACCGCTCGGGCGGCACCTCGGTGTCGTCGACCGGGGCGCGCTGGCGGAAGTGCATCTCGATCGGCTCCACGCGCTCCTCCGCCGGTCACCTTGGTGCTGCCGACCCTAGGGGCCGTGACGACCCCGGAGGCGCCGATCTGGCGGTACGTCCATCGGATGGCTCATCAGGTGCGGGATCGTCACCACAGCGGTGGCGCCGGCGGGCGTGTCCCCGGGGCCGGCCCGCCGGTGTCTCGGTGCCCAGCCGACGGCCCGGGCCGGGTCGCGCCCGGCTGCGAGGCGGAAGGAGCCGAGCCCCAGGGCGCCGTATCGTCGCTCGGGTCCTCAGCGACCTCGTCCCACCCGGGAACGACCACCGGGGTCGCAGGCGGAACGCGGACCGGAGGCGACGCCATGGCAGGCACGCCGGGTCCGCGGCGTGGTGTCGCGGCGGTCGCGGCACCGACGCGACCCTCGTCGCGTCGCGTGGTGGCCAGGTCGTACATCTCCCCCACCCGGACATCGACGCCCTTCGGGAAGTAGCGCCGCCTACGCCGCTCCAGGGAGCGGATCTTCGAGCGCGCGAGCACCTTCGCCCCCTTCGAGGTGTTGTGGTGCGCGCAGGCTGCGACCCCGTTGCGCAGCGAGGTCGCGCCGCCCTTGGCGTGCGGGTGCAGGTGATCGGCGTGCTCGGATGCCGACCGGCAGCGCTGCCAGCCCCACCCGGTGTACTCGCATTGGCCGCCGGCGCGCTCGTGGATCACGCGTCGCTGCTCGGGTGAGTACATGCGCTGCGGGTCGACCGCGCCCGACCACCTGCCCACTGCGGCGCCACGGAGCCGCTGGGTCAGCGCGCCGAGCACGATCAGGATCGCCACCGCGACCATCCACTGCCGCAGCTCTGCGATCCCGGCGACCGGGCCCTGCAGGCCGCCTCCAGCCGCGACCACCCCGACCAGCGCCAGGGCGAGCCCGACGAACACACTCACGTAGCGCATGCCACCTCCTCCCCACCAGAACATGCGCCGAGAACGGAGCAGGCCCCCACCCGCGACGGGGTGGGGGCCTGCTCCGTGAGGTGAGCCGGAGGCTCAGAACTCCTCGGTCGGCGCCTGCGCGGGGGCGGCGGCCTGCGCGGGAGCGGCGGCCTGCGCGGGGGCGGCGGCCTGCGCGGGGGCGGCCTGCGCCGGCACCGCGCCGTCCTGCGCGGGCGCCGCAGGGGCCTGACCGTTGCCGCCGTTGCCGTTGCTGGCCTTGCGGGTCACCTTCGCCGACGCGTACCGCAGCGAGGGGCCGACCTCGTCGACCTCGAGCTCGTACACGGTCCGCTTCTCGCCCTCGCGGGTCTCGTACGTCCGCTGGATCAGGCGACCCTGGACGATCACGCGGGTGCCCTTGGTGAGCGACTCGGCAGCGTTCTCGGCCGCCTCCCGCCAGATCGAGCAGCGCAGGAACAGCGTGTCGCCGTCCTTCCACTCGTTGCTCTGGCGGTCGTACGTGCGCGGCGTGGACGCCACGGTGAAGTTCGCGACCGCCGCCCCTGCGGGCGTGAACCGCAGCTCCGGGTCCGCGGTCAGGTTCCCGATCACCGTGATGACGGTGTCACCAGCCATGTACTTCCTCCTGCTGTACGTCCGGTTCGTATCCGGCTCTACCTGTGCGACCTGATCGGCGGTCAACCGGCGGGACTTGTCCCGCACGTCTCGTATGTGCGGCAGGGCACCGCTCAGGCGAGCCCGAAGACGGTCAGGTACCAGTGCGCGACCGGGTCGCCCACGAGCAGACCGACGAAGGCGCCGGCGACCATGTACGGGCCGAACGGCACCTCTGTGCCGCGGTGCAACCGGCCACGCAACGCCAGCACGAGTGCACCCAGCCCGCCCAGCAGGAAGGCGCAGAACGCGCCGACGGCGAGCACAGGCCAGCTCGCGAACGCCATCACCGCTCCCAGCGGGGCCGCGAGCTTCACGTCGCCGAACCCCATGCCAGCGGGGTAGATCACGGCGACCAGGAAGTAGAGCGCGAACAGCGCACAGCCCCCGAGCCCGGCGCGCGCGAGCGACCCCAGGTCCCCCGCGACGATCGCCCCGGCCACCATCGTGACCACCAGCACCGCGGACCACGGCAGCAGGACGCGGTCCGGAAGGGTCCTGGTGTCGATGTCGATCAGCGAGAGTGCGAGCCCGCCGACCGTCAGCACCATGGCCGTGCACGCCACCGGCCAGCCGAACGACGGCGGGGCGACGACACCGATCAGGACGAACGCCGCGGCGCCAACGAGCTCGACGATCAGGTGCCGAACACCGATCCGCGCCCCGCAGTCGCGGCACCGGCCGCGCAGTGCCAGCCACGACACCACCGGCACGTTGTGCTGCGGGCGGAGGCGGTGTCCGCACGAGTCGCATGCCGACGAGCCGGTCACGCTCGAGCGGCCCTGCGGGACGCGAACCGCGACCAGGCCCGCGTAGGACGCCATGATCGCTCCCGCACCGGCCAGGTACGTCAGCAGCAACCAGGTGGGAGTCGAGGTCACCGCATCTCCGGAACGGGGAACACGACGCCGTCGAGGACCGCCGAGACGGCCGCCCGCGAGGCGTAGATCTCGGCCATCGCGCCGCTCACAGAGGGGTTGTCCGGGTCGAGCCAGATGTCGTCGGCGACGAGCAGCCGCTGCGTCGGCAGGCCGACCGTCACGGCCAGCAGACCGGTCAGGACGGTCATCTGGGGGACGTCGTGGTCGAAGGCCACCAGGGCGACACGCTCGGCGCCCGCTTCGGCGACGGCCCTACGCAGGTGCGCGACGGTCTCGGCGGCCGGTCGGTCCGGCACCGACGTCGACAGGTCGACGACGGCGAGCGGGTGGTCGTCGGCGACGTCCTCCGCGCCGGTGAAGCTGACGGCGACCATGGACCCGTCCGGTCGGCCGCCGCAGCGAAGGATGATGTGCGCGATGAGGTCTCGCGCACCCTCGCGGGCGGCGGTGATCTCGGTGCTACCGGTCATGTGGTGCTCCAGCAGGGTCGTTTCGGCAGGCTGCGCGAGTCGCGCGCTCTGAGGGGTCTATGTGCGGCGTCGTGACGCCGGCGTGAGCACCCCGGCTGCGTCGGTCCTCGAGTGCTCACGCCGCCTGCACCCAGCCGTCCGTGCTGTTGGCGCGAGCGAGGTCGCGCGCGTTCTCCAGGGCGTGGACCGTGACCTTGCCGACGGTCACGATGACGGCATCCGGGCCGCGCCCGAACAGCCACACCCCGCCGGCCACGTCCGTGCCGGTCCACGGGCAGTCGTACAGCGCCCGCCCGAGGGTCGCCACAACCGCCTCGGGCAGCCGTGGCGCGTACACCTCCAGGGGCCCGGCCGACGGTAGCGACAGCACCGCGACGGGAGCCTCCTCGATCCGCTCCGGGGCGATCGCGAGCTCGTCGGTCTCCAGGGCGAAGCGGTTGACGACCGGGTCCTCGACCGGGACAAGCCACATGTCGCGGAAGGTCAGCTCGCGCCGCGAGACGATCTCGACCTCGCCCGCCTCGTCCTCAACCTCGATCTCGCGGACGCGGACCGTGCCGGAGATGGCCACCACCTGACCGACTGCGGGCTCGAAAGCCACCCGCTGACGGTCGTCGTCCCACATCACCCCGTCGATGGCGCCGCGGGTGCCCTCGAGGGTGATCTTGGCCATGCGGCCCTTGGAGTAGGCCTTCTCGGAGTACCCGGCGAGAACGCCGAGCAGGAGCACCTGCTCGCGCTCGGCGGCGGCGTGGACCGTCGAGACCGGGCGTGCGTACCTCCCGTTCGGGGTGGTGTACGAGCGCAGCTGCGCTCCGAGCTGGGACAGCGGATGCTGCCCGGTGATGACGCCGATCGCGATGCGCTGACGTCCCGATCGCTCCAGGAGCCCCCAGTCCACGTCCGGCACTGCGAGGTCGGGGTGCTCGCGGATCGCCCGGGAGATCATCATCTGGCCGCGGCGCGGCCCGAACGAGTCCAGCGCGCCGGCTGCGACGAGCGACTCCACGACGTTGACCGGCAGGATCGCACCGACCTCCGCGGTCGCCTGGTCCACCTCGGCCTCGTCCTCCTGCTCCTGCTCCTGGTCCGCCTCGGTGTCTGCGGCGGCCTTCGGGGCAGCGTGCACCCGCAGGAGCAGGTCGGCCAGGCCGGTGAAGGGGCCGTTCGCCTCCCGCTCAGCGACGATCACGGCCGCGTTGGCGCCCACGCCCCGGACCTCCGAGAGCCCCAACCGGACCGCAGAGGCGCCCTCGGGCTGGGTGGCAGCGCCGGAGACGTTGATGTCCGGAGCCAGCAGCTCGATGCCCTCCTGCTGGATGGACAGGATCGCCTTCGCGCGCTTGTCGGCGCTCTCGGTGGCGGCCAGGATCGCGGCGGCGAACTCGGCAGGCCAGTTCGCCTTGAGCCAGGCGGTCCAGTACGCCAGCAGACCGTAGGCGGTGGTGTGGCTGTTGTGCGAGACGATGCCGTTGGCGATGAAGTTGTGGCCCTCGTCGTCCATCTCGAGGTCGTAGGTGTCGGTGACGCCGTCGGCCTCGATGCTCACGATCGCCGAGGTGCCGGTCGCGTAGCCCTTCTCCCACTTCCGGCGGCGGCCGTTGACCTCGTAGTCGTGCTCCTTGTGGTGGCTGACGCACAGCCACGCGAGGTTCCCCGGCGCGTTGTGGGTCCGATCGCCGTCGAGGTGCGCGCGCTCGAGGCGGACGCCGCTCACGCCGCATGCAGCGCACGCGGAGCCCTGCCGGGTGGCCTCGGTCCACTCGGCCAGGGCGACGTGGCCGCCGTCGACGTAGCCGACGTTCTCCGATCCGGGTGCGTACAGGCGACCGGGGGCCCCCTGACGTTCGCCGGTGGTCAGCCGGTAGGAGCCGTCCCACTGCTGGGCCTCGTAGCCCTCGCTGGTCATCAGCTCGTCGCCGAGTGACAGGTGTTCGACGCGCACCCAGCCGCCCTGCACGAGGAAGCGGTGGTTGCCGGTCGCCCGGATGGTCCGGCCGTCAGCGAGGGTGATCCGGTAGACCTCGCGGCGACCGTTGAAGTGGACGTCCTTGACCCGCTTGGGGCGGATCCGCCCGTCGGCGAAGTCGTAGGACAGGACGTGGAACCCGCGACCGTTGAACATCGCTCGCCACTGCCTGCACGGGTCGCACAGGACCGTCTTGATCCGGGACGGACGCTGCAGACACGCGGGGCAGATCCCGTCAGCGCGCCGATCCGAGGCGTGCAGGCGCCGGTACAGCGCCGCCACCTCGTGATCGGTGTGCCGACCGGTCGTGACGACGGTCTCGCCCGCCAAGCACTTGTTGAACTGGTACTCGCCGGCGGACTTGATCGCGTCCCACAGGTTCTGGGCGCTGGAGGGCCGGAAGGCGACCTTGGGCTCCCCGGTCTCGTTCGAGACGCCCTTGGAGGCGTTCTCCATCCACAGCTCGCCGACGGCGGCGATCTCGTCCTTCTTCTTCTTGGAGATGGCCTTGCGCAGCCGGTTCCTGGTGTTCGGGCCGAAGCCGGCCACCACGTCGCCCAGACGCATCGACTGCTCCTGGAACACGGGCACGCCCAGCGACTCGTCGAGCACCGCCGCGATGGCGGCCTGCTCGTCCCGGTCGTCGGTGAAGATCCCGTAGTCCAGGGGCTCGGTCCCCCGCTTGCGAGCAGCCCAGTGCTTGTCCATGCCTTGGCCGAGGGGCCCGGGCCGGTAGAGGGCGACGATGGTCGACAGGTCGTCCAGGCACGTCGGTCCGGAGTCCATGGCGAGCTTGGTCATGCCCTCGGACTCCATCTGGAACACCCCCGCGGTGCGCCCGGCGCGCAGCAGTGCCCACGCGGCCTGAGCGCGCTCGTCGCCGCAGTCGGGGTCGATGTCGGCCGGTTCGACGTCCTCACCGGTGGTGGCCTTGATGGAGTCGACGGTGAACTGGACGACGTCGAGGTTGCGCAGCCCGAGCACGTCCAGCTTGAGCAGCCCGTAGTCGTCGCAGTCGACCCCGTCCCACTCGGTGATCATCGGGGCGTTGAGCGCGGCCCCCTTGCCGCGCGCGCTGCGCCGCAGCGGGACCAGGTCGAACATCGGCTCGTCGGCGATGAGGACCCCGGAGGCGTGGATGCCCGGGGTCTTGATGACGTCCTCGAAGGCGGATGCGAGCTCGAGGATCGCGGTGGCGTCCTCGCCCGACTTGGCGACCAGCGCGCGGAAGTCGCGCCCCGGCAGGAACGCATCGTCGGTCAGCGAGGCGATCGAGGCCGGCTTGCCGCCCTCGATGGGGACCAGCTTGGAGAGCTTGTCGCCCAGCGCCTGCTTCTCCAGCACGCGGGCGGCGTCGTTGATCGCGGCCTTGGTGCGCGCCATCCCGAAGGTGCCGATCTGGGCGACGCGGTCCGAGCCCCACATCGCCACGAGGTAGGCGATGACCTCGGGGCGTCGCCCCTGCTCGAAGTCGACGTCGACGTCGGGCATGCCGACGCGCAGCAGGTCCAGGAACCGCTCGAACAGCAGCCCGTTCTTGATCGGGTGCGGCAGCACGATGCCCAGCGCGTAGGAGCAGTACGAGCCGGCGGCGGACCCGCGGCCCGGGCCGACGCGGATGGGCTTCTTCTGGCCCTCGCGGCCCTTCGGGTAGGCCTTGGTGGGCAGCCCGCGGGTGGAGCGGCACCACTCGATGACGTCGCGGACGATGAGGAAGTAGTCCGCCAGGCCCATCGTGACGATGACGTTGTACTCCCAGGCGATCCGCTTGTTCACCTCCGCCGAGAGCCGTTCGTCCGGGGCGAGACCCTCCCGCTCGCGGGCGCCCTTGGAGACCAGGAACCGGAAGTAGGCGTTGGACATCGCGCGCGTGTCGTCGTGGTCGACGTTCTGCGGACGGAACTCGGGGTTGAGCTGGGCCACCGGGTACACGGGCAGGCGCAGGCGCGTCTCCCCGAAGATGTCGGGGTGCACCCGGTCGGCGATCTCGACGGTGGCGTCGCAGGCCGCCTGCCACCACGCTTCGCCGCCGAACAGGGCGCGCATCTCGGCCTCGGTGCGCAGGTGGTGCCCGTGCCCGTGGAACTTGAAGCGCTTCTCGCTGGACAGGACCTTCTTGGTGCCCACGGCGAGCCACGCCTCGTGTGCCTTGCTGTGGCGCTCGTGGGTGTAGTGGGAGTCGTTGGTCGCGACCATGCGCAGCCCGAACTCGCCGGCGATCGCCCGGAGGTCCTCGGTGATCAGGTGCTGGTCCGGGATGCCGTGGTCCATCACCTCGACGAAGACGTTCTCGTCGCCGAAGATGCGGACCAGGTTCGTCAGGTACGAGCGGGCAGCGGCACGGTGCTCGCCGGCGTGGGTGGGGTCCTTGTGCGCGCGCACGAGGGCTCCGGCCACGCCTCCGCCGAGGCAGCCGGTCAGGACGATGATGCCCTCGCGGTACTTCTCGAGGAGGTCGAAGTCCATGAGCGGCTGCGGCTTGGCGAGCCCGCCGCCGCCGGGCGAGTACGTCGCCTGGGCGCTGTTGTGCAGGCGCACCAGGTTCCGCCACCCCTCGGGGGTGTAGGCCAACAGCGTGAGGTGCTCGTAGATCTTCTTCTTCTTGCGGGTCTCCCCGAGCGCGCCCTTGGTGCCCTTCTCGTCGTCGATCGCGTCCCCGGACTCGTCGTCGGCGTCGACGAGGATCGTCTCGGGCTTGAACCGGGAGCCGATCGCCATGTAGACCTCGCACCCCGGGATCGCCTTGATCCCGGCGGCCTTGCAGAACTTGCGGAGCTTCCACGCGCCGGCCAGCGTCCCGTGGTCGGTGTCCGCGAACGCCGGGTTGCCGTCCGCGGCCGCAGCCTTGACGAGATCGGACATGCGGCCCATGCCGTCCAGAGGGCTGTACTCGGTGTGCGTGTGCAGGTGCACGAACCCGCGCGTGGTGCTCTCGGCCATGTCAGGGGTATGTGCGGCAGGGCCGGGGCGTCAGGCCGCGGGCGGGTCGAACAGCGGCGCCGGCGGGGTGAGCCCCGCAGGCCAGACGGTGTGGCGGTCCCAGTCGATCCAGTCCAGAACCGTGGTCTCATCGATCCGAGCACCCATGAGGTTCGCGCCCCGCAGGGTGGCCGCGGTGAGGTCGGCGCCCCGCAGGTCCATGAGTGCCATCTCCGCACCGGTGAGGTCGGCCGCGGTGAGGCGCGAGCCGCTGGCGGAGGCACCGAACAGGTCGGCTCTCGTGAGCTCGGCACCCGAGAGGTTGAGTCCGGACAGGTCGGCGTACTGCAGCCGGACGCAGGCGAGCGACTGCCGGCGATGCGCTCGCAACCGTACCCAGGCGCGGACCTGCTCGTTGGTCGTGGCGACCGGGTAGTTCGTGGCGTCGACGGCGCCGCGGCGGTCCTGTGGGTCGGCGAGCACGGACTGGGCGTACGCGGGGCCGACGACGGTCAGATGCGGGACGGCGGTGGTGGTCATGGCGGTCCTTGCGTGCGGAGGGGCGGCGGTCAGGCGGCTGCGGCGGCGGCCAGTGGGACGAGGCCTGGCGGCAAGGTGAGCTTGTCCATCGCGCGCAGATGGGTCTGGGGCAGGGACCCCTCGATCGGGCGCCCGAGCAGGCGCGCGCCCATCGCCCCGAGGACCAGCGCGTCCGCTTCGTTGTTGTCGGCGATCTCCACGCCCCAGTAGCGCCGCGTGACCGCGATGATGACGGCGTCCTTGCCCGAGTTGCCCTTGCCGGTGGCGTACGTGGGGCGCGAGCTCGGGGAGATCTGGATGACGGGCACGCCCGCGCTGACGAGACCGTCGACCACCAACCACCAGAGGCCGGACCGGTCGTGGCTACCGGCGCCGGCGGCCTGGCTGTAGGCCGGTGCCTCGATGGCCGCGAGGGTCGCGCCCGTGCAGCGCGCCAGGACGCGATCTGCGAGGTCTCGCAGCCGGGCTCGCCGGGCCGTGATCGTGTCGGCGCGCGTGCCCTTGGACTTCTCGAGCACGGTGCGCACGCTGAGGTCGTGCGCGATCAGGGCAACTCCGGTCGACGTCAGGGACAGGTCGAGCCCGACGACGAACGGGGTCGCGCTCACAGCAGCACCCCGTCGGTCACCGGTGCGGGGTCGGCGAGAGTGACGTTGCAGTAGTAGGTGACGTTCCAGTAGTCGGTCTCGCTGCTGGTGTCGTCGTGGGAGTAGGCGGACGCGATGGCCTTGACCCGGTCCCGGACCTGGTGCGCGTAGGCGCTGTAGCGGCGCTGCCAGGAGGGGTCCAGGGGCGAGCGGCGCTGGAACTGGTCGTCCTCGCTGAGGCCCTCCACCCGAAGGTCGAGGGCCTGCCCGCCCGCGTACTTCGAGGACCGCACCGAGATTGTCACGTCGGGCGGGATGAAGCCGGCACGCTGCGCCGCACGCAGGTCGGCGCGCACGTCCTTCGCGATCGCCGTCACGTCGCGGTACCCGGTGTAGTTGCTGCCGGTCGACTTGCGGTACGTCACCGGGCCTGAGGTCTGCTCATCCTTGGTGAAGGTGGGCGGGGTGTAGCCGCCTTCTCGCCAGGCGCGCTCCCGCTCGGCGATGACGTCCAGCCGTCGCCCGAGGCTCTCCGCCTCGTGGGCCTTGCCGTCGGCCAGGGCTTGCAGCATGGGGTGGTAGAAGTCGTCGGCGACCAGGCTCGTGTCGAGGTGCGGCACGGACGCCAGGACTTCCCGCTCCAGCCGCGTGTACTCCTCGATCGCACCGCCCTGCCAGAGGTGCCAGAGCTCGCGCGCCTGCTCGACCAGTGTGGTGCCGTGCCCGTGGTGCACGGCCTCGAGGTCGAGCGCCACCTCCGCCCGAGCCTTCGTCACGAACTGCCCGCCGGTGGACACGCCGGCACCCTGGCGCGGGTGCACGCCTTCGAAGCTGGTCATGCTCGGTAGATGTGCGGCGGGCTCGGACGCCGCAGATTCGGCGCATGTTGAGGGGTGCACAGGGATACGACGTCACGAGGAGCCGCCACCGATGTCCCAGTTCGAGCGCTACGAGTTCCTGATGAACCCGGGAGAGCTGCTCCTGACCGCCCCCGGGGTCTACGACACCTACGAGGTACTTGAGGGGCGTCGGGCGGCCTTCTTGTCTGCGACCGGCCTCATGCCTGACGAGGTCGTCTTCAGTCCGTTGATGGCGATGCCCATCCCCCTGTGCGGCTACCTCGGCGACGCCCCCGCACCGGGCCAGTACGACACCCGGCGAGCCTTCCCCCGCGTGTCGGCCGAGGCGCTGCGCAACCCGCTGTTCTGGCTCCCGCAGAGCCTGTACGAGCGGCAGGTGCGACCCGAGCCGAACGGCGACCCCGACGACCTGTGGGCCGCCGGTGAACCGGCCGAGCTGGACCCCAGCGTGCCGCCCCAGTTCGAGCGCGACATCGAGTCGGGGCACATGGTCGAGACGGACGCTGCGTGGGCGGTGCGCGTCGCGGTCACGCTGACGGAGGCGGGCATGTACGAGGCGGTGACCCAGACCGACGCCGGGGTCGCCGCTACGTGGCTGGACGTGCTCGCCACGGTCGGCATGGACCCCGCCGATGTGGGCGACGCGGAGCGCATCGCAGCATGGCAGGCCGGCGCGTTCGACCCGGACCTCGACGGCATCGACCTCGCACCTCACATCGACCTCGGGCCCGAGGGGTGGGCGCTCGACCACGTGCGTCTGATCTGGCCGCTGATCTGGCGGGTCTCCTGGGGTCGGCTCGCGGCCTCGCTCGAGGACCAGTGGTCGTGGCTGTCGCTCCTGGGCGATCTCGTCGCCGGCAGCGGGGTCGACCACGAGGACCCCGACCAGGCGGAGCAGCTCACGGTGCTGGCGGCGGAGACGGTGGGTGACATGGTCGACACCACCCCGTCCGACGAAGCCCTCGGTTCGCTGATCGTCACCATGGCCAAGGTGCTCGGTGGAGAGCAGATCGACTCCTCGGAGGGCCAGCTGATGGCTTGGCACCTGGGTCCGACGTGGGGCGAACAGCTGCCGATGGCCCTCGCGGTACTCGCCTCGAAGGAGACACGGCGGCTGCTGCGGCACGTGCTCGAGGCGCTCGGCCCGGGGTACCCGGCCGTCGAAGCGGACTTCGAGGCGACGCTCACCGACCCCGGGGAGGCTCCGGACCCTGCCGTCGCGCTCATCCTCGAGCAGATGCGGCGGGTGCTCTCGGGGCAGTCCGACGCCCAAGTGAGCGAGCTCGCGCAGGTGCTGGCGCCGGACGCCGATCCTCAGGTGCTGTACCGGTACACGGGGCAGGTGCTCTGCGGCCCGTTCTCGGACGGTCGCGCTCTGGTCACCGCTGCCCGCCTGGCCTACGCAGACGACGTCCGCGAGTACGACGAGCAGATCGTGCCGCTGGCGTCGTGACCCAGCGGAGGGCCCCGGGATCGCAGGTGTATCCCGGGGCCCGCTGCTGGGCGTGCTAGCTGCGCGCAGGCTCCGCGCTCTCGCTGCGGCAGCTGGCGATGAACAGGGCGAGGTTCTTGGGCTGGTAGCCGCCCCAGGCGGCGGCGACCCGTCCGTCGGGCGCGGTGACGACGACGACGGGCGCCTCCAGGAACCCGAACGACAGCGCGTACTCCCGGGCGCCGATGTCCTCCGCGAGGTCGATGCCCTCGTACTGGATCCCCGCGGCGTCGAGGTCCCGGTAGGTCGCAGCGGAGTGGACGCAGCGGGGGCGGCTGTACACGGTCAGCGTGCTGGTCGTGTTGCTGGCGGAGTTGCTCATCTGCGGGTGCTGCCCCTCGTCGGTCTGCGGTTGCCCCCTAGATGTGCGGGCGGCTCAGGGCGCCGGTCGCCCCAGCTCGTCGGCGAGGGCTGCGGCGGCCCGTCGCTCGTGCTCGGGCCCGGCGACTCCCGCCTCGTGGTTGTGCCGCGCGACGGTGGCCAGCCGAGCGGCCGCTCGCGAGATCCCGCCCCCGCCCGCGCGCACGATGCGCACCGTTCCCGCGGTGTCGAGATCTGCCAGTGCGCGCTGTGCGGCGGCCCGCGCCCTGTGCGATGAGAGGGGGCGCCCGGTCAGCGCGTCCCGCGCGAGCGACACGGCGGCGCGGCTGGAGCACACCACCTCGAGCCGGCCCTCGTGACGGCGGTGCGCCCGGACGGCCAGGACGATCGCTCGAACCAGCGCAGCGGTCTGGTCGCTGGCATCGACCACGCGGGTCTCGTACAGGCCGTCGGCACGCGCCCAGGCGACCCCGGCGTCGCGGTGGTGGGCGCGAACGGAGGCACCGACGGCGACCTCGACGGTGGCCTCCCGGCCGGGGGCGATGACGTCTCGGTGCAGCTGCTCCACGAGCTGGCGTGCGGCGCCCACGGTCGCGTTCGCCTCAGTGACCTCGGATGCCGGCAGGACCAGCACGCCGTCGAGCGGGGGCCCCTCGCGCAGACGCTGGCGCAGGGTCGGGTTCAGCACGGCGAGCTCGGCCAGCCGCAAGCTGGTGCCTGAGGCCAGCCGGGCGAGCCAGGGCTCGATCTGCGCGAGGATCGTCGGCAGGGCCGCGGCGAACGCAGAGGCGTGGGGATCGCCTCCTCCGGTCTCGGCGACGTCGATCTGCCCGGTCATCGGCTCCGGGTCGGTGTCCGCGACGCAAGCCCACACCACGACCCGCTTGGACATGCTGCGCAGCGCGAGCGCGGCGCGCGGCGGCGCGGGCACCGGGGTGGGCGGGCGCGCGTGCGCGCGCCGGCCCATGGCCAGGGGCGTGACGAGAGCGCTCATGGTTGCCCTATGTGCGGCAGCCGCAGCTCGGGTCAGGCGGCCTGGTCGATGGTCTTGACGTAGGGGCGGCCCGGCAGCGCGATCCGGGTGCGGCGGCGGGCGGTGCGGGAGGTGGTGAACGCGTACCGCAGGCAGCCGCCGTGCCGGACGCGGGCGGCGCCCACCTCGTGCAGGGCGGCGGCCAGCCAGTCGGCGGGGTCCTGCCCGGCGCGCGGCACGGTGGCGCCGAGGGCGATCAGCCGCCGCTCGACGTAGCCGTGGCCCTGCTCGCGGGCGCGGACCTTCTGCTGGGCGCGGGCGGTCAGGGTGGTGCCGTCGGGCAGCACGGTCAGGGTGCGGGCGGTGCCGCGCCCGGTGTAGCGGGCGTTGGAGGCCTGGTAGATGGTGCCGATGTGGCCCGGGAACAGGGTGGTGCCGCCGACGCGGCGCGGCACCGGGTCGGCGAAGGAGACGACGCCGTCGACGCCGCGGGCCGCCAGGTGCTCGAAGCAGCGGGCCAGGAACCAGGACTCGGAGTTGGCCGGGGCGCGCACGGCGCCGCCGCGAGGGCCCTCGAGCACGAACCGGGACAGCTCCAGCGACTGCGTGTACGGCGCGAGGTCGGGGAACACGGCGGTGAGGACCTTGGCCTGGGCGGGGATGCCGAACACGGCGACGCCGACCAGCGCGGGGCCGTCGGGCTCGTGCAGGTACAGCCCGTAGCGGGCAGCGGCGGCCGGGTAGGTGCCGGAGTAGTGATGGGTGGTCACGTACGCCTTGGCGGCGGCTTCGGGCAGCGGCTCGACGGCGTAGCGGGCCGGGTCGAATCCACCGTCGCGGGTGCGCACGAACGAGTGCGACCCGCCGCTCCACCGCTGGCAGGCGGTGCCGGACGGGTCGACCTCGGGCAGGGCTGCGACCATGTGGCGCTACTGCTGCTCGCGGCGGGCGCGGTAGGTGGCGGCGAGCTCGTCGAAGATGAACCGGCCGCCGCGCTCGAACGGCAGGTTCTCGATGCCGATCGCGGGGCCGAACTGCTCGGCCTGGATGATCTGGACGACCTTGCCGTCCAGCTTGTCCCAGGAGTCCACGCCGGCCGCCTTGAGCAGCTCGCGGATGAACGCGCCGGCGAAGCCGGTGTCGCCGGCCAGGTTGTACCCGCCCACGGACTGCGTCGAGCCGCCGAAGTCGGCGGTGAACCCCGCGGTGAAGATGCCGTGGCCCTCCTCGAACCCGAGGAACGGCTTGGTGATCTTGGCGATCTGCTTGTGCTCGACGGTGGGCATGGGGTGGGCTCCCCGGGTTCCGCGCGAAAGTGCTGTCCAGGTGCGTATGTGCGGCACGCTCACGCAGCGGGCAGGGCGTTGCCGCTGGCCTGGTTGCCCCAGGCGGCCCAGCCCGGGCGCGGGCTGCGGGCGAACATCTCCAGGCGCCGCGCGCCGGGGGTGACCCGTTCGACCAGCTCCATGAACGCCGTGGGCTTGGCCGAGTGCGCAGCCCGCGGGGCGAGGATGACGTTCGGTTCGCGCAGCTCGGAGGGGATCCTGGCCCGGCCGCGGGTGGCGTACAGGACGTGCTCGGTCGCGCCCCGGAAGTACCAGCCCATGCCGCCGCCGTGCACCGTCCCGGCCTGCGTGGTCTTGACCCAGGTGAGCACGGTCCGGAACTCGAACCCCCAGGCGGTGGCGATGTCCTCGGGGTCGAGGTCGGAGAACCTGTTGCCGAACATGCCAGGGTTGGTGAACCACAGGAACAGGTGGGCGTCGTCGTCGGCGAGGTCGCGGACCGGCAGGGCGGCGATGGCCTCGTTGGTCATGGTCGGGTACTTGCGCTCGGCCGTCACTCTCGGGCCCGCTCCCCCGGCCTTGGCTCCGGGCGCCTTCTGGTACATCCAGGGCGGGTCGGCCACGACGACCTGGAAGCCGGCGCCGGCGAGCTCGGTCAGGCCGGGGTGGGCGTCGGTGGTCGTGAAGGGGCGGTCGGCGAAGGTGGGCGGCACGCCGGGTAGATGTGCGGCCGGGGTCGCCGTGAAGGCCGTCGCCGTGTTCTGAGTAGGCGGATGCGGGCAACCGCCTGACGCACGCTCAGGCGGCGTGCGAACGGTGGCTGTGCTCGCGCACCCAGGCGGACTCGGCGCCGGGCAGCAGCTCGCCCTCGGGCAGCACCAGGTTGTCCGAGAGCACGGCGTGCTCGGTGGCGATGCGGGCGCGGTTGGCGGTGTTCGCGATCCGGTAGGCCAGCACCCGCCGGTCCGGGTAGAGCTGCTCGGCGACCACCGGCTCGTCGTCGTAGGTCAGCAGCCACCGCACCGGGGAGGCGTTGAGCACCTGCGCCATCCGCCGGTGGTCGGCAGCCGTCATGCCGTTGGTGTACAGGCCGTTGCCCTCGCGGATGTACGGCGGGTCGACGAACGCGAGCACCTCGTCCTCGACGCCCGATCCGTCAAGGTCGGCGAGCGCGGCGATCGCGTCGCCCTGCCAGAACCGGATCCGCGCACGCAGGGAGTGCACGTGCCGGATCCGGTCGGCCAGCCCGGGCCCGTTCCACCGGGAGGCCAGCGTCCACCGGCCGTTCTGGCCCTTCCCGCCGATCGGGCCGACCCGCGGGTGCACGATGCCCGAGCGGGAGCACCGGTTGAGCACGAGCGCGGCGAAGGCCAGGTCGGCCTCCAGACCGCTCTCCCCCGCGGCCAGCACCTGCCGGGCCCAGTGCCACAGGTCCAGGTCCGGGACGGTGCCCTGTACGCGGGCGGCCAGGTCCGGTCCGTCGGTCAGGATGGTGCGCCACAGCGCGGCGATCGCCGGGTGCTTCTCGACCAGCCAGACCTCCGGGACGGCGTCGGCGTCCAGCAGCGTCAGCGCGGCGCCGGCGCCGCCTGCGAAGGGCTCCAGCCAGATCTCGACGTCGAGGGTGGAGACCTGTTCGGCGAAGGCGCGCGCCAGGAACGGGGCCATGCGCGCCTTGCCTCCCGGGTAGCGCAGCGGCGAGAGGTACCGGCGGGCGCTCATCGGCTGCCGCGGGCCGCTCACCACAGGCCGACCGGGTGCTGGTAGAGCGACCCGGTGCCGGCGCGGGCGAGCTCGTCCCTCAGGCGCTGCACCCAGGCGGCGACCTCCGGGGAGGGCGCGGCCTGGTAGCGGTCGGCGGTCAGGCGGTGCAGGCGGCGGTAGGCCTCCCACGCCTCGGCCGGCCACAGCGCCAGGCGTGCACGATCCTCGCCCTGGGCGTACGTGGAGCGGGCGGCGTCGAACGTCACGAGGCACGTGTTGTGGGCGATGCGGGCGGGGTGGTCGCCCTCCGGGCGCAGGCAGATCATGCAGGTCGGCCCGAGGATCGGCGCGGTCTCGCGGCTCATGCCCTACGGATGTGCGGCGGCGTGCTTCTCGCGCGTGATCCCCCGCAGCAGTCGGGCAGCCACCGCGGCGGTCTGCGTGGTGAAGAGCCGCTCCTGATCGCCGATCCAGTCGGCGCGGATCGCGGCGCTGCTGGAGACCACGGTGACGCGCGCAGCACCCCACCGCTGCTTCCATTCCCGTCGGGTGCGTACGCCTTCGATGTCGAGGACACGACCGCACGGCATGACGACGGCGGCGTGCTCCCAGTACCGGGCCGACGCTCTGAGGTCCGTCGGGTCGGCGAAGATCATCGGCCAGCCCGTGCGCTGATGGATCGCATGCGCGAGGTGCCAGCAGTCGCCCTGGGTGTACGCCTCGATCGTGGTCGAGGAGGGCCTGTACGGCCTACGACTGAGGGTGGTCATGCCTGCCTCATGTGCGGCACCTGCAGTGCAGGCCCTGCATCGGGATCATCCAGGTCACCGTAGCGGTGCGCGCGGGTCCGGCTCGGCGTCGATCAGCAGGTCGTCCAGGTGCCGGGCGGCGCGCAGCTGCTCCGAGGGCAACCGGACGTAGCCGTCGGTGGCGCAGGCGATGGCTTCGTCCAGATGGTCGGCCAGGTCCTCGGTGGTGAGCAGCTGCAGGTACGCGCCAGGAGGAGATGCGGAGCCCGCGACCGGCGGGCTCCGCATCTGGTTCAGGTGTAGGACCGGACCGGGATCGCGGGGCCTTCGGCGGCCAGCCGCGCCAACCCGGCGCCTTCGACCGGCAGCGTTCGGGTGCGCGCGCCACCGCCGAGCAGCTGGCGGGCGGCGTAGCGGCCGAATGCGAGCCGGGCGGGCAGCTGGTCCAGCAGCGGCTCGGAGTACCGGTTCGGAAGGCCGAGGCCCACGACCCAGGCACCGGAGGCCAGCGCGGTCCGCAGGGCGGCGGCTCGCTGCGACCAGGCGAGGGCGTCGCGGTAGGGGTTCACGTCGTCCTCGATGTCGGCCAGCATCAGCAGGTCGCCACCGCGGGCTGCCCGTAGGGCGCCGTCCACGTCGGCGAGGTCTGCCAACCGGGCACCCGGGAAGGCCTCGGCCAGTGGGCCGCGGGCGCGGGCGGCCGCGATGGTCACCGTGCGACCGGCATCGGCGGCCTGCCGCGCCAGCAGGTCCCACACGGTGGCCGGCGTGCGCGCCGTGTCCCCGATCAGCAGGCCGGCGCTCAGGTCGAATGTGACCGGGTCCCCGTCGGGGTCGGCGACCAGCACCACCCCGTCGGGGTGCGCCGGTGCCTTGCTGGAGACCAGCGCGATCCGGCCGTCGGCGTAGTAGGCCGGGTCGTCCCATTCCCCCTGGTCGGTGGCTTGGGTCGCGACGATCCGGTTGCCGCCGGGGAGACGGATCTGGACGTGCTGGCCGGCCGCCCAGATGCCGGGCTCGCCAGTGGAGACCGGACGGCTCAGCCAGGGCGGAACCGGCAGCGAGGCGGGCGGGTCGGCTGGCCGGGCCGGGTCAGGCGGGCGGACCGCGGCGATGCGGGCGGGCACCCGGTTGCGGTGGGAGATGCCCAGCTCGCCCCGATCGAGCTCGTCCAGGTGGTCGGTGAACTCGGCGTCGGAGCCCCAGCCGGACCCACCGACGATGTCGTCGGCACCGCGGATCTGCTCAGCGCGGTCGATGATCGTGTAGAAGTCCTCTCCGGTGAGGTTGTTCGGGGACGACAGACCCGCGTACCGGCCGCTCGGCGAGACGGCGCGCACCCGCCACCAGCGGCGGGACTCGGCGAACTGGACCCGCTCCCCCACGGCGAGCTCGCGCACCGGCAGCGGCAAGGCGGGCCGCAGGAACTCGGTGCGCCCGCCTTCGTGCAGCACCCCGCCCCACGGCTGTGAGTAGGTGCCGCGACGCAGCTCGACCACGCCGGCGGTCTGCTGCATCCACCACGACACGTGGTCCGGAGTGTGGGGCTCGTCGAGCGAGCCGGCGCCGACCAGGATCACGGTCCGCCCGCCGCCGCGGGTCACGGCCCGGGTGAGAACCTCGGCGGCGCGCTGGGCGTCGGCGCTGCGCCGTTCCATCGGCCGCGCGGTCAGCAGTAGGCGGTCGATCTCGTACAGGCTGTCGACCACCAGCAGCGGGCCCGCCCCGTCCGTCAGAAAGGTCTGCGCCAGCTTCTCGATCCGTGCGGGGCCGTCGGCCGCGGGCGTCGTGGAGGTGTTGATCTGGGCGACCACCCCGGACCTGAGGCCGCGGCCGATCCGGTAGACGCGCCGGCCTTGTTCGAGCGCGAGGTCGAGGATCTGGTCGGCCATCGTGGTCTTGCCGGTGCCGGCGGCGCCGAGGATGCCCCAGGTGCGCCCGCCGGTGAGCGCGACGTCCTTGCCGTCGTCGGTGCGGCCCAGGACGGCGCGCAGCGGGCTCGACAGGGTGGCCCTGTGCTCGGTGGTCGCCGACCGCAGGGCGGCGGTGTAGGTGGTCCCGGCGGCGCGGGCGGCGGCTCGGGTGCGCGCCTTGGTGGCGGCGTTGCGGGTCATGGCTGCTGCTTCCCGGCACGGCTCCCGCACCGGCGCGCCTGGAGGGGGCATGACCTCGTCCGGGGCGCGATCCGTCGGACCTTGGCCCGTACAGCTCACCGGCCGTGCGGGGGCCTGGTGATCGGGCGAGCGGCGGCGCCTGCTGCCACATCGAGACTAGGTCTGGTGGCGCGCTGGCCTGTCGAGGTGAACGGCGACGCGCCGGACATCACACCTAGACGGCGGCCCCTGCGCGCGCCGAGAGAAGCTCGCGGACCGTCTCGGGGTCGAAGCGGCGGTGTCCGCCGAGCGTGCGCACCGCGATGGGCAGGGTGCCGGCCTCCACCATCCGGTCGGCGGTGGACCTGGACACGCCCAGCGCACTGGCGGCTTCGCGGAGGGTGAGCATCCCGCCGTGGGGCTCGAGCCCGAGCGCACGCCGCACGAACCGCATCTCCTCGATCGACTCGCGGATGTCGGCCATGGCGGTGTGGTTGCGGGCCTTCGGCATCGGCTCGATCCCGGCCCACCACTGGGCAGGGCCGGTCCACGAGGACACGTCGAGCATGCGGTAGTGCAGGTGCTCGTAGAGCGGGGGCAAGTGCTCCTCGACGAAGTTGAGGTCCAGGCGCAGGGAGTTGCCGGCCATGCGGGCGGTTCGCCGCTCGGGCACGAGCTGCTGCACGTACGCCAGTGCCTCCGCCGCGATGGTGGTGGTGGACTTCGTCGTCGTCGGGTCGGTGATCGCGTTCCACAGGCCGTTCGTGTCGTGCATGTCGCGCACGATGGGGTCGGCTGCGTCCCGCATCGCGGCGGACTGCTCGGCGGTGTAGCCCACGGTCGCCTCGTACCCCGTCTCCTCCAGCACGTTGAGGTCCAGGTCGGTGACGAGGATCGCGATCTGCAGCAGATGACCGCGGTGGGCGACCGTGCCTGTGGTCTCGACGTCGGTCCAGACCAGGGCCTTCTCGGGGTACGTGGCGGTGTGCGTCATGAGGTTCGTATGTGCGGCAGGCGGCTCGGGATGCCCCGGCCGGCCGCCGGCACTCGTGGTGGCGCGGCCGCGCCGGAGGGCTGAGCTGCCGGCTCCGTGCGCGCCCGCGTGCTTCGTAGATGTGCGGCAGGCGGTCCTCGCACGTGCCCGCGAGCACCACTCCCGCTGCGGCGGCCGGCGCCCCGCCCTCCGCCGCTCCGGGACGTTCCGGCGCCGAACGTCCCAAGCGCGCTGCGTGCCGCACATCTGCATGCCAGCTCGACCAAGAGGGTCGACATCCAGGAAGCGGAGCGCCATGTCGATCACCAGCAAGAAGCTCAGCACGCGAGCCACCGTCGCGATAGCCGTCACGCTGATGGCCGTGGTCGCGCCGCCGGCGGCGCTGGGCTACGACGCGTACCGCGACATGGTCACCGCGCAGCGGCAGGCCGAGGCAGCCGCCCTGCGCAGCAACGCCTTCGCCAACTGGATCGGGCGCGAGAGCGCGCGCCGCGACGCGATCACCCTGGGCCTCGCCCGCAAGGAGGCAGCCGAGGCGCGTGCTGCCACCATGGCGGCAGCGGACACTGGCCAGGGTGTCCTCGACGCGGCCCCGCACGCCGACGAGGCCCTGCGCTCCGCCCTCAGCGCGGCGGTCGAGGCAGCGCGCAGTGAGGGCGCCTCCGTCGTCGACGACCTCGACCTCGACGCCGCGCGGGCCGTGCCTGGCACGGCTGCCGCAGCGGCTCAGCTCGTCCAGAGCGCGGCCCCCGCGGTCACCGAGTCGCAGGCCGCCTGGCAGGCCGCTGAGGACGCCCGCATCGCGGCCGAAAAGGCGGCTCAGGAGGCTGCGGCCCGTGCCGCCAGTGGCCAGTCCGTCCGCACCCAGCAGGCCGTGGACCGCGTCACGGCTCCCGGCGGGACCCGGGCCGGCAGCGGCGTCGTGTGGTCGGTCAGCGTCGTCAACTCCGGCGGCCAGAGCACCGTGGACGCCTGCGGCGGCGGCCTGACCCGCTACTCCTTCGACATCGACGGCCACCCGTACCTGCCGATCCACATCCACTGCGGCGGTGGCCCGATCCTGTCGCTGCGGGTGGCCAGCTCGTCGCGATCAGCGGCGGTGGGCTGGACGGCGTCTACGAGGTGACGAACTCCCGCGACGTCTCCAAGGGCGCCAGCGCGGACGCCGCTTCGGGCCTGGGCGGGTCGGTCCTGGTCCAGACGTGCTACCGCTCCGGCGACCTCATGCGCCTGGTCGCGCTCACGAAGGTCGGCTGACCGGAACGGCGAAGCCCCCGCGCCGCGTGTGGGCCCGGGGGCTTCGCCGTGATCTGGGCTCGCGTCAGCCGATCAGCATCCGCAGCCTGTCAGCCGGGTCCATGGCGGCGACGCGACGGCTCGCGCGCGACCGCACGAGGATCAGGCCGGCGCCGAGAAGGATCGCCGCGAGGGCGCCGTAGCCGGCGAGCTGGGCCCCGGGCGACAGGCCGGTCATCTCCAGCTCGGAGCGACCGCCCGTAGCGCGGACCTCGGTCGGGTCCGAGGCCGGAGTCCCCTCCTCAGACCCGCCCTCGGGGGGCGCGGGCACCGCAGCGGTCACGTCGAGGTCGACCGACTGGGTGAAGCCCGACGTCAGGCCCGTCAGCCGCAGTGCGTGCAGGCCGACTTCCGCGTCGGCGGGGACCGTCACCTCGGCCCGCACAGCCCCGTCCGCGCCGGACGTGGCCGTGCGGAGCACGACGTCCTCGGGCAGTAGGCGCACCTCCACCTGCTCACCGGAGGCGAAGCCGACGGCGTTCACGACCAGCGCCTCGCCCTGGACGACGTCGTACTTCGGGACCTCGGGCGCCTCCTCGCTGGGGTCGGGGTCGGGGTTCCCCTGGCCGTCACCGGGGGCCGTCGGCGTCGGGCTCGGGTCCGGGATGCTGCCCGGGGAGAGGACCTGCCAGTCGAAGGCGAGCTCGTTCGACGCGACACCGTTGAGCACGGCGGTGACGCGCAGCTCGTGCTCGCCGGTGCCCAGCCCGGAGAGCGACACAGTCCGCCCTGGGGTGCCGGTGGTTCCCCCGCCGTCGAGCGACCAGTTCAGGGTCGCGTTGTCCGGTGTGACCGTGAAGGTGAAGTCCGCGGAGGTGGCCTCGGTCGCAGAAGCCGGGCCGGATGCGAGTGACACCGCTGGCACGGTGGGCGCTGGCGGTGTGATCACGTCGCCGGGTTGGCCGAGCGGGATCAGCAGGCGCCCGGTCGGGGACACCGAGACGGTGCCCGTGCCGGTCGCCGGGTCGATCCCGGCCAGCGGCACCAGTCCGTCGGTGCCGAAGTAGTCGTAGTCCACGACGTAGTCGCCGGTCGCCACCTTGTACGTGCGGGCGTAGTCGTACAGGAACTTGTTGAAGGCGTTGATCGGCACCAGGCCGTCACGGGTCGGGTCGGTGTTGCGGATCCCGAGCGAGACCGAGGCGGATGGGCCGGTCTCGCCCGCGTCGCGCACGCCGTTGAGGTTCTCGTCGACCCAGACGTCGAGCTGCAGGTCGCCCAGCTCGAGGTCGGCCGGCGCCATGCGCAGCTGCAGCGTCCGCGGGGTGAGCACGCCGGCGGCTGGGGCGAACGTCAGGTCGGTGCGCGCGACGGTGCCCGGTGCGATCCCCGAGGCGAAGTCGCCGACCTGCTGGAACCCCGCGGGGCTGACGAGCTCGACGGTGTAGGTGCCCTCGCGGATCCCGAAGAAGTACAGGTCGGCCGCGCCGTACTCGGCCGCCGGGCTGCCGGACGCGACGAGGGTCTCGCCCCGGTACAGGTTCACGATGGTCGCCTCGAGCTCGCTGGGGGTCAGCGCAGCCGTCGTCAGGAACGACGACGGCGAGACGCGCAGCCACGTGCAGGTGCCGTCGCTGGTCTCGCTCGTACTGGAGGGGCACGCGGGGTCGAGATTGATGGTCCCCGGCTCGACGAGGACGGGCGCGGCCAGGGCGGAGGCGGCGCCCGCCAGGAGGCTCGTTGCCCCGAGAACGATGGCGCCCAGCAGCGCGATCGCGCGTGCAGGCAGGCCGCGCCTACGGCGGTTGAGGGACGTCATCTGCGCTGGCTCCTGCCGTACGTGCGGTCACCCATCCCGTGGGCGTGTCACGCTTGACTGTATGTCACCCCGGCGCGCGCTGGCCGACGAATCCGCAGGTGTGTCGCTGCGTGTGCGTCCCTCGTGTAGTACACCGAGGAGGCGCGGTGGGGCCATGCCGAGCACCGCGACCGGTCGAGGCCGATCGCGGTGCTCGGCATGGGGCTGCCCCGGAGCCTGGAGCCGGGCTGGCCGTCGGTGGCCGAGCGGAGCCCAGCGTCACCGGGTGCGCGCCGTCGGGTCGTAGGGCGTGGCGTACAGCAGCGGCATGCCCGCCTCCTGCGGGGTGCGGTCCGCCTTGGCCCCGTTGCACGGGCGGCAGGCAGCGACCTGGTTCAGCCAGGAGCTCGCGCCACCGCGGGACTTGGGGTGGACGTGGTCGATGGTCTCCGGCGGCCCGCCGCAGTAGGCGCAGACCTTGTCGCGGCGCTTGATCCCGGCCTTGGAGACCGGCCCGTACCCGGTGCGGGCGTAGGCCCACCCCATCTGGACGTAGCGGACGAGACGCACGACCAGGGGGCGCGGGTACGGCCCGAACGACCCCGCCGCGGCCTCGTGCACGACGGCGACCTCGCGGACCAGCATGCGGATCGCGTGCTTGAAGTCGACGCGGTGCAGGGGCTCCAGGCCCGCGTTCAGCACGAGCACGCCGGGCGCGGCGGCCATCGTCGTCTCCTCTGGTTGGAGCCCCGACGGGGTGCCGGGGCTCGCCTGGTACATGTGCGGCAGGGCTGCACGGAGACGAGAAGAGGTCAACGACCGCGGGGATCTCGGCGCGGCACGAAGGGGGCTAGGCGATCACCCAGGGCACAGGGTGAGGCGCACCGGGCGGACCGAAGATGTCGCACATCCAGCCCCATTGGCGGGCGGCCTCCGCGGAGTCGCACCAGCCCGGACTGTGCTGGTCGGGGCTGGTCTTGCACTTGCGCCGGTACGCCTCGACGCACGCCGCATTCGACCCTCCGGTGCCGCCGCCATGGTCGTTCAACCGTCGAGCGACCTGTCCAGGCGGCGTGACGCTCGCTGCGTCGCTCAGCTCGAGCGTCACCCACCCGTCATCATCGGGGCGAGACTGCGCGCGCACCGCTGACGGGCTGACCTGCAGCACGAGGTCGCCACCGCCGGCGGGTCTGAACGTCATCACGCTGCCCTTGGTCGCGTCGAGGCGACCGAGCAGGACGATCGGTCGCTGTGGGCGGTCCGGAGTGCTCATGGCTGCCTCCTGGGTGAGGCAATCCACTGTGCTCCCGGGCGCGACGATCGGGCAAGGCCGCGACCCGCGGACGCGGACGAGCCATCTGTCGGTGGAGCTGGCGGGAGTCGAACCCGCGTCTCGGTCAGGGAAGCAGAAAGGGATCCTCACGAGCGTCACCGACCCCGGGGTTCGCGGCGCCGCCGAGGGGGTCGGAGTGCGGCGCCTGGTTCTCACGTGGGGGTGTCCCCCGCCAGCCCGCACGTGAGGCAGCCGGAGGGGCGAGTCCTGCTTGCGGCGCCCGTGCGGCTCGGGGCAGGACCGCCCGGCCGTGGACGTCACCGCTAGGCGGTGAGGGCGAAGTCGCGCTTGGCGCTTCTTGGCGTGACGACATGTTGACCGGGTGACGTCACCTGCCCGGGCTCGACCTGAACTGCTGTCCTGGGCCCGATCGAAACCGGTCAGCCCCTTGGTGGCCGCGTGGCGGCCCCGTGGTCCCCGCCGGCGTCGAACCGGCATCCTCCCGATCTTCAGTCGGGCGCTACTTCCTCCTGAGCTTGGGAACCGTGCCGGCCCGGTCGGCCGGCGGACGCCGTGGCGTCCTGGTCGGGCTGGCCGGGCTCGAACCGGCGACCTCCGCGTCCCGAACGCGGCGCGCTCCCACCTGCGCTACAGCCCGTGGGACCGGCCCGAGGGCCGGGTGGTGCTAGTCCTCGACGCGCTCGCGCCAGGCCCGGAACGCCGGGTTGGCGTACTTGGTCGCGGACTGCTCGATCTGCTCGGGGGCGGGCCACCAGCCGCTGCCCTCGGCCTGGAGCGCCACCGAGGCGGCGATGCCGGAGGCGTCCGGGATGAACAGGCCGCCGCCGGTGCGCACCGCGGTGAACGTGATGTCGGTGCCGGCGTAGGTGACGGTGCTGACGCCGCCGGAGTCCGCAGCGCTCATCACGTAGTTCATCGCGATGCCGGTGCACTCGAGGACCCCGCAGTCGCACGGCGCGAAGATCTCCAGGGCCAGCGGGTCGCCGGGGCGGCCGGTGTCCAGGATGACCCCCGGGCGGGTGCTGCGGTCCAGCTCGACCCTGATCTCCCGGACGGTGGCCTGGGAGTAGTCGACGATGGCCATGCGGTGCTCCTCGTGCTTCGCAGGTCCCGGGTGCCGCCCGGGGCGGGGCGCGCCGAGGCGACGCCGAGTCGGGATGGCGGGGCTCGAACCCACGACCTCACGGCCCCCAGCCGTGCGCGCTACCACCTGCGCCACATCCCGTTGCTGCCCCACGAGGACTCGAACCTCGGTCTCCCGGGCCAGAACCGGGTGTCCGTGCCAACTGGACCATGGGGCATCGCTCGCGGTTTGCTCGACGACCTCGTCGTCACCGGCTCGGCAGCCGGAGGGTCAGCCCCGTGGGGGCTCCGCGAATCCCTACGTCCTGGTCGTGCGGCCCGGCCGGCCGGGCCGACGTGCTCTGCCATGCCGTGCTCCGCTCGTGCTCGTGGTGCCCCCGCCGGGACTCGAACCCGGACACCCGGTGTAGGAGACCGGCGCTCTGGTCCGTTGAGCTACGGGGGCGTGGCGTGGCGTGGAGGTGCTGGCCGGATTCGAACCGGCGTAGACGGCTTTGCAGGCCGCTGCCTAGCCACTCGGCCACAGCACCGGGCCCGCCGTTGTCGGGCGGGTCAGTCGGTGGACTCCCAGACGCCGATCCCCGCAGCCTGGGCCCACAGGCGCAGGTGATCCCGCCCGCCGAGCAGCAGCTCGTGGTACACGCTCGACCACACCTGCAGCGACCAGCTGCAGGCAGCCTCGACCTGCTCGTCGGTCATGCCCGCGGGGGCCTGAGGGTCGATGCAGGCGTAGAAGGCGCCCTCGTCGAGGTCGAACTGGACCACCGCGACCCCGAACTCGACCTTGAGGACGAACGGGGCGTACAGCCACGCGCCGTCAGCGGCCCGCTGCGGGGCCCGCACCGGGGCGATCGGGGTCAGCAGGAGCTTCACCCGCGTCGGCAGCGGCGTGCCGTCGGGCGGCACCGGCAGGCCCGGGCGCGGGCAGGTGATGGAGGCCATGGCCTGCGTATGTGCGGCGCCGCGGGGCAACGACTCGTCAGCTCTTGGCGGTAGCGCATCACGCTGGTACGTTCCGAATCGGTCGAGCACAGACCCCGCTCCGAGCGCCCTGCCCGCGCAGGTCGTGACCGAGGACAAGGTGCCTAGCACCGGTGTGAAGCAGGACATCCGTCGATCCAGATCTGCCTGGGCGTGCGGCGCGGGACGAGCGACCCAGCGAACGGATCTGCGATGTCGAACCACCCGGTGAACAAGGCCCACGCTCGGCGCCTCGCGAAGGCTCTCGGCGTGAAGTACACCGTGGCGTACCGCAAGCTCGAGGACACCGACCCGAGCAGCCGCCACCAGCTCGTGGTGCTGCGTGAGGCGTTGGCCCAGATGCAGGCCCGCGCTGCCGCCCGGCCCGAGTACGTGCCGGCGCCGGATGAGCTCGAGGCCCAGGCGCTGGAACTGGCCCGCACCCGCGCGCGTCGGGAGGACCTCCCGTGGTACGAGCGGGTCGCGCAGGAGTTCGCGGCCTCGCTCCTGCTGAAGTCCCCGCAGAACGTGCTCGCGCCGCCGGACGGCGTGCTGGAGAACGTCGAGCTGGGCTGGATCTCCGCGACCGGCGCCTCGGTCGACGACCGGCAGTTCGTAGAGGCGCTGGACGACGGTGCCGAGCTGCACAACGTCACCTTCACGCTCGACGTGACGATCACGGCCCTGCTGCGCGAGTACCGACCCCGCCGGGAGCTTGAGGCCCTCGGCGTGGTGCCGCTCGCCTACTCCCCCGAGCATGCCGAGGTACGCCTTCCCGTGCAGCGGGTGCGCCTCGAGGTCGCGGGCCTCCTGGACCGCGGCAACGACGACTCCTGGGAGCAGCAGCAGGTGCTGGACTACGTCTGGCTCTAGGGCCAGGACGTGGGGTGCCTGACGGGGATCGATCCCGCGACCTCCCGGGCCACAACCGGGCGCTCTGCCACTGAGCTACAGGCAACGTGCACGACCGGGGTGTCGATCCCCGTACCTCCCGCGTGTCGAGCGAGCGCTCTGCCGGTGAGCTAGACGTGCCGGCGAGGCCCCCTCGCGGTTGGCCTCTGGGTCGGCCCTGAGGGGGCCTCGTCGGTGTGGTGGTGCCCGCGGCAGGACTTGAACCTGCGACCTCTCGCTCCGGAGGCGAGCGCTCGATCCACTGAGCTACGCGGGCGGGTCATCCGACGCCGGAGCGACCTGACCATCCGGCAGGACTTGCGCGCTGCCCTTCCAGAGGTAGTCGCCCTCCAGCGCTGTGCGCAGGGGCAGGTAGAGGTTGCCCCCACGCCGGCGGCCGATGCCGTCCTTGAGGAACGGGCGACTGAACAGGGTGTTGATCTCGTCCGTGGAGAACCGGAAGGCGGCGAACCGCACCGTGGCGTCCAGTCGGACGATCGGCTCATGGGCGGAGGTCTGCGGCCCGTCGTTCCCCTCGTGGTGCAGCAGCACGAGCGCGTAGGTGATCCCCTCGCGCGCCTCATCGCCGTCCGATCGCTTCGGGCTGCCCATGAAGCCGAGGCAGAGCTCGTTGACGCCTCGGACGTTCACGTTGTCGATGAACGCCACCTTGGCGTCGACCTTGAGGTCCCCCGAGGACACGTCCCAGCCGACGTTCCGGCCGCCGGCCCACCACACACCGTGGGGGTCCTCTCGATGCAGCAGCTCGGCGACTGCGGCCTCGGCGAGGAACGAGTCCACCCGCGTCAGGACCGGCCAGCGGCCGACCTCGCGCACGGCACTGGTGATGTCGTGGGTCATTCAGGCTCCCCTCCCAGGGGTCGAACCCGGGCCTCGCGGCTCCAAAGGCCGGCGTGCTGCCGCTACACCAGAGGGGATCACGCGGGGACCCGGTACGAGATGGCGCGCCAGCCGGCGGGGACCCGTGCCGCGATGGCGTCACGGGCCTCCTCGTACGTCTGGCCGCTCGCCTTGATCTCGTCCGCCTGACGGTCGGGGTCGACACCGGTGTGGTCCGGCGGGATGGTCTCGATCTGGGCGATGACGGTGATCACGCCGCGATCGTAGAGGGCCCGGCGGGTCTGCCGTGCAGGCTCAGGCTCCCCGCCGCGCGGCGGGACCCGACTTCTCGACGGTGATGAGCCGTCTTCTCGCCGCGGCCTCATCGGCGGCCGCGGAACCGTGCACGTGGAGCGGATGACGGGACTCGAACCCGCTGCCTCACCCGTGGGAGGGGTGCGCTCGGCCTGTTGAGCTTCATCCGCGGGGTCGCAGCCTCCGCCGGCAGGCGCCGGAGGTGCTGTCGACCTGGAGTGGGTGACGGGTCTCGATCCCGCGGCCTCGAGGATGGCGACCTCGCGCTCTGCCAGCTGAGCTACACCCACGCGCGGCCCGTGTCGTGGGCCAGACGCGCCCTGGGGGCGAAGCGGAAGGCGGAGGGCACGATCCTCAGCCGGCCTGACGCCGACCCGGCCCGCTTCCAACGGGCGCCCCGCACCACTGCAGGGTTCACCTTCCAGACCGTCGCGCGCAGCCGGTCGGCGGCTTGCGTCGCAGGTGTGCAGGGCACGACAGTGCGGGCATGACCTGGGACGCGTCGGACGTCATCGCTGCCATCGCCATCGTCGCGAGCGCAGCCGTCGCGATCACCACCGTCCGCATGCAGCAGCGAGCCGTGATGACAGGCCGTCGTCGGGAGTCCCACCTGCGCGCCTGGCAGGCGGCCAACCACGCCCTTCGTACCCAGCAGGCGCGGTTGGCGGCGCTGCAGCAGCCGGGCCTCGACCCGGACCGCAGCGAGGACGCCGAGATCGCCGTGACGATGGACGCGTACCGTGACGCATGCGTCGAGCTTGAGATCGTCTCTCCGCGGATCGCGGAGGGGTGCTTGAAGGCGCTCAGTGCGCTCGAGCTGAGTCGCGAAGACCTTCGCGAGCTCGCTGGCGTCCGCCACGAGATGCTCTCGGAGGGCCCCACGGGCGGCGCGCTCAAGCGGTCCCTCACCGTAGCGCGCAGCGACCTCGATGCGGCTCGCACCGACATCAATGCCGTCCAGCGCATGATGCACCGGTACGAGCCCGCCGAGAAGCGGCGGCCCTGGCGGTGGGGCAGCCCGTGGCGAACCTGATGCCGCCCGAGCTCCGTGCGGTGGACGGAGGGCACGATCCCCAGCCGCCGAAGCGACCCAGCCGGCTAGCAACCGGCGCCCCGCGCCACCGCGAGGTTCGTCCACCCGGGGGCCTTGTCGTCGGCCAACGCCAGCTGCGGCCGTACGGCCCGGGCATCGCTGGTGCACCCCGCGGAGGGCGAGGGATTCGAACCCTCGGGGCGCGCTGGCCCTCCCGTTTTCAGGACGGGTCCGTTCGGCCGCTCCGGCAGCCCTCCAGGCACTAGGTGAGCCCGAGCCTCGCTCGAGCCGTGTGATCGAGCGCCACGGCGGCCGCAGCAGCCGGGACGTCGCGGTGCAGACTCGCGCGGTACGCGACGAACGTGCGGGCAGCGACCGCGACCAGCCACTCCAGCAGCTCGACGTCCACGTCGGTGAGGGCTCGTAGCGCGGCCGCCGCGTGCGCGGCCAGGCGTTGCCCGTCTTCGACCCGCAGGATCCAGGTCGCCAGATCGCGCTCGATCGGCCCGGCGTACGGGTCCGCATCGATGAGCCACGCGCGGCCCTCATGGAGCAGGACGTTGCCGGCGGTGAGGTCTCCGTGGGCGAGGACGTCCACGTGCGCCAGCTCGACTGAGCGTTCGACGTCGGCGGCCAGTAGTCGGGGCAGATCCTCGAGCCCGGCGCGCCGTGCGCGCTGCACGGCGACGTCCAGGAAGTGCCCGATGACGTCCTGGACCGGCCGGGCGCCGGAGGGAGCGGGCGTGGCGCGCAGGCGGGACAGCGTCCGCCCGACGGCTGCAGAGGCGCCGAGGCTGGACGGGTTCGGGTGCTTCCCCGGAAGCCACTGCACGACGCTCAGGCCCGCGGCCTGGTCGGCGTGCACGACTCGGGGGCCCACGCCGGCGTCGCCGATCGCGGTCACCTCAGGCAGGTGGAGGTTCCCCGGAAGGTCCACCCGCACTGCGACCCGGTCCCCGCGCGGGGTGCGCGCCGGGACGACCAGTGATCGCCCGGCGCCGGGGTGCGGGGGCTCCAGCTCCAGGTCGAGGATGGCGGCCGCGGCACGCACGCTCGCCTGCGCGTGGCGCAGCCAGAGGCCGGCGCCCTCGCCGAGGGCCGCGGCGGCGTACTGCTGCAAGCGGGCGGTGGGCAGCACCCGGTCCTCCGGGCCCTACCCCCGGTTCTTGGACACGGGGTGTGATTACGCGGCGATCGGCAGCGTAGCGGCCCGGCGGGCCTCGTAGGCGGTCGGGGACAGGTAGCCGCACCAGGAGTGGCGGCGGCGGGTGTTGTAGCGGGTCAGCCAGCGGAAGACCTGCCGGCGGCAGGTTGGCTCGTCGGGCCAGCAGGCGTCGTCTTGCAGGACCTCGCGCTTGAGGGTGGCGTTGAACGACTCGGCCATCGCGTTGTCGGCCGAGGACCCGACGGCGCCCATCGACTGGGTCACGCCGAGCCTCGCGCAGACCCTGGCGTAGTCCTTCGAGCAGTAGACCGACCCGTGGTCGGAGTGGAACAGCGCCCCGGCCAGGGTGCCGCGGGTCGCGGCGGCGGCCTTGAGCGCGTCTTCGACGAGCTCGGTGCGCATGTGGTCGGCGACTGCCCACCCGACGAGCCGGCGGGAGTGGCAGTCGATGACCGTGGCGAGGTAGAGGTTCGTGCCGTCGGCGATCGGCAGGTAGGTGATGTCGCCGACGTAGCGCCGGTTCGGTGCCGGCGCGGTGAAGTCCCGCTTGAGCAGGTCGGGGTGCTTGCGGCCCGACGGCTCGGGGATCGTGGTCCGCACTCGACGCTTCTTGACGTAGCCCGCGATACCCGCCGCGCGCATCACCCGGGCGACGCGCTTGTGGTTGACCTGCTCACCGGCGGGCGCGTCGTCGTTGAGCTCGGCCGTGACCCGCGGCGCGCCGAGCGTGCTGTCCGCGGCGTGGACCTTGCGGATCCGTGCCTCGAGCCGAGCGTCCGCCGCGGCGCGCTCGGCCCGCGCCGGCGCGCCAGCCTTCCACGCGTAGTAGGACGAGCGCTCGACCTGCACGAGCTCGCACAGTCGCTTCACCGGGTAGGTGGCGGAGTTGTCGGCGACGAACTGGAAGCGACTCACCAGCGCGTCTCCCCGGCGAAATACTTCGCCGCCTGCTGCAAGATCGCCCGCTCGGTGGACAGCTTGGTCGTCTCGACCTCGAGCTCGCGGACCCGGGCCTCGAGCCGGGCGATCCGCTCCTGCGGCGACTCGCCGACAGGCGCCGTCGAGCTCGCCGCAGCGCTCTTGGACCGCAACGGGCTGGGCGTCGCCGACCCGTCGACGGCCGTCTTGGCGCCCGTGCCGTAGACCTCGAGCCAGTGGCGCAGCGTGCCGCGCACGATGCCCAGGTCCGCGGCGATCCCGCGCACCGTGGCGCCCGGAGTGGACTCGTACAAGTCGACGGCCTGACGACGGAACTCCTCGGAGTAGCTCTTCCTGGCCATGAACTGGATCATCTCGCTTCCCCAGCGCGTTGCTGGATTCAGCGTGTCCAAGAACCGGGGTCAGGCCCCTCCTTCTTCGGTCGCTGGTGTGCTCCCCGACCAGGGCTCGAACCTGGGACGGACGGTGGTTAACAGCCACCCGCTCTGCCATCTGAGCTACCGGGGAAGGGTGCCGCGATCGCAGCTCGCGGCGGCTGTGCACCCCCAACCGGATTCGAACCGGTGCCATCGGCGTGAAAGACCGAGATCCTGGGCCACTAGACGATGGGGGCTCAGCACCGCCCCGACACGATGCCGGGGCGATGCGGGGTGGGCGGGTCAGCCCTCTGCGGTGACCCACCGCTTCTCCAGCAGCGGCAGGAGCGCCGCGTTGAACTCCACGTGCGCCCGGCGGTTGGCCTCCGGCGAGGCCTCGGCCGCGGCGACCACCCTGCGGAGGGTGAAGGTCGCGAAGTGGGTACCGATGGTCTGCGGGTCGCCGTGCAGGTGGACTGCCTCGACGGCGGACCCGAGGAACCGGGTCGCCTGCTGCGTGTCGGCGGGGTGGACCTCGACCTTGAGCATGGTCGTGCCCTTCTCTCGGTGTGGTGCTGGCCGCGTGAGGGGTGACGTCCTGGTCTCCGGGTCCACCCGGCGGAGAGTCCTGCCACCTGCCCGGACCGGGTCCGGGTGTGGCCGCCTCACGCGGTCGCGAGCCCGCCACCGGTCTCGAACCGGTCGCCTCCCGGGTACAGGCCGGGCGCTCTGGCCAGATGAGCTAGGCGGGCGCACACCGGCGGGTAGCCCGGCCGGTGGCGGTGCGGGTCGGGTTCGGGTCGACGCGCGTGAGCACCCATCGCCGGTCCACTGGGCCCGCGGCCGGACCGGCAGGTGGGTCCGCGGGTAGGTGGGCGGGGCCGCTGGGGGGCACTGCCGAGTCCGGGTGGCGGGGCTCGAACCCGCGGCCTTCGGCTCCCAAAGCCGACGCGCTTCCTGCTGCGCTACACCCAGGTGTGCACGGCCCGGGCGCCACCAGGGCATCCGGGCCGTGCACGGTACCGGCCACACGTGGGCGGCCCGGCGCACGGGGCGCGTAGCCGGCCACGGGGCGAGCGTGGAGAGCACGGGGATCGAACCCGCCGCACCGATCTTGCAAGGATCAGTCGCCACCAAGGACATGGCCCCCCAGGTGAGGGCCGCGGCGCCGCGGTGGCCACCTGCTCAGCGGCGGGACTCGAACCCGCTTCCTCCCGCCCCGACGGGCGGGTGCACGTCCCCTCGTGCTGCTGCCAGGCGTGGCGCCGCACGGCGCGCGCGGACCTCTGGATCGGCCGGCGGGCTGCAGTCCCACCGACTTCGGACCTGCTCGAGCGACACGGGTCCGCATCGTGGCCGGGTGCATGTGCCCGGCTCGCCCCGCTACCACTGCGGCGGGGTCTCTCGCTCGAAGTGCCTATGTGCGGCACCGCCTCAGAACGGTGCGGCCTCACGGATCCAGTTCGGCATCGCCGCCCTGATCTGCGCGGCGTGGGCTGCCCCGTCCTGCTGCCGTTCGCGGGCGGCCCGGACGGCCTTGGCGAGCGTGCGCACGTCGCGGCCCTCGGTCTCCACGCCCAGCCGCTGGGCCTCCTGGATCAGCAGCCGGGAGGTGAGGGCGAACGCCTCCCGCCAGTGCGGGGATGCCGTGTCGACCCCGATCCGCTTGGCGGCCCGCTTGTCGCTGGTGATCCACACCGCGCCCGCGACGGCAGCGGCAACGGCGGAGGTGATGACGATGCTGACGATCATGAGCGGTGCTCCTCGTTGCGGGCTGGCCGACGGTTCCTGTGTGCGGAGGGCGCGGGGGTCGAACCCGCACGCGGACGATGAGCCCGCAACCCGATCTCGAATCGGGCGCCGTCGCCGTCTCTCGGCTGGGCCCTCCGTGCCCCTCCCCGGATTCGAACCGGGAGATCCCGAGTTTGAGTCGGGCGCCTCTGCCGGTTGGGCCAGAGGGGCGGGTGCTGCTGGGTGCCCTCGCCCGGACTTGAACCGGGACGCTCCTCGCGGAGCACTGGCACCTCAAGCCAGCGCGTCTACCTGCTTCCGCCACGAGGGCCTGGAGCCACCGCCCGGGCATGATCCGGGGACCTCCGACCTACCAAGTCGGCGCTCTTCCAGCTGAGCTACGGCGGCGTGACGGGCCTGACGGCCCGGGCGTGTAGGTGTCCGCTCCGCGCGCTCCACTCGGGTGCCACGGTGGCGGGAGGGCACGCCGGTCCCTCGTCGTGCGGCGCCGCAGCGCCCGAGCCCACCCCCGGCCTCGATCCGGGCACCTCCCGCTTACGGGGCGGGCGCTCTACCAGTGATGAGCTAGGCGGGCGGGTGCCGGTGCTCGCCGTCCGGCTCGGTCCCCGAGGTCTACATCCCGCCCGGGAGGGCGCCGCCTCGGTGGCCCGGCTGCGGTGCAGCGGGGTGGGGCCGCGGTGGCTCTCAAGGAGTGGGTCAAGTCCCCGGGCGTGGTGTGTGACGGCTTCCGCGTGATCTTCGGGTTCAGGCGCTGAGCGCCGGGAGTTGGGGCGTGGTCACCTCCGGCGGGTCTGGCAGGGCAGTGAGCCGGGATCGGCCAAGAACGTCCAGGGCGAGGTAGCGGCGTCCTTCGGCCCATTCGTCGTGCTGCTCCGCGAGCACGGCTCCGACCAGGCGGATGATCGAGGTGCGGTCGGGGAAGATCCCCACGACGTCGGTGCGGCGGCGGATCTCGCGGTTGAGACGCTCGTTCGGGTTGTTGGACCAGATCTGGCGCCAGACCTCCTTCGGGAAGGACGTGAACGCCAGGACGTCGGCCCGGGCCGCTTCGAGGTGGTCCGCGACGGCCGGGAGCTTGTCGGCGACGGCGTCCAGCAGCCGGTCGAACTGGGCGTGGACCGCGTCGGTGTCGGGCTGGTCGTAGACGCTGTGCAGCAGCGTCTTGACCCACGGCCAGGAGGACTTCGGGCAGGTCGACATCAGGTTCGCCGCGTAGTGGGTGCGGCACCTCTGCCAGGTCGCGCCGGGCAGGGTCGCGCCGATCGCGGCGACCAGCCCGGAGTGCGCGTCAGAGGTCACCAGCTTGACCCCGGTCAGGCCGCGGGCGGTCAGGTCTCGGAAGAACGTCAACCACCCGGCCCCGTCCTCCGCGGTGGACACGTCGATGCCCAGGATCTCTCGGTGCCCGTCGGCGTTGACCCCGGTCGCGACCATGACCGCGATGTTGACCACCCGTCCGCCCTCACGGACCTTCACGCTCAGGGCATCGGCCGCCACGAACGTGTAGGGGCCGGCGTCCAGCGGACGGGTGCGGAACGCGGCGACCTGCTCGTCCAGGTCCGCGGCCATCCGCGAGACCTGGGACTTCGACAGCCTGGTGATCCCGAGCGACTCGACGAGCTTGTCCATCCGCCGGGTCGAGACGCCCAGGAGGTAGCAGGTTGCAACGACGCTAGTCAGCGCCGCCTCCGCGCGCCGGCGGCGCTCTAGCAACCAGTCGGGGAAGTAGGTGCCGGCGCGCAGCTTGGGGATCGCCACGTCCATCGTGCCGACCCGGGTGTCGAAGTCGCGGTGCCGGTAGCCGTTGCGCACGTTGGTCCGCTCCGCAGAGCGGGAGCCGTAGTCAGCGCCGCAGATCGCGTCGGCTTCGGCGCCCATCAGGGTGTCGATGAACACGCCCAGCAGCTCGCGCAGCAGGTCGGGGCTGGCCGTGCTCAGGTGCTCGTGCAGGAAGCGGGCAGGGTCCAGACTGGGTCCAGCGGTCATCGCGGGTCCTTCTCTCGAGTCGACTTGGTAGGTCTCTCGAAGAATCACGCGGTGACCGCCTACACGTCTACGACGATGCCCGATCAAGGCCGGGCTCGCACACCACTCTGCGGGACGCCACTTCGCCGCTCGGGTCATCGACGCGCGACCAGGTGGCTCCGCCCGCCTTGCCCTCGCGGGACGCCCGGCACGCTCGAACGCGGAGGCCGGGCGCGCAGGGCGGCGCCACCTGGAAGGTTCCGAGCAGCCGCGCGTTCAGGTCCGCGAGGGCCGGGGCTCGCCCGCACTTGGCGGGGTCCACACCTCGGCACGCCCGGGGGTGTGCTGGCTGCTCGAAGGTGACCGACCGGTTGGCTCCGGTCGGCTACTTCTCGTCTCTGTGCAGTTGACAACCCTCCCCGAGGGGCGGGAGCGAGCGCATCGCGGTGTATGACACTTCCGTGCCTCAGTGACCGAGAGCAACGCAGGGATGGGGGGAATCGAACCCCCGACCTTCGGTTTTGGAGACCGGCGCTCTGCCTGCTGAGCTACATCCCTAGGTCGTTCTGTGCGGCGGCGCCGGGCTGGCTGCTTGGTGTCGCCATCGTGTGTATGTGCGGCATCCCCCAGGAACAGGAAAGGCCGCCCGTCTGCGCTGGCAGGGGCGGCCTCTCGTAGCGTCCGGGCGTTCCGTTCGCGCTACGTCAAGGTCGCCTCCACCGGGAGCCTGAACCACCGCTGGACGTGGTTGGACTCGGCGTAGGCGCGGACGATGGCAGGGGTGTGCGATCCGCTGGTCAGGGTCACGTTGCGATCCACGGTCGGCACCTCCTTCATCGTCTGCTGGACTGGCGTCCGGATCGACTGTATGACACCGCCGCGGCGCTGGCCAGCGAATTCCCGATGCCAGTTCTGCCGGCGTGTCGCGGATCAGCGCGCGGGGGCGTCGCACACCGGGCAGACCCACACCGGCGCAGGCCGGGGCCGCTCGTCGTCGACCTCGTGCACCATGGTGGTGGCGCAGTCCGGACACGTCGGCGTGAGGACCGGGTGGCGCCGCTCGAGCTTGTCGGCGACCCGGACCACGAGCGGGTAGGTGTGCTCGGCCCAGCGCATGGCGTCGTCGAGCGTCGCGTGCGAGCCGCGGGCGCGCTGGGCGTCACGCAGGACGGGCTTGCCGGTGGCCTGGTCGGCGAGGTACCAGCGGCCGGCGGCGTTGAGCCGGGGCACGAGGCCGTTGACGGCGTCGACCTGAGGCGCGTCGGGGACGCCCAGGTCGAGCGGCGCCTCGGCGCGGGCGGTGGCAGCGAACTGCCCGCCGGTGCGCACGCCCGCGGGGTGTCGGGCAGGGGTCGTGGTGCTCATGCCCGGTAGATGTGCGGCGGTGCGGGGCTAGGCTCCTGCGGCCCGCTCGTCGAGCTCACGCAGGATGCCGAGCAGCGCCGCGGTGTGCTCCGCCCCCGCGCTGACCATGGCGTCCTGGCGCGCTGCCAGATCCCGAGCCTGCTCTTGGACCTCGACGTCGATCTCGTCGAGCAGGGAGACCAGTTCGACGGGCTCGAGGCGCGGTGTGATGTAGAGCCGGTCGCTGCCTGTATCGCGTCGGACCGCCGTGACCCGTGCGTCGGCCTCGAGACGGGTTTGCAGCCCTCCTCCCACGGCAAGGAGCCATGCGAAGTCGTGGTTGATCGTCAGCAGCACGGCGGTCCCGCCCATGTCGGGGGTGAGGGATGCGCTGGCCGCCCACTCCGGAAGGTCGCCGGCCGCAGCAAGACTCTCCCGGTAGTCGCTCGCACGGCGCGCCTCCTCGCCTTGGCGAACAGCGTCGGCTGCATGGTCGGCATCGAGTCGGGCTTCAGCCTGCTTGAGCGCCCCATCGAGCGCGACGAGCTGGGAACGGAGATCCTCGGCGTCCCGGCCGGTGAGCCTGACCGTCCCGTCCCTTTGGATGCGACTCCCCTTGGGTATGTCACTCGCCTCCCCGTCGCGAAGTCGCTCGACCGCGGTCCGCCAGGCCTCGTACTGGTCCTGTGCCGGGACGTCGGCAAGGACCAGCGCGGCGATGATCCCGTCGCCGTTGAGCATGACCCGACCATCGGCGATGTACGCGGTGCCGTCGCCGACGCGCACGCGGCGAGCCGCGCGCTGCGCTCGCTCGTGCCGGTCCTGGACCCAGCTGTGAAGCGCAGCCTCGTAGCCAAGGATCCACGACGTCGCGAAGGCGAGTGCGCGTTCGGCGTCGTCGCGGTCCATGGCCGAGGGGAAGTCGTTCATCAGCACGGTGAACCAGGACACCTCGGCAGGGTCCTGCGCGAAGGTGCTGAGCTCGATCCTCTGTTCCACCGCGGACATGCGGGCACCCGGCCCGCGCGGGTTGGCGAACAGGTCCTGGATGCTGGTCCGGCCGTTTTGCAGGTTCGTCCACGACGAGAGCGCGAACACCGTGGCGGTGACGCTGCGCCCGACGCTGTACGCCGGACTCCCGCCCTCAAGGGCCGCGGCGGCCTGCTCGAGCATCTCGCGCAGCCGGGGGTCCTGGACGGCGTCGGTCAGCGCGACGCGGTCGAGGTCGAGGCCCAGGTGCGTGTCCACGACGTCGCGCACGAAGGCGCCGACCGCGGTCGTCCAAGGACCGAGGTCGTCGGGGTGCGGGCGCTGGCCGGCGTGCTGGGCGCTGTTCCGCGCGCGGTGCAGGTCGTCGATGTCGCGCCAGTGGCGCGGCTTCCAGTCGGGGGCCTTGGTGCGGAGCTTGTCGGCGATCTGCGGGAGGGTGTCGCGGGGCCCGACGGTCACGCCGATCTCTGCGGCGGCGAGGTTCATCGCGCGCTCGACGACGCCGTCGAGGAGGATGACGGCCGTCGTCAGCCGCTCGGGGCCGGCTTGCGTGGCCCAGCGGGTCGCGTCGACGAGCATGAAGCGCAGGGTCAGCAGGTGTCGGAGCAGTGCCGCGTCCGGCACCTGCTGCTCGTCCGTCACGGTCGCGGTCAGTGCGCGGAGCGGTACTGCTCGAGGATCCCCGCGGGGATCCGGCCTCGCGCGGGGATCTCGATACCCTGGGCGGTGGCCCAGGTGCGGACCTCGGCGGGGTTGTAGTCGCGGGTGGCCTCGCGCGAGCCCCTGCTGCTGGTGCTGCGGGCGCGGGTCTGCGAGCCGATCTTGCGTCCGTGGGCGACGTACTTCGCCACGGCGTCGCGCAGCTCGGCGGCGCGGGCGGTGGTGAGGTCGATCTCGTAGTGCACGCCGTCGAGCGCGAACGTGACCGTCTCGTCGGCAGGGGCGCCGTCGAAGTCGTCGATGAGCGTGATCTGAGTCTTGCGGGCCATGTTCGTCCAATCCGGGCCGGTCAGGTGTTCCAGATAATGGCGTGGGTTGCATTCCGCGGGCGCGTGACACGCGGCACGATGGGCATTCAATGTGCGGACGCCGCCGCATTGGGCTCTGCCGCACCCAGCGTCGCGCGCAGTCGAACACGTGTTCGATACGATCCCGGGGTGTCAGCCACCAACGACTTCGCGAAGGGGTACCGTCCGGACGACCCCCACCCGGACTACTCCAGGTGGATCGTGACGGGCCCCACTCCCCCGTCCCAGCGCCCCGTCTCGCCGCCGGCACCGGCGGTGGCCCGGGTGGCCCTGTACGACGGCAGCACCGCCGAGGTGGACGTGCTGGTGGTCGCCGCCGGGCCCGGGGTGGTCTGCGTCCAGCAACAGGTCGACCGCACAGGCCGGGCGCCCGGCCCGTGGAACGCCTGGGTGGCTGCGGCAGCGGTCCGCCGCCGATGAGCTGTGGGCGCTCGACGTGCCGGAGCGCGCATCCTCGCCGAGACTGGCGCCACCAGCACCGAAGGAGGTCAGCATGAGCAACGGCAACGGGGTGCACACCGTGCACAAGGACGACAGCTGGCTCAACGAGGTCGACGGGAGCCAGGTCGGCGGCACGTTCGCCGTGAAGGACGATGCGGTGTCCGCTGGGCGCGACCTCGCGATCGAGCGCAAGCTCGAGCACCACATCCACGGACTCGACGGTCGCGTGCACGAGAAGAACAGCTACGGCGGCGACCCGCGCAGCATCCCAGGCTGAACCCGGCCGGCGGTCCGCCGCATGGGCGACTCCCCCGGCGGGCCGTCACACCCGGTTCAGCGGCGGAAGCCCTGACGCACGAAGTCTGCGCTCCAACGCCTCGGCGACCTCTGCCGACGGACACGTCAGCCACGCCACATCACAGCTCGCCAGCCAACGGTTCACGACGTCGACCTGCTCGGCGGTGATGAGCGTCGGGCGCTGGCGGGCGAACCTCCGCGAGACGCCGAGCTCCCGCTCTGCGACCGTCGCACGCAGCGTGCTGGGGCTCAGATCTCTGGTCGACGCGCGATGGGCCCGCAGTCGCGTGCGCAGGTTCGACGCCTTGCCCACGTAGATGCAGGCGCCGTCGCGGAACCACGCGTACACCCCCGGCGCCGCAGGCACCTCGGACGAGCGAACGTCGCGCGCCGCTCGACGCGGTGCCGCAAGGACTTCCGGCCAGCCGAGCTCGCCCGCCGAGGGGTCTGGACCGCCCGGTCGCCGCGCGTCGCTCAAGTCCATGCCGCGGCCACGAGGAACGACCTGGACGATGCGCCGGCGAGCACCGTGAGGCACTTCTGCTCGTCCAGCCCGAGCGGGCGCAGAGCCGCCACCGACTTCTCCCAGTCGGTGGCGGCAAGGCCTTGACGGACGCGCTCCAGCGCGCGCCGGTTCTCCCACCAACCCGGAACGGAGAACGGGTCGCTTCGCTCGAACCTGCCAGCCGACCACCACACGACGGTCCGCTCCGCTCGAGGGGTCCCAGGATCGTCGCCCGAGGCCGCCAACCCCTCCAGCTGCGCTGCGGACACCGCCCAGCGGTGCACCGCGAGCATCACCTCGTCCCAGCGCGGATCCGACCCCGCGCCCGCCAGCGTCGCTGCGACGTCGTCCGCAAGCTCGCGGACCCGCTGCCTGAGCAACGGCACGCGCTCCACCCGCCACGGGGCGCCAGGCGATGGCCGCTGCGTGCGGGTCAGCACGTCGTGGGCGAACCGCACCGCGGTCTGGGCGGTCACGACCACGAACGTCCGGAGGTCCTCGACCTGCTCGGACGTCCACGGCTGCGGCCCGGCGAACCGCGCCGCGAACGAGGCCGCCGCGTCGTTCGCGCGGTCCAGGACGTCCGCCGCCCGGGCGTGGTCACTCTCGTCGCGGCGTTCGCGCTCGAGGCGCGCCCGTGCAGCGTGCGCGGTCATCGAGAGCACCTCGGCAGCTGGCGCCACATCGGGCTCGGGCGGCTCGGGCGGCTCGGGCGGCTCGGGCGGCTCGGGCACTGCCGCACCGCCGGCCTGAGCGGCCAGCAGGTCGCCGGCCGCAGCGTTGACCGGTACGACGTCGCCGTAGACGTCGTACCGGAAGAGCGCGACGCGCGCCGCGTCTGCGAACGCCACTGCCGACTGCGTGTACCCGACCAGCGCGTAGAACAGGACCAGCTCGTGCCCGTGGCCCGCTCCGCGGCTCCTCTGGACGTCCGGGCTGCCGACCAAGGCGCCGTGATGCTTGACCTGGGCGACGCCCCGGTCGGCGACAACGTCGAGTCCCCCGTCTGCGCCGGCCGCGGTCAGCGTCACACCGCGCAGGCCGAGGACGTGCCGCATGTGCCATGCGGCAAGCTCTTCGGCATCGCGCCAGTCAGCGACCCGAACCTCGCGGTCGTGCCGCGACGACCGGAACGACTCGGCCTCCTGCACGTGGCACACCTTCCCTCGGCGGTCCGCGCACCGTACCGCGCCCGACGGGCACCCCGGACACCGATCCGCACGGTGCGGTTCACCCCGCCGCCCACCCAGATCCAGCCCGCGCGCGGGCGGGCGACCGTAGCCTCGGGCCATGAGTCGATCGCTCGCCGCAGCCGCCGGCGCCTTCGCCCTCCTGCTGGTCGGCGGGTGCTCCCCCAGCGCGCCCCCGCCGGCGCCGGCCCAGACCGCCGAGCCGACGCCAGAGGATGCCTCGCTCGAGGTCGAGCTGGCGATGAACGTCGTCCTGAACGAGGACGGCTCGGTCTCGGTGACTGCGCAGACCAACCTGCCGGACGGCACCGAGCTGGGCTCGTCGGTGTTCCAGGAGGGCGGCTTCATCGCCCAGGACTCGGGAACGCTGCAGAACGGTGCGATCGCGTTCGGGCCGTTCAGCGACAAGGGCAACCCGGTGCCCCCTGGCACCTACGAGGTCAGCGTGACCATGCCCATCGCGCGCAACCAGCCCGACGACGTGAAGGCGGTCATCGGCGACGCCGGCGAGAACCTGACGGGGCCGCTGGTCACCGAGGAGAGCATCACCGGCGACGCCGTGGTGAGCGTCAGCGATCAACTCGTCGTGCCCTGACGGGCCCAGCTCGTAGCGCGAGCGCGCTCGGTCAGGCGGTACCCGCAGGTGGCGACACCTCTACCGGGTCCAGCTCTGGACGTGCACCTGGCGGCGTCCTGTATTCGCCACCGACGAAGTTCCCCGTGTGGTGGCACGCGAGGCGCCGGCAATCACATGGGCAGGCGGCCCGTGATCGCGGCTCCGGCGACGTCGACGAGGACGTCGCGACCTGCGGCGAGCAGACCGTCGCGTGCCGCCTTGAGCCGGCTCTGCTTCGGAGACCCGTCCGCGGTGGTGTCGATCAGGGCATCGAGCGCTGCGACGAGACGATCCGCGGCCGTGTCGGGGCTGGGCCACTGCCCGACGGCTTCCAGGCCGGCGGGCATGATGCCGACCACGTAGTTGTCGCGCACCGCCTCGCTGCTGGCGTCACGGACGTCGAAGTGACGATGGCCGAGGTTCGCGAGAGCCGCGACGACCTCCTGGTGCTCGAGGCCGGTGGCTTCGACGAGGTCCTGCGACATCAGCGGCCGCGGCCGCTCCCTGAGCCGGCGCGCGGCCGCCACGAGGACGGGGTAGTCCCGCGCGCTCCACAGGTCGTCCAGACGTTCCAGCGACTCCATGCCGCGAGGCTAGTCGGCCGGCCCGGCGAGGCGGTCGAGACGTCACGACGCTTCGCCTCTGCATCGAGATGTGTCAACATAGAGACATGTCGAATCAGACCACGCCGGTGACTGCCCCGGACGCGACGAGGGGGCGGTTGTCGACGCTCGACCGGTGGCTGCCGGCGTGGATCGGGCTGGCGATGGTCGCGGGCATCGGCCTCGGCCGGTTCGTCCCCGCTCTTGGGGACGCGCTGGCCGAGCTGGAGGTGGGCGGCATCTCGCTGCCGATCGCGCTGGGCCTGCTGGTGATGATGTACCCGGTGTTGGCGAAGGTCCGCTACGACCGGGTCGCTGCGGTGACCGGGGACAAGCGGCTGCTGGTGAGCTCCCTCGCGCTGAACTGGGTCGTGGGCCCGGCGCTGATGTTCGCCCTGGCGTGGGTGTTCCTGCCCGACCTGCCCGAGTACCGCACCGGCCTGATCATCGTCGGCTTGGCGCGGTGCATCGCGATGGTGGTGATCTGGAACGACCTCGCCTGCGGCGACCGTGAGGCGGCCGCGGTGCTGGTCGCGATCAACTCGGTGTTCCAGGTGGTGGCGTTCTCGCTGCTGGGCTGGTTCTACCTGTCCGTGCTGCCTGGATGGCTGGGCCTGGACTCGCAGGGCCTGGACGTGTCCGTCGGGCAGATCGCGGTCAACGTCCTGGTGTTCCTCGGCGTCCCGCTCGCCGCCGGGTTCGCCTCGCGGTGGATCGGTGAGCGCACGCGCGGTCGGGACTGGTACGAGGAGCGGCTCGTCCCGCGGGTGGGTCCGTGGGCGCTGTACGGGTTGCTGTTCACGATCGTGCTGCTGTTCGCGCTGCAGGGTGAGGCCGTGACGTCGCGGCCGCTGGACGTCGCGCGGATCGCACTGCCTCTGCTGGCGTACTTCGCGGTGATGTGGGCCGTGGGCCTGGCCACCGGGCGGGGCCTGGGGCTGGGGTACGCGCGGTCGACGACGCTGGCGTTCACCGCGGCAGGCAACAACTTCGAGCTGGCGATCGCGGTGGCGATCGGGACGTTCGGTGCGACCTCGGGGCAGGCGCTGGCCGGTGTGGTCGGCCCGCTCATCGAGGTCCCGGTCCTGGTCGCCCTGGTCTACGTCAGCCTCTGGGCCAGGGACCGCTGGTTCCGCACGTCTTCGACCTCCCCCGCCACCGCCGATCTGCAGGAGGCACGCTCATGACCACCATCGCCCCCGACGCGACCACGACCGCCGCCGGCGGCTGCACCCCGCAGCCCTCGCCGGCGGACCACGCGATGGGCGCCGACGCCGCGGCGCACGTCGCCGGCACCCTGAAGGCCCTGGGTGACCCGCTGCGGCTGCGGATGCTGTCGCTGATCGCGACCTCTCCGACCGGCGAGGCGTGCGTGTGCGACCTGGCCACGGTCGCGGAGGTCTCCCAGCCCACCGTCTCGCACCACCTGAAGCTGCTCAAGGACGTCGGGCTGCTGACCTCCGAGCGGCGCGGGACCTGGGTCTACTACCGGGTGCAGCCGGCGCTGCGCGGCGCGGTCACCACCCTGCTGGACTCCTTCGCCCCCGCAGCCGCGGACGCCGCGAACGCGGTCCCGCTGGCCGGGCTCGTCGACGCCGAGGCCGCCCTGGCGCGGATCGCCGACCGGCTCGCCGCGGCGTTCCCCGACCGCGACCCCGGCGCGGTGCTCAGCGTCGTCCGGGAGTCCTACACCGGTCTGGCCCGGTCCTCGGCGATCCGCTCGCACCTGGTCGTCAACGCCGAGCGGTTCGCCCGCCAGCGCCTGACCGACACCGCCCGCGCGATGGACGCCGCGGACACCCGCCCGCAGGTGCTGTTCGTGTGCGTCGCGAACGCCGGCCGCTCCCAGCTCGCCGCCGCCCTGCTGCACCACTACGCCGGGGACGCGATCACCGTCCGGTCCGCGGGGTCCGCGCCGGCCGCGGACGTGCACGCCGCGGTCCGGCCGCTGCTCGCCGAGCTCGGCGCCGACGGCGAGGCGTTCCCCAAGCCGCTGACCGACGACGCGGTCCGCGCCGCGGACGTCGTCATCACGATGGGCTGCGGCGACACCTGCCCGATCCTGCCCGGCAAGCGGTACGAGGACTGGGTCGTCGGCGACCCGGCCCTGGCCTCCGACACCGGGGTGCGGGCGATCCGCGACGAGATCGACCGCCGCGTGCGCGCCCTGCTGACCGACCTCACCCTGCCGACCGCCTGACCCCCGTGGAGAACCTGATGACCGAGAACAAGCCGTCCGCCCTGTTCGTCTGCGTGCACAACGCCGGCCGCTCCCAGATGGCCGCCGGCTACCTGCGGCACCTGTCCGGCGGCGCCGTCGAGGTCCGCTCCGCCGGGTCGATGCCCGCCGAGCAGATCAACCCGGTCGCCGTCGAGGCGATGCTCGAAGAGGGCATCGACATCCGCGACGAGCGCCCCAAGGTCCTGACCACCGACGCGGTCCAGGCCTCCGACGTGGTGATCACCATGGGCTGCGGCGACGCCTGCCCGATCTTCCCCGGCAAGCGGTACGAGGACTGGGCGCTGGACGACCCGGCCGGGCAGGGCATCGAGTCCGTCCGCCCGATCCGCGACGCGATCCGCGCCCGGGTAGTCGCCCTGCTCGCCGAGCTCGGGGTCGAGCCCGTCACCGCCTGAACCCGCGACACCACGAGGGCCGCACCCACGCACGCCTGAGATGCCGGCCACCCGCCGATCGGAGCGGTGGGCATTGAGGACCGGCGTGTTCAGGCGGTAGTCGGGGGTGGCGAGACCTCGTCTGGATGCATGTCAGGTCGTCCACCTGGCGCAGCCCCGTATTCGTCACCGACTAAGTTCCGCGCCGGGGCCCGCGGGCCCCGTCCGCTAGAGAGGCCACGGCTCCGGGCGTCCCATCGCCCGAGCACGGGTGTTGCCCGCACCGGCCGCGAGCTCGATCGCCACGGAGGGTGAACCTCAGACGGCGCCTTCGCACTTCACGATTCGCCTCGCCCATCCCTGGCGGCGGGGCCACGACCTCGTCGATGGGCCCGTCTGGACGGACACCTGGCGGCGCGCCGCATCGGTCATCGCCGAAGTTCCAGGTGGCGTGCGTGCGTGGCGGAAAGGGCGACCAGCGAACGCCACAGGGGGCGGCCGGCCCGTGCCGTCGGTCCCCGCGATGTCGGGCCCGACCGCCCCCTCAACCCTCCTCTTACGTTAGGGTTGAGACCAGACGGGTCCTGCTGCGCCCTGCGCGCGCGGACTCGCCGCCGACTTCGCGCATCGCTGCGCATGCCAGCGACCTCGCGCGGTCCCATCGATCGAGGTCACCCCTCAATCGGAACGGACTCCTCGTGACGTCACCCCACGCTGCCCCTGTCCACCCGACCGTGCCCGAGGCCGACGTGCAGCACTCGGTGCTGGCCGCGCTGCGGTCGCCGCGGCGTCTGCGGACCGAGGTCCTTGCCGGCCTGGTCGTTGCCCTGGCGCTGATCCCCGAGGCGATCTCGTTCTCGATCCTGGCCGGCGTCGACCCGCGGGTCGGACTGTTCAGCTCGTTCGTGATGGCGGTGTCGATCGCGTTCCTCGGCGGACGTCCGGCGATGATCTCAGCTGCGACCGGCGCGATCGCCCTCGTGATCGCCCCGGTCGCCCGAGACCACGGGCTCGACTACCTTCTGGCCACCGTGATCCTGGGCGGCCTGATCCAGGTGGTCCTCGGCGTCGTCGGTGTCGCGCGGCTGATGCGGTTCATCCCCCGGTCGGTCATGGTCGGATTCGTCAACGCCTTGGCGATCCTGATCTTCCTGGCGCAGGTCCCGCACCTGGTCGACGTGCCGTGGGTGGTCTACCCGCTCGTGGCTATCGGCATCGCGATCATCGTCCTGCTCCCTAAGGTCACCACCGTGGTGCCCGCTCCGCTCGTCGCGATCGTCGTCCTGACCGTGGTGACGGTCGCGTTCTCGGTGCAGGTGCCGCAGGTCCGCGACGAGGGCGCCTTGCCCGACAGCCTCCCGGCGCTGCTGTTCCCGGACGTGCCGCTGAACGTGGAGACGCTGCGCATCATCGCTCCCTATGCGCTGGCGATGGCGCTGGTCGGCCTGCTCGAATCGCTGATGACGGCCAAGCTCGTCGACGACGTGACCGACACCCACTCGAACAAGACCCGCGAGGCGTGGGGCCAGGGCACGGCGAACGTGCTGTCCGGGTTCTTCGGCGGCATGGGCGGCTGCGCGATGATCGGCCAGACGATGATCAACGTGAAGGCATCCGGGGCGCGCACTCGGATCTCCACGTTCCTGGCTGGGGTGTTCCTGCTGGTGCTGGTGGTCGGTCTCGGCGACGTAGTCGGGATCATCCCGATGGCGGCGCTGGTCGCGGTCATGGTCATCGTGTCGGTGGCAACCTTCGACTGGCACTCGATCAAGCCCGCCACCCTGCGGCGCATGCCGCTCAGCGAGACCGTCGTGATGGTGCTGACGGTGGCCGTAGTCGTCGCTACCCACAACCTCGCCTACGGCGTCGTCGTCGGCGTGGTCGCCGCGATGGTGCTGTTCGCCCGCCGCGTCGCGCACCTGACCACGGTGACGCGGCTGGACTCCTCGGACGACGACGGCGAGCGGGTCTACGCGGTTTCCGGCGAGCTGTTCTTCGCCTCGTCCAACGACCTCGTCTACCAGTTCGACTACACCGGCGACCCCGAGCGCGTGGTGATCGACCTGTCCGACGCGCACGTCTGGGACGCGTCCACCGTCGCGACGCTCGACGCGATCACGACCAAGTACGCCGCGAAGGGCAAGCAGGCCACGATCATCGGCTTGAACGAGGACAGCGCCCGCCGGCACGGCCGCCTCGCCGGTCAGCTCGGCGGCGGTCACTGACCGCTCGGCCGTCGCCGGCTGCGATCAGGCGCGGTCGGCGGCGGCCCGCCCGGACTGCTCGTACATGAAGCGACGGAAGTCCTCGGCGACGTCGAGCTTCTTGCGCAGCGCGCGGGCGCGTTCGTCGGCAGCCGCGCGGTAGGTGCGCAGCCGGTCGAGCAGGCTCTCGCGGGTCTCGCCGGCGACGCCGTCCGCCTGGAGCCCGTCGAGGATCTCAAGCAGGTCGCCCATCTCCTCCAGGGAGAAGTCCAGCGGCTTCATCCGCATGATGAGCTTCAGGCGCTCGACGTCCGGTTCGGTGTAGAGCCGGAAACCCCCTGGCTGCGGGCCGACGGCTCCGCCAGCCCGACCTCGCCGTAATAGCGGATGGTGCGCAGCGACAGGCCCGTGCGCTCGGCCACCTCGCCGATCTGCATGTGCCGCGTGTCCACCACGCTCTCCCTTCCGCCAGCGACGCCCGAGCATAGCCACTCCGGGCCGGGCCGAAGCCCGCGCCAAGCTGCTTCGCGTCCCCAGTCAGGATGCGGAGATTCACCCGCCCGAGGGCACGGCCAACGGGTGACGGCGACGACACATACTCTCACCTCACGTTAGAGTCGAGTCGAGCGATTCGCCCGATTTGCCTGGTTTGGTGGCGCGCGCTGACGGCAACGCCAGGAGAGGCCCTCTGTGACCACACCGAGCACCAGCACCGCCCGCCGCACCAGCGGTGACGACCGCACACCCCCGACCCCCGGGCCCCGCACGCTGCGGGACTTCCTGTCCGCGGTCCGGGAGGACCACCGGATCAACTCCGAAGGCTTGTGGACCCCGGGGTTCTATGCCGCCGCCACGCACCGCTGGGGCACCTGGATCGACTCCCCGGGCTTCCCGCGCGCCCTACGTCCGGTCGCGTCCGCAGCCCAGCAGCTGGCGTACGTCGTGGTGCGCAACGTCGCCGGCATCCAGATCCCGCACACCGTGCAAATGGGCCGACGCGTGCGCATCGCGCACCAGCACGGCATCGTCATCCACCCGCACGCCGAGATCGGCGACGACTGCGTCATCCGCCAGGGCGTCACCCTCGGCGCCGGCTCAGGCGACCCCGCCACGTTCCACGCCCAGGCCCCCCGGATCGGGCGCGGCGTCTCCCTCGGCGCCGGCTGCGTCCTGGTCGGTCGGGTGGTCGTAGGCGACGGCGCCACCATCGGCCCCAACGCCGTGGTGATGACCCACGTGCCCGCCGGCGCCACGGTGCTCGCACCACCCCCGCGCGTCATCCCCGCCCGCCCCCGACCCGGAGACGCGCGATGAAGGCGTACCTCGACCAGGCGCTCGCCCACCGCACGGCCAGCGACGCACCCGCGGCCCTGCACGCCCTCGCCCGCCTGGCGCGCACCGAGCCCGACTTCACCACCTGGGCGACCGCCGACCGGCTGCTCGGCCGGCTGCGCGCCACCGGCGCCCTGGACACGTGGGCCGGGCGCACCGTCCGGCTCGCCCTGGCGTCCAGCCACACCAGCGGTCAGCTCGCCGCAGCGTTGCGTGTGGCGGCGCTGGCCCACGGCATCGCGTTGGAGACGTACGAGACTGGCTACCGCGCCTACGAGCAGACGATCCTCGACCCGACCTCCGACCTCTACGCCTTCGCGCCCGACGTCGTCCTGCTCGTCATCGACCAGCGCGACCTGCGGCTGCCGGAGGTGTCCGACGACCCCGAGGGCGACGTCGCGGCCGAGGTCGCACGGTGGCGTGGGCTATGGGCGACGCTCACGGAGCGCACCGGCGCCACGATCGTGCAGACGACGTTCGCGCCGACGCCCGACGATGCCCTCGGCGACCTCGGTGCCGTCCACCCCGGTGGCCGCCGCCGCCTGGTGCGTGCGGTCAACGCCGCACTGGCCGATGCACTGCCGGCCGATGTGCACCTGGTCGACGCCGAGCTGGTGGCCGCCGAGGTCGGTATCCCGGTCTGGTCCGACGAGCGCTTCTGGTTCGCGTCCAAGCACGCGGTCGGCCTCGGCGCCGTCGGGCCGCTCGCCGTGCGGGCGATGGACGTGGTGGCCGCCGCGCGGGGGTTGTCGCGCAAGGTCGTCGTGCTGGACCTGGACAACACCCTGTGGGGTGGCGTGATCGGTGAGGACGGCCTGGCTGGCATCGCCCTGGGTGGCGGGCCCGCCGGCGAGGCGTTCGTCGCGTTCCAGCGGTACGTCTCTGCGCTGCGCCGTCGCGGTCTGGTGCTGGCGGTCTCGTCGAAGAACAACACCGATGACGCGCGGCTGCCGTTCACCGAGCACCCGGAGATGGTGCTGTCCCTGGAGGACTTCGTCGCGTTCGAGGCGTCCTGGGACGACAAGCCCTCAGCCCTGCGCGCGATCGCTGCCGACCTCGACCTCGGTCTGGACGCCCTGGTGTTCGTCGACGACAACCCGCTCGAGCGCGAGCGCGTGCACCACGAGCTGCCTGAGGTGGCGGTCGTCGACCTCCCCACCGACCCTTCCGGGTACGTGCGTGCCCTGCGCCGGTTCCCCGGGCTACAGACCGTCGCGCTCAGCGAGGAGGACTCCCGGCGCACCGAGCAGTACCGCGCCCGTCGGCGGGCGCGCGATCACGCCGCCGGCGCCGGCACCGCGGAGGAGTTCCTCGCCGGCCTCGAGATGACCGCGACGATCGAGACCCTCGCCGCCACCAACCTGGCCCGGATCGTGCAGCTGATCGGCAAGACCAACCAGCTCAACCTGACCGGCCGCCGACACACCACCGCCGCCGTCGAAGCACTCGCCGCCGCCCCGGGAGCGGTGGTCTGGGGCATGCGGGTCCGCGACCGGTTCGACGACCACGGCCTGGTCGCCGCCCTCATCGCCGTCCCAGACGGCGATGACCTCGTCATCGACACATTCGTCATGTCCTGCCGCGTCCTGGGCCGGACCGCTGAGAACGCCCTGCTCGCCGCACTGGCCGACCACGCACGCGACCGCGGTCACGCCCGGGTCGTCGCCCACTACGTCCCCTCGGGACGCAATGCCCCGGCCGCCCCGATCCTGCCCGGGACCGGGTTCTCCCCCGTGGACGACCCTGGCGCACGTGATGAGCACGGCCACGGGCCCACCCAGACCTGGGAGCTGACGGCGGGCCACGCCCCCCGCCGACCCGGCTACATCACCGTGGTCCTTCCCGACGCCGCTCCCCAGACCACCACAGCCTGACCGGAGGAACACGCACGTGCCCACCACCGAGGACCAGGTCCACGACGTCATCCGCGACGTCCTCCTCCAGCCCGACCTGCAGCTCACCGACACCACCACCGCCGGAGACGTGGAGGGCTGGGACTCCCTCGCGCACATCAGCATCCTGTTCTCCCTGGAGTCCGCGTTCGGGATCCGGTTCGCCGACGCCGAGATGGGCTCCATCCAGAACGTCGGCGAGCTGGTCACCCTGATCCAGGCCAAGACCGGGACCTGAGCCGCGCAGTCGACGGGAGGCCCGACATGCCGACGATGCGCCTGGACGTCTCCGTCGTGATCGCTGCTCGCGACGCGGCCGCCACCCTGCCCGCCCAGCTCAGGGCCCTCGCCCGCCAGGACTTCGCCGGCGACTGGGAGGTCCTGGTCGCCGACAACGGCTCGCGCGACGCCACTGCGCAGGTCGTCGGGCAGGCCCCGCGGCGGCTTCCGGCGCTCCGGGAGCTCAGGTACGTCGACGCCTCGGCGCAGCGCGGTGCCGGACCCGCACGCAACGCCGCGGCCTCGGTCGCACGAGGCGACGTGCTCGCCTTCTGCGACGCGGACGACGTCGTCGCCGACGACTGGCTGCGCACCCTGCTGCCAGCCGTGCACCGCACCGACGCGCTCGTCGGCGGGCGGCTGGAGTGGCAGCGGCTGAACGCCGCATCCACCCTCAGCTCGCGGGCGCTCCCGCAGACCGACGGGCTGCAGCACAGCGCCCCGGTCTGGTGGCTGCCGTCCGCCAGCTCCAGCAACCTCGCAGTGCCAGCGGATGCCTTCCTCCGCGTCGGTGGTTTCGACCCCGTTGCCCGTTACCTCGAGGACACCGACCTGTGCTGGCGCGCGCAGCTCGGGGGTGCGTCGCTGCACTACGAGCACGACGCCGTCGTCCACATGCGGCTACGAGAGACCGCACGAGGTGCCTTCGCCCAAGGCCGCGGGAACGCGTCGGGACAGCGCTGGCTGCAGAGCCGCTACGCACTCGTGGCGGCGCAGCACCGCCCGGCCGGCGGTGCGGACGAATGCTCGGCCGCGCCTCGTCATGCGCCTGCGAGCATGGCCGCCCGGCGGGTACGCCGCGTGCGCGCGGAGGCCGCCGCGATCGCTCGGGTGCGCGCACGCGGTGACGTGCACGCACTGGCATGGAACTGGGGGTTCGCCTACGGGTACCGGCTCCCCACGGGCCCCACCCCGAACCCCATCGACCCGCGTGGCGGCGGTCGCGGCCGCATCGTTTCCGGTGCTTGATCCGGCCCCTCACACCGGCGGTCGGTCGCGCATCGCGTTGAGGTAGCCCTGCCAGTCGCGTCCGGCGCGACGTGCCCATCCGGTCGATGCGGCGATACTCAGCCCGAACAGGTCGCTGATCACCGCCGAGGGTAGATCGCTGGCCAGGGAGATCAGTGCAGCGTTGCGCGCGCGGCGCACTGTCAGCCCATGACGACGCATCCGGGTGACGAGTCCGGTGTAGCTAACGTGGCCTGCGGTGCCTCGACCGGGAAAGAGCCACGCGGGCTGTCCCGGTGCAGCGGGAACCAACGGCACGCCGCGCATGCTCGGCTCGTACGGCAGTCGCGCGAGCAGCTGTCCTAGCGCCGGGGGTACGAGCACGACGGGCCCACCCAGAGCGATCGAGAAGCCTGCGGGGTGGAGGCTGCCGTCTGATTGGTGGACGTGGTCGCGGGTGAGCTCCACGATGCGCGCCAAGGGGATCCCGTAGAGCAGCACCAGCGCGCCGGCTGCCCTGACGTCGGCGGGGATCGTCGGGTCGGTCAGACACCTACGGACCTGCGCCCAGCGTTCGTCCTCGGTCATCGAGACGTCGGGCTCCTGACGCTGGACGTGCATCACGTGCAGCGGGGACGCAAGCCGGCGCCGGGCCGCCCAACGAAGGAAGTCCGCCGTTGCGATGCGGCGATCGTGCGATGCGCCGGTGAGCCAGACGTCGAGCGCGGCCTGGTCTAGCTCAGCGAGGGCGGAGCCTCGCGCGTCGAGCCAGGTCAGCAGCTCCGCGACGCGCTCGAGGCGCTGCCACGCGGCTCGGAACTGGCTGTAGGTGAAGGTGCCGGTGCGCTCGTAGCGTCGACGAGCTCGGCGCAGCAACGACCAAGAGCCGTAGGCCCGGACGACCTGACGGGTGGGGCCGCGCAGGTCGGCCGTGACGCGCTCCAGCGTGGCGTCGAGTCGCTCGATCGGGTCGTGGCGCCCGGGGAGCACGCCGATGTCGACAAGCGTGCGGCGCAGGGACCACACCTCGCGCTCGTCGTACGCGTCCAGCGCGGCGTGGTCGATCGTGACGTTCTGGGCAAGGAGATCGCGCACGACTCGTGCTCCCCCGCGAGGGTTGGTCAGCCACTTCATCACCGAGCGAGGTCAAGTCCCCGGGCGTGGTGTGTGACGGCTTCCGCGTGATCTTCGGGTTCAGGCGCTGAGCGCCGGGAGTTGGGGCGTGGTCACCTCCGGCGGGTCTGGCAGGGCAGTGAGCCGGGATCGGCCAAGAACGTCCAGGGCGAGGTAGCGGCGTCCTTCGGCCCATTCGTCGTGCTGCTCCGCGAGCACGGCTCCGACCAGGCGGATGATCGAGGTGCGGTCGGGGAAGATCCCCACGACGTCGGTGCGGCGGCGGATCTCGCGGTTGAGACGCTCGTTCGGGTTGTTGGACCAGATCTGGCGCCAGACCTCCTTCGGGAAGGACGTGAACGCCAGGACGTCGGCCCGGGCCGCTTCGAGGTGGTCCGCGACGGCCGGGAGCTTGTCGGCGACGGCGTCCAGCAGCCGGTCGAACTGGGCGTGGACCGCGTCGGTGTCGGGCTGGTCGTAGACGCTGTGCAGCAGCGTCTTGACCCACGGCCAGGAGGACTTCGGGCAGGTCGACATCAGGTTCGCCGCGTAGTGGGTGCGGCACCTCTGCCAGGTCGCGCCGGGCAGGGTCGCGCCGATCGCGGCGACCAGCCCGGAGTGCGCGTCAGAGGTCACCAGCTTGACCCCGGTCAGGCCGCGGGCGGTCAGGTCTCGGAAGAACGTCAACCACCCGGCCCCGTCCTCCGCGGTGGACACGTCGATGCCCAGGATCTCTCGGTGCCCGTCGGCGTTGACCCCGGTCGCGACCATGACCGCGATGTTGACCACCCGTCCGCCCTCACGGACCTTCACGCTCAGGGCATCGGCCGCCACGAACGTGTAGGGGCCGGCGTCCAGCGGACGGGTGCGGAACGCGGCGACCTGCTCGTCCAGGTCCGCGGCCATCCGCGAGACCTGGGACTTCGACAGCCTGGTGATCCCGAGCGACTCGACGAGCTTGTCCATCCGCCGGGTCGAGACGCCCAGGAGGTAGCAGGTTGCAACGACGCTAGTCAGCGCCGCCTCCGCGCGCCGGCGGCGCTCTAGCAACCAGTCGGGGAAGTAGGTGCCGGCGCGCAGCTTGGGGATCGCCACGTCCATCGTGCCGACCCGGGTGTCGAAGTCGCGGTGCCGGTAGCCGTTGCGCACGTTGGTCCGCTCCGCAGAGCGGGAGCCGTAGTCAGCGCCGCAGATCGCGTCGGCTTCGGCGCCCATCAGGGTGTCGATGAACACGCCCAGCAGCTCGCGCAGCAGGTCGGGGCTGGCCGTGCTCAGGTGCTCGTGCAGGAAGCGGGCAGGGTCCAGACTGGGTCCAGCGGTCATCGCGGGTCCTTCTCTCGAGTCGACTTGGTAGGTCTCTCGAAGAATCACGCGGTGACCGCCTACACGTCTACGACGATGCCCGATCAAGGCCGGGCTCGCACACCACTCTGCGGGACGCCACTACCGAGCGAGGCCGGCGACTGCTCGCCAGTGCCTCGACCAGGAGCCCAGCCGGTTCACTGACCGCCGGTTGCCCGAAGGCACTGTCCAGCTGATCGCGCAGGGCACAGCGCACGCAGAGCTTCGCCTTGTACGGCTCCTCGCCGCCTCCGCAGCGGATGCACACGTAGTCGTAGCGCCGACTCCCCGAGCACGGCCCGCACAGAGTGGGTTTCGTCGACGTGGAGTCAGAGGTCGAGCCGATCAGCACACGCGCCCTGCCACAGGACGCGCAGGTGCCCGGGTGGGCGCGAGCCGACGAGTAGCACGACCGGCAGACAGGGCCCACCGGCCACCTGGCCGCCGCACCCGCAGACGACCCGCAGATCGCGCAGTGCGTCCGCGGGGCTTGGTAAGGGTGAAGCTCCTGGCCGGGCACGTGGACTCAGTCGAGGTTGGGTCGGCGGATCCGAGTGCGCTGGACCGCAGGGCCCGCCCCGCCGGGCCCTCGCGAGCCGTTGCCCGCCTTCGCGACGGTGGCGTCGACGGCGACGACGGAGATCAGGTCGTTCGGGGTGCAGTCCAGGATGTCGCACAGGGCGGCGAGGGTGTCCGTGCTGAGGCGTTGCGGGGGCGCTGTCACGAGGCGGTAGACCTGTTCTCGTGACAGGTGCACGCCACGTTCGGCGAGTTGAGGTACCAGGTCGGTGGTGGCGAACATCCCCCGCTCCGCCATGCGTAGGCGCAGGTTCCACTCGATACCCATCTTCTTGATCACGAGCTTCCTTCCTCGGCGTCGTCGCGCCACAGGTCCGGCTGATGGGCGGTGATCGCCCGGCGCAGCAGGGTGTTGCGGTAGGAATCGGAGACGCCGGTGTAGATCGCGGTCGTGGCCGCGTAGGCGTGGCCCACCTGCTCTTGAACGAACCGCTCGGGATAGTCGAACTCGACCAGGTGGGTCACGTACGAGTGCCGCAGACAGTGCAGATCCAAGCTCCTGTCCAACCCCGCAACGTCCCTCGCTTCGGCGAACGCCGCGTTGATGCCCCGCCAGTCAAGGCGGCTCCGTCGCTCGGTCACCCACAGAGCCGGGTGCTTCCCGGGATCGAAGCGAGGGCGTACCTCGTCGATCCACTGCCGCAGGACGGGCACGATCCAGTCCATCTCCGGCACGAGCATCACGGTGCGACGTCGCGGCGGTCCCCCGCGCTGCGACTTACCCCAGCGGACCATCACCGCACCGCACCGCCCGAACGCACGGACCTTCGGGTTGGCACGTAGATCCACCAGATCCAGGCCCCACGCCTCTCTCCGGCGCAGGCCGAACGCATACACGGTCTTCAGCAGCGCGGCGTCTCGCTGAGCCGCCAGCGCGCCTTTGCGTCGGCGCGCCCGCGCGAGGTCCACGAGGTCGTCCGCGGCGTCGAACAGCAGCTGCACCTCCTCGTAGCTCAGCGGGCGTCGCCCTGGGCGACCCTCGTAGTCCGAGGTGTGTACGACGGTGTTCCACTCGTCGAGCACCTGCTGCGGCACCTGGCCGAACCGGTCGGCGCAGACGTCGCGCCAGCCGTAGCGCGGGTCGGTCACGTACTCGAGGAACATGCGCAGATCGCCCGTGTAGGAGCGGGCGGTCGACACCGCGATCGGCGTACGGCCTGAGGACTGCCCGCTGATGAACGCCTCCACCTCCGCTGCCGTCCACTGCCACGGGTAGAGGTTCGAGAACTCGACCATCCGCCGCACCATGCTCAGCCGCCGGCGCACCGTGTCCGACTTGAGGAACCGGACCTTCTGCTGCCGTTCCCAGCCCTGCAGCATGGCGGCGAGGACCGCCGACTCCGGGTCGATCAACCCGACGCCGTCCACGAGGACCAGGTGCGCCGCACCTGGTAGGTCGAGCCGCCGTCCCACAGTCACCGTTGCATCAAACACAACATCGATGCGCTAACACAAGAGGCACTGGTCAAGGGGCGGCGCAGCGCGATGGACTGGTGGCCGGAGCCGGTGAAGTCAGGCGGTAGTCGAGGGTGGCGAGACCTCGTCCGGATGCAACTCTGGACGAACGCGCACGAGACGCAGCGGGTGCCGGAAGCTCTGCCCGCTCCAAGCGACGTCGGCGGAGACCTCGACGACGATGGGCTCGATGCGGGTCAGCGTCACCGGGTCGCGCGAGCCCCCGAAGCCGTTCACGGTCGCGGAGGTGACGACCGGCGGCCACGGGTGGGCTTCGCCGGCGGCCTGGATCTGGCGACCGAGCGTCCGTGAGGCCAGCGCAGTCAGGGGCACGGTGCGTCCGACGATGCGCAGCTCGCCGCCGATCGGCAGCCCGGCGACCACGACAGTCGGCCGCCCGATGGGCCCGATCACCGCCGCGCAGACGACGTCGACGGTCGATCGGTGCTTCACCTTCAGCCAGTCGCGTCGACCGGGCCGGTACGGCTGGCCGGCACCCTTGGCGACGAGTCCTTCGATGCCGGCCGCCACCATGTCGCGGAACCACGCGGCCGCGACGTCGATGTCGGTCGTGGTCGGCGAGAGGTTCAGCGGCGGTGACCACGTGCGGGCGAGGGTCTCGAGGACTCGCTGCCGGTGCCGCAGGGGTTGGCGTCGCATGTCGGTCCCGTCGTGCTCGAGCACGTCGAAGACAGCCATGCTCGCCGGCTGCTCTCGGGCGAGCCGGGCGGCCGTTCGCGGGCTGGCTACGCGCCGTTGCAGCGCGGAGAAGTTCAGGCGGTCCCCAGACCAGACGACCGTCTCACCGTCGAGCACCGTGCCGACGGGGACCTGCTGGCGGGCGGCCTCGGCGATCTCCGGGAAGGGCGCGGTGAGGTCGGTGCCTCGGCGCGACCACAGCACGACGTCTGCTCCGCGGCGGTCGATCACGAGCCGGTACCCGTCCCATTTCGGGGACCACATCGTGCCGCCGGGCAGGGCGCTGGTCTCCGCGATCGACTCCACGGCCCGGGCGAGCGCGACGTCGATCGGGCCACGGCCGTCGGGGTCTCGGGAGGTGGGCACGGCAACAGCATCGCGCGCCCCACGGCAGTCGGCGCGAGGGACCCCGCCAGCACGTTGTGGAACCCCGACGCTGCGGCGTACCACCGATGACCCGTTCCGGGCGCCGCGGGTCGAGTGCCCCTCTCGAGGCGCCGCCGGCGCCAAGAGGGAGACGACGATGAACCAGCTGACCCCGCCCCGCTGCTGCGACGACCAGATGGTCTTCGACCTGGACTGCTGGAGGTGCCCCAGCTGCAACTGCGTCGTCGCGTACCGCGGCGACCGCCGGTCGCGGCTTGTGCGGTAGCCCCGGCAGCACCCGACCTTCGGACCGGCAGCGCACGGCAACGCTGACCGGCCGAGGGCACGAGGTCCGGGCCATACCGACCGTCAGGTCGGCCACCCAGGACCCACGGCAGCCAGAGTGGGCGTTCGGACGAGACGTCTGGGCGCCCACTCGGTCGTCCTACTGCCAGGGCAGGCCGAAGGTGTCGACGCGCCAGGTGCCGTCGGCGAAGAACCACAGGGAGATCGCCTGCGACCAGGACGGGTTGGGCGAGACGGTCTCGACGATCGCGACGCCGTGGTCCTCGTTCATCGACGAGACCGCCTGCAGCTCGGGCGACCCCCACGCCGAGACCTCGGTGCGCACGCCGTCCTGCGCGAGGCGGTCCAGGAGCCGGTCGGTGACGTACGGCCGCACGCCCTGCAGCCAGGTCGCCGCGTCCGGCTCGGGCGCGGACACCGCCGCGACGAACGACTCGACGACGGGGCGCCACGCCTCGGCGTCGACTCCGGCGGCCGGCCACTGCTCACCGGTGTACAGGCCTGCACCGCCGGCCGAGTACGGGGCGTCGGGGAGGGTCTGTCCGGGGTGGGAGAGGCTGTAGTCGTCACCGGGGGCCGCAGCGGGCTCGTACGTCGGTGTCGGTTCCGGCGACGGGCTACTGCTGGGGTCGGGGCTCTGACCACCGACGGGCGAGGTCGGGACGACGACCGTTCCGACGCCGGCCGGCGGGTCCGAAGGCTCCGGCGCCGACGAGCAGCCCGCCAGGAGGGCGGTGGCTGCGAGCAGTGCGACGGCGGTGAGCGAGGTCCTGGTCATCGTGCTCCTGTTCAGGCCGGCCGCACGACGTACGGCATGAGCTTGTCGCGGTTGAAGATCGGGGCGATCTTCACCACGGTGGACGGGTTCGGGGCGTGCATGACCGTGTTGGCGTCCATCCAGATGCCGACGTGGTAGATCGACCCGGGGTTGGAGGTGTTGTTCGCCCAGAACAGCAGGTCGCCGGGCTGGGCCTCGGCGAGCGGCACGAGCCGGCCGTTGCTGGCGCCCCAGCTGTACTGGGAGCGGGAGGTCCTGGTGATGGGGACCCCGGCGGACTCCCACGCACGCATCGTGAACCCCGAGCAGTCGTAGGAGTTCGGTCCGGTCGCCCCCCAGACGTACGGCTTGCCGAGCTGGGTCTTGCCCCAGGTGATCGCTGCGCCGGCCTTCTCGGAGGCGGGCAGGGTGCTTCCCGTGCCGCCGTCGGCGCATGTGACCATCGACCCGCCGGCGCCGGTCGGGGCGACCCAGGGGTCGGTGACCGAGGCGGCGGCGTCGCCCATGATGGCCCGCACGATCGCGACGGCCTGGCTGTACTTGGCCTGGTAGTTGTTCCCGTCCGCGAACGCGGACCTCTGCACCGACTGGGCGACGAGCCAGGGCGTGAGCGATGCACGGGTGCTGGGTGAGGCGTTGACCAGGGTGCTGGTGCGGTAGAGCGTGAGACCCGGCGAGGTCAGCGCATCCAGGAAGAGGCCGGTCGCGCCGGCCGGGTCCATGCGGACCTCGTACGGGCCCCAGGAGTCCCGCTGCTGGAACAGGCCGCGGGAGTCCGGGCCGACGTCGTCGCCGTAGTCGACGTTGCGCAGGCCCGACTCGGTCAGTGCGGTCATGATCGCGATCACGGCGTCCTGAGGGCCGAGGCTGCGGGAGGCGACGGTGGACACGATGGTGCGGGCGTTGGCGGTCTGCTCGGACGTCAGGAGCAGGATCGGCAGGGAGTCGTCGACCCCGGGGAAGTAGCAGTAGTCGTCGTTCTCCGCGTACTCCTCGTCCTGTGCGGCAGCGATGGTCGCGAGGAGGGTGCCAGCCTGGTTGACCGTGGAGAGCACCATGAGGACGGCGACCGCCATGGCCAGCAGAGGCATGAGGATGGCAGCCCCGATGGCGATCTGGATGCGCCGGTCGCGCAGCGCAGCCCCGGTGACCTTGCCGGCGACCTTCCCGACGATCGGGCTCGCGGCGGCTCCGACGGCCGCGGTGACGGCGGCTTCCGCCCCGGCGGCCGCGGTCTCGGTGACCTTCTCGGTCGCGGTGGCGTTCGGGTCGGCGAGGGTCGACGCGGCGCCGGCGACCTTCCCGAGCCCGCTGTGCCCGGCGAGGCCGGCCGCGCTGCTGGCGGCGCCGGTCGCGCGTGCGGTGCGCTCCCGGCCGCGCCGCTGGCGGGGCTCTGCCGTCGCCTCGTTGGGTGCCGGCGGTGCCGGTGACGAGGCCCTGGCGGTCCGGTCCGAGCCTGGCCGCCCGGCGCGTGCGGGCCCCGGCGTGCGCGGCCCGGAGGGCGCGCCAGGCGTGGGCGGCGGTGTGGCCGGGTTCGAGCCCGGCGTCGGGGTCGGCGCGCCAGGGGCGGGCGTGCCCGAAGGCGCCGCGGTGCGCCGGGCAGGCCGTGGTCGGGGGCTGCTCGTTGCCGCGGCGTTCGGGCTCGCGGCGGCCCGCCGTCGGCGTGGGGGCTGCTGCGGTGTGCTCACGCCGGGTCAACATGCGCCGAAACGCTCAGCGGGCGCCCGTCCGGGGCCGAGCGTGGGCGGGCGGGTGCTGGCGCGTGGCCGCGGCGGTCACCGTCCCGTGTCGATGCCGAGGTTCAGCCGGGACCAGACCTCCTCGAGGTCGTCGGGCAGGCGCCCCGCGTCGGCGCTCAGCAGCGCGGGGAACGTCCCGCGGGGCGTCGCCGCACCGAGGCGCCTGGTGAGCAGGTCGCTGGGGATGGTGACCTCGTGCGCAGGCCAGACGTCGAGGGCAGGGAGCAGTCCCCACGGCTCGATCCGGGCGCCCCCGCGCGGGACGCCCCGAGCGGGCCACGCGGGGATCACGGCGGCCCAGTGCGGGCCAGGCTCGGTCACTACAGCCAGGCCGAGCTCGACGTCAGCGACTGCGACCAGCCAGAGGTCGCCTGTCGCGGGCTCGACGCCGTGGTCGGCCGGCCAGCGGCTGCGTCCGGAGGCTCGCATCAGCTCGGCGGTCGGCGCGACGCTTGGGGCGTGGAAGGGCAGGCCGGGCACGAAGTGGGTGGGCACGCGGGCTCCTGGTTCGGTCGAGGTCTTCGTCGGGCGCCTACATGTGCGGCACCGGCCACTCGCGGCGTGGTGGGGCGCAGGTTCCCTCGAACGGTCGCCATGGCCCGTCGTGAGCCGGAGCAGCAGGACCGCCCGGGCTACCGGGCCGCGTCGAGCTGCTCGCCGTCCTCGTCGCGGCGCAGGCCGGCTCCCGGTGTCCGCAGCCACCACCGCCCGGCAGCGTCCTGGAACTTGATGCCGACCTCGGGGCTGGCGACGTGCCCCTGGCGCCCTGCACCGGGATCGCCGACGCTCGGCCCGACCACCCGCGTCGACGACGGCGGCAGGACGCGGTCGGTGCCGGTGAACGTCCAGGAGTTGTCGTGCGTCATAGCCATGACGGTCACGTCGAAGGCTGGCAGGTCCGAGCTGTTCCTGAACAGCAGCCTCCAGCGGCCGATGTCCCCGCCGGCCATCATCGGCTGGATCGTCTCCCACTCCGCCCAGGCGACGATGCGCTCGGCCTGGTACCGGGCGGCCGCCGCGGCGTCGCGTTCCTCACGCTCGAGCGCGTCCTGGATCCGGGCCGCCTCGGCGGCGTCGGCGGCGCGCCTCGGCTCTCCGGCGGGCGTGCGCCTCGTGCCGGATGCCCAGGACCGCGACCACGACCGCGGCCAGCGTGGCGATCGCGGTGAAGGCGCCGATGATCGCGTCGAACGTCTCCGCGGTGGTCATGGCCAGACCGTACCGGCCTGCAGAAGGACTAGAAGGACTCCATGCAGGCGGGCGCTGGCTCAGGGCACGAGGTTCCTCATGTCAGCGAGATCTCGACCTCGGCTGTGGGGTCGTCGTCCACGCTGAACCGGACGGTCAGGTGCTCACCGCCGCGACCCGGACGCTGGTACCGCCACACGGAGTGCCACTCCGACCCCGTGCCGGCGGTCTGCCCCGCCACCAACGTCCACTCCCGGCCGAGATCGTCGATCACGTTCGCGTGCAGCCTGGCGAGCCGGTCCCCGGGCATCTTCGGCGGGGGTCCCGCAGCGTCCCGTCCGCGTGCCTTGAGGTCAGCGGCCCACGCGACGATCGCCGTCTCGTGCGCAGCATCGAGCTCCTCTGTGGTGCTGCTCGGGATCCCGTCCCACTCGAGCTGAAGCTCGTCGATGTTCAGAACCGCTCGTTCGAGGCGCACCGCAACCCCATCGACGGAACCGAGCTCCCGACTACCTCTGATCCGCAGGTCCATGCACGCAGGCTACGAGCCCACAGCCACGAGCACCGGTCTCTTGTAGCGGCCGCGACCGGGTGAGTGCTCAGGCGCCCGATGTGTGAGCGCGCTGCGAGGGGACGGCGGCAAGCCGCAGCGCCAGCGCCACCACGACGGGGGCCGTGCGTGTGGGCCAGTGCTGGCAGACTCAACGCCGTGAGCCCGCTGCTACCCGAGCCGACACCCGCCGCCGACCCGGCCGACATCTTCGACACGGCCCTGATCGTGCTCGACACGAGCGTGCTCCTGTCGCTGTACCGGACGACCAAGGCCACCCGGGACTCGTGGTTCGAGGTGCTGGAGAAGGTCCGCGACCGGCTCGTGATGCCCCACCAAGTCGCGGTCGAGTTCGAGCGGAACGCGCCGCGGTCGCGCGACGAGCTGCGTGGCCTCTACGCCGAGGTCGAGTCTCGGATCAGCGCGCTGAGCAAGGCTCCGGGGTCGGTCTTCACCGCCAGCAAGCTGCACTCCCACAGGCGCGACGCCCTCAAGGCCACGATCGACAAGCGCGTCGCAGACCTGCTTGCGGACGTGCAGCAGGACCGCGCTGGAGACACCGCCTTGATCGAGGGCGACGCCGACCCTGTCCTCGACGCTGTCACCGCCTTGTTCGCGGATCGAGTGCTCCCCGCCCCGGCGCCCGACATCATGCGCTCGCGTGTCCTGGACTTCGTGTCGTACCGCCGTCCGAGCGAGATCCCGCCCGGGTGGCGGGACGACAAGCCCACACCGACGGCAGCGGCTGGCGACTACCTGCTGTGGGCGGAAGTGCTCGAGCACGCCGCTTCCCTCCGCATGCCGGTCCTACTGGTCACGGAGGACGTCAAGGACGACTGGTGGCTGAAGAAGGACGGGGCGATGACCGCCCAGCCGCAGTTGGTCGCCGAGCTCTACCGCGCGTCCGGGCAGCCCTACGCGCAGATGCTCGCCCCCGAGTTCCTCAAGCTCGGCCAGGAGCAGCTCGACCTGGCAGCCGACGCGGCAGCCGTCGAGGAGACCGCGCAGGCGAGCGAACCGCGCTGGACGGCGTACGAGGACGCGCTCGCCGCATCGCGCGACGGCCGGTCCACGATCGCGTACGTGCCGGGGTCGGCCGGGGCGCTCAATGGCATCGACCCCGATGTTCTCCGGGGCATGATGGCCAACCACGACAGAGTGATCCAGGCCCAGCTGCACGAGTTCCTGCGCTCACGCGATGAGGCCTTGCGGCTCGGCCTGGATCGGATCGACGACGGCGCCGCGCGCGAGCTAGCCGAGTCGCTCGCCCGGGTCCAGCGTTCATTCGCGGCGGTCGCGCCAGTGGTACCAACCCTTGGGGCGCTCACCGGAACGACCGAGGCCGCGCGGACGCTGCGCGACTCCGCCAAGGTGCAAGAGCTCGCCGAGTTCGTCCGCTCGCCCACTGCGGACGCCGCCCGGCGCGTGCAGGCCGAGCAGCCCCGCAACGGGCAGTCCTGATCAGGTCCCCGGGCCGTCCGTCTCCAGGAGCTCCCGGTTCACGCCGGCCACGTCAGGGTGCCCGTCCTGGCAGACTGCGCCCGTGACTCCCCCGCTGCTCCCCGACCCGCCGGCCGCAGCCGACGCCGAGGACCTGTTCGAGACCGCGGACATCGTGCTCGACGCGAACGTCGTGCTGAACCTCTACCGGATGAGCGCGGCGACCCGCGACGCGTGGTTCGAGGTCCTCGAGGGGGTGCGCGAGCGGCTGGTCATGCCGCACCATGTGGCGGTCGAGATCACGCGGAACGCCGAACGCGGCCGCAAGGAGCTGCCGGACGCCTACGACTCCCTGCGCGGGAAGCTGGACGCGGTGCGTCAGCACCCCGGGGCGACGTTCACCGGCGCCCGGCACCTGCAGGCCGAACGGATCGCGAAGCTCAAGGCCATCGTCGAGAAGCACCTCGAGCCGATGCTGACCGAGATCGACGCGGCCCGTGAGCAGGACGAGGCGATCCTCGCCAAGGACCGGGACGTCGTGATGTCCCGGCTGGACCGGATCTTCGAAGGTCGCGTCCTAGACGAGCCAGAGCCCTCGTCGATCCGCCGCCGGGTCGCCCGCTTCGACCAGTACCGCGGCCCCAACCGCGTCCCGCCGGGCTGGCGCGACCACGGCAAGGACGTGCCGCAGGACGCCGCCGGCGACTACCTCATCTGGGCCGAGATGCTCGAGCGCGCCCGCAGGACCGGGCGCCGGTTCATCGTCGTGACCGACGACCTCAAGGCGGACTGGTGGGTCCGCGACAACGGGATGCGCCCGCAGCCGGCGATGGTCGCTGAGTCGATACGTGCGACGGGGCACCCGCACGCCCAGGTCACCTCCCAGGACTTCTTGACGATCGCCCAGAAGTCCCTGGCGCTCGACGAGAACGAGGCTGCTGTCGAAGAGACCGCCGAGGTTGCGCTTGAGCCGGACGAGGAGGTGTGGCCTCTCGCGAGCCGCCTCTACTGGGTACTCCAGACGATCCAGCACGTCCCGGCCGGGGCTCCCATGCCTGAGGCGGTCCGCTGGGTGTTCAGAGACATTCTCACCCATCTGCCGGGCGCAGTTCTGCGCTCCAACCCCACCTATCAAACCCTGCTCGGATCGCTGATGAGCGAGGCACCCTCGCCTGCCGAGGTGAATCTGATGCGTGCCGTAGCCGAGGACCCGCTCAGCGAGGACTACCTGCTAGTTCATCTCGCGAACCCACGCTGGCTCGACGATGGTCCCGAAGCCGGCCGGTCCGCATAGTCAGGCCCTGCGAACCTCGTCACGTCGTCTGCACCGTGCCTGCGGGGGCTTCGCTAGGTTGAACCCCATCACCAGGGAGAGGGGGTTCAGGTGTCGGAGGCGGACTCACGTCCGGCCAGCGCGGCACGGCCCTCCGTCCTGTCGAAGCCGGACGCCAAGTGGCTGATCGGCGCCGAGCACCTGTCGCGCTACAGCAAGGTGTACGGCCACGCCGACGTCCCCCAGCGGTTTCGAACCGCCGACGGCTACCCCTTGGGTACTTGGCTTCGCAGCCAGCGCGAGCGGCGCGCCATGGGCACCCTCCAAGCCTGGCGCGTCGAGGAGCTCGACGCCCTCGGCGTGACGTGGGCAGTCTCTGCGACGCGATTCGAGGACGGGCTCGCGCACCTGCGCGAGTACGTCGCGGAGCACGGCACGGCGGACGTCCCCCATCGGTACGAGTGCACGCACGGCTTCGCGCTCGGCCACTGGGTCAGCAACCTCCGTAGACGCCACCTGCAAGGCGGCCTGGACGAGGACAGGGAGCGGGCGCTGGACGCGGCCGGGATGGTGTGGTCCCCGCGGGACGAAGCGTGGGATCGAGCCGCGCTCGCCCTGGCGGACTTCATCGACCGGCAGGGGCACGCAAACGTGCCGACGGACTGGATCACACCGGACGGGCTGGCGCTGGGCACCTGGCTACACCACCAGCGCGCCGCGCACGCCGCCGGCAGTCTGCCGCAACAGCGCGCCGCCCGGCTGGCGTCGCTGTCCGCAGTCACCGGTGCACGGGACCTCGCATGGGCGACCGGGCTGGCCGCGCTGCAGCAGTACGCGGCCGAGAACGGTCACACGCTGGTCCCCGTCGCGTACTCGACGCCTGAGGGCCTCCTCCTCGGGCGCTGGGTTGCGCAGCAGCGGCAGCGCCGCCACAACCTGCCTACGGCGCGACGCGACACCCTCGACGAGATGGGATTCGTCTGGAACACCGCGGAGCGCGCCTGGCGCGTGGCGGTCGCGGCGCTCGAGGCGTTCGTTGCCGAAGCGGGGCACGCGGACGTTCCCGCGACGCACGTGACACCGGTTGGCTTCCACCTGGGCTCGTGGCTGGGCAACCAGCGCACCCTGTATGCCGGCGGCTCGCTGCCCCCTGACCGGGTCCGCGAACTCGAAGCCCTCAGCGTCACCTGGCGAGTGGTCGACGTCGAGCAGCTGTGGCGCGACGGGCTGGCACACCTCGACATGTTCATCACCGAGCACGGGCACCCCCACGTCGCCGCGAACTACGTCAGCCCCGACGGGCACACGCTCGGCACCTGAGTGAGTGCGCGGCGCGCCGATCACCGGGCCGGGCGACTGCACCCGGACCGTGTCCGTGCCCTGGAGGCACGCGGCTTCGCGTTCGTCAGATTCGAACCCGACGAGCACTGGCGCCAGGGCGTCGAGCGTCTCCGGGCGTACGTGCGCTTGCACGGCGACGCCCTCGTCCGTAGGGACGTCGTCACGGACGACGGCTTCAGGCTGGGCGGGTGGGTCAGCGAGGTGCGTAGTCGCCGCACCGCCGGCGAGCTCGACGACGCCCGGGTACGCGAGCTCGACGACTTGGGCATGGTCTGGCGGATCAGGGCGTCCGGGCCGCGCCTCGGCCAGCAGGTCTCCTCTGCGATGCGGTTCCGCGCTCGGCTCCGGCTGCTCGACGCCTTCATCGGCGAGCACGGGCACTGCGACGTCCCCAGCACCTACCTGGTCGACGGGTTCAACCTCGGCGCGTGGGTCCGCAAGCAGCGACTCCTGCACGCCCAGGGCAAGCTCGCGCCTGAGCGCACGAAGGCGCTCGAGAGCCGTCGCTTCACCTGGAGGGCGCGGGACAACGGCGCCTTGTGGTCGAGCGGGCTCGCCGCTCTCGATGCCTTCATCGCCGAGCACGGGCACCCGCGGGTCCCAACCGCCCACGTGACGGCAGACGGGCTGCGGCTCGGGCTGTGGGCGTCCCGCCGGCGTGCCGAGCTGCGCTCCGGATCGTTGCCGCCGCAGCGGCGCGAGGCGCTCGTCGCGCGCGGGTTCCCACCTGAGTGAACCGTGGCAATCCGGGAACGGGGCCACGGCGGGCCGGCGCCTCGAAGGCAGGGGCGGAGGATGTCAGGCACGTACGGCTGTGCCGATCGGGTGGTCCTGCACGTCACCGGCATGACGGCTCTGGTCCGCTCGCTAGGGTCATCGCGTGGGGCGCCGCCGCACTCCCCCTGGCCGGCGGCGCCCCGCACATCCCTTCGACGCGTGTGCTGGCAAGAAGCCTGAGTCGACTTGCGCCCCGCGGTTACCCCGCGGGATCGCACCGCGTAACCTCGAACTGCAGAAGCTGGCGAGAGGAGCCACGTGATGAGCCGACGAGCCCGCTGGGCAGCTGGCCTCATTCTGGGGGCACTGCTCCTGGTCGCCGCGTTGGTCGCGATCCTGTGGTTGAGGAGCTCCGGCACCGTGCTCGAGTGCGAGACCACGCCCCACCGGGTGGACGGCGTGGTGTACGTGATGCCCAACTGCGGCTGAGCACACCACGCCGCCGCGGCCGCTACTCGGTGTAGTTGCTGGACGTCATGGCCCGGATGCCCATGGCGTCCCGGATGAGGGCGTACGGCGAGATGAAGGCCGTGCTGCTGCACAGTCTCCCGTCGTTGGTCGCCTGGCAGATGCCGGACTGACCGTTGGCCATGCCGGAGATGATGCCCGTGACCTGGGCGTACGGGCCGCCGGAGGTGGCCAGCAGGATGGCCGGGCCGCCGCTGTCGCCCTCGCCCACGTTCGCCAGGCCGCTGACCGACTCAGTGCGCACCAGCGGTCCGGCCGTCGGGTAGGCAGGCCCGTAGTTGACGTAGGAGTTCGTCGCGGTGATCTTGTTGTTGCAGGTCGTGCCGCTCGGTGCGCCACTCATGCACCAGTTCGCCCCGATGACGGGCGCGGCCGTGCCGGTGATGATGTAGCGACCGCCGCTGTCCGGCCCACCGACGTACACGTACGGGTAGTACAGCTTGGTGGGGTCAGAGACGCCGGAGACGGTGGGGTCGTTCACCATGATGGCTGCGTCGCCTGCGCCGTAGCGGTAGGTCGACAGCGAGGTGTACCCGACGAAGAAGCGGCTGCCCGAGTACTCCTCCGACGGCCACGTGGTCCAGTAGCTAGATGCGGTGTCCGTGACGCAGTGCGATGCGAACATCATCCCGTACTTGCGCTGGAGGAGCGGTGCGGGGTTGTCGATGAGGACCGGCCAGCCGGTCGAGCAGATCTTCACCCAGCCGGTGCCGTTGATGATCGAGGCGCCGCCGGCGTACGGCGGGTACGGCGTCTGGTAGCGGTCGTCGCCGCCCGCGGGCGAAGCGTCCACGGGCTCGGTGACCTCAATCGGGTACGGCGAGTCGGGCACCGCCGGTGCTCCACGCCGTGCGATCGAGTCGTCGAACGAGATCTCGATGCCGGTGCCGTCCACCTTGGGGGCTGCGGTCGAGATCTCCCCGCCGGCGCTGACCATGTCGGACGCCGCGGCGTTCAGTTCTGCCTTGGAGTACGTCATCGCCGCGATCTGGGCCGGCACCGCCAGCAGTTCCACGTCCTCGGCCACGTCCGCGGGGACCTCCCCGTGCCACCAGAGCGTGGCCTCGCCCGTCTCGGCGTCCCAGGCGACATCGCCGAAGCCCTCCGGCTGCTCGTCCCAGAGCCGGTCGGCGAGTGCCTGGACGTCCTCGGGCACGCGGTTCTCGGTCAGGCCGTCGAGTTCGTCGACCGGGATGGCTTCGGCGTACTTCAGCAGATCGTCGGGGGTCTCGATCGGGCCGACCTCGGCGGTCGGGGGCAGGCCGCGGTAGCCGTCGCTCTCCGACGCCGATGCAGCGCCGGCGACGCCGACGGCGCAGAGGGATAGGCCTGTCAGGGTCGCTACGAACGTTCGTTTCGCACGCATGGTGTGGCTCCCGTCGATCCTTGGTGTGCCCTATGCACACGCTTAGACGGTAGGAAGGCTCGACACGACGCGTCAGGGACTTCGATGACTTTCACGACAACGAATGGTCTTCGCCGGAAGCGACCCCGCGCGGGGTCATCGACCTGCTGGACTAGAGGATTGCGCGGCCGATCGTGCGCCCTGACTGATGGCCGGAGCCGTGATGCACACGCGATACCGGTCCCCGGCGGCGAAGGGGTCGCGTAGCCGGCGGTGGGCTGGGAGGAGAGCGCTGGCGTCGGGCAGTGTGCCGGACGCCAGCGAACGCGCCCGCTGCCGACCACCGTGCTGCCAGACTGCCGTGGTGACCCGTCCCCTGGTGCCCGCGCCACCGGCCGCAGCCGACCTCGACGACGTGTTCGCCTCGGCGCTCATCGTCCTGGACTCCAGCGTCCTGCTGAACCTGTACCGGGTCGGCGCCGACACGAGGGAGAGCTGGCTGACGGTCCTGAGCTCGGTCCGCGAACGGCTCGTCATGCCGTTCCAGGTCGCCACCGAGGTGACCCGCAACGCGCCCGCCGTCCGGTCCAGCCTCGCCGACACCTACGCGGCGCTGCGCAAGGACCTCGAGGCCGTCAAGGGGCTGCCCTCCGCCCGCTTCGCGAGCCGCCACCTGCACGCCGACCGCCTCGCCGGACTCCGCCAGGTGGTGGACCAGCACGTCGAGGCGATGCTCACCGGGCTGGACGCCGTGCAGCGGGGCGACCACGCGCTCGTCACCGCGGACGACGACTCGGTCATGGCCGCGCTCGAGGAGCTGTACGACGGCCGCATCCTGCCGGCGCCCGACGCCACCACCGTCCGCGCGCGCGTTGCGGAGTTCGTCGAGCATCGCGGCCCGAACCAGATCCCGCCAGGTTGGGAGGACGCCAAGGCCAAGAGCACCCCGATGCTCCAGGCCGGCGACTACCTCCTCTGGGCCGAGCTCCTGGAGCACGCCGCTGCCACCCGGCGCGCCGTCGTCTTCGTTACGGACGACTCGAAGGACGACTGGTGGGAGCGCCGAGACGGCCTCCGGCCGGCACCAGCGCTCGTGGCTGAGTTCCAGCAGGTCACCGGCGCCGCCTACGCCCAGGTGACCTCCCCCGACTTCCTCGCTGCGGCGCAGAGGCTGCTCGGCCAGGACGAGAGCCCCGAAGCGGTGGCGGAGACCACCGAGGCGTCCTCGATCGAAGCCGCCGAGGCGATCCTCGACTCGGTCGCCCCCTGGCGCCGGCGCCTGCTCGACGACCGCGCGGCGGAGTACCTCGACCGGTTCCCGTCCCTCCTCACGCCGGCAGACGACCGGCTGGTCTACATCCCGCCGCCGCTGCAGGACGTGCTCGCGATGCTCGACAACACGCACCTGCGCGCGTTGCCTCGGTGGGTCCGGGTCCGCCTCGCCGCGACCTACCCCGAGATCGAGGACCAGCTCGGTCTGGACGAACCGGACGAGCAGGCCTGAACGCCGCGCCCCCGCTGGCGGAAGCGGATGGGTGAACCTTGAGGACCGGCGAGGTCGTGACCCCGCGGACAAGGGACTGACGTCCTGCGGCGTGGTGCCTGCGCTCTTCCAGCATCGTGCTCGCTGGAAGCACGACGAGCCAGGGAGGGCTGCAGGATGAGTTACGAGCAGGGCGAGGGGTACGGGAACCCCGGAGAGACGTGGAGTCGCCTCGGGTGCTTGGGCTGGCTGTTCGCTGCCGGAGCCGGCTTCATCGCGGGGGTGATGGGCGCCGCGTTCGCGAACGGCGCGCTGCACTGGAACGGCTTCTGGTCGTTCATCGTCGGGGTCGCGTGCTTCGTCGGCGGTGCCAGTGGCGTGGCGCGACTCAAGCGGAGGATGACGACGCGCAACGTCTACTGGTGCCCGCAGTGCGGGGTCGAGACGGACCCCAGTTACCGCATCTGCCGCTCCTGCGGGCGGGTGAAGGAGTAGGCCCTGCAGGAGCGGCTCGTGCCGCACATCTAGATCGGGTGACCAACGCGAGACGCCCCGGGGGCGCAGGCCCGAAGGCCTGGCACCGCCGGGGCGTTCGTCACGCCGTCAGGTCGATCAGGAGCGTGCCGGGGTTCGCTGCGATGTATGCCTCGGCTGCCGCGAGGACGTCGGCCTTCGGCTTCCTGACCACCTGCGGCGCGCCGACCGCCAGAGTCGAGCCCTTTACCGAGAAGCCATCCGGCATGAACGCGCCGTCCGTCGCGGCGCCGCTCGGGATGATGAACAGGGCGGGCACCCCAGCGTCGTCGAGCGCCCTCCAGATGCCGTCGACCGTGTTCAGAACCGCACCGACATCGCTCATCCCGCCGATGGTCCGAGGGGCGGCGGCCGCGTCCGCGACCACAGCGTCAGGCATGACCCCGGTCTCGATCACGACGCCTGCGCCGTCGCCGTTGGGCGAGACGTAGACCAGCGCGCCGGCGGCGCGCGCCGCCTCCACCATGTCGGCGGGGACGATCGCGCCGGGCTCGGTCGGCACCACCGGCTCCGGAGTCGCAGCCTCGGTCGGCGCGGGCGTGGCCCGCGGCTCGGGCTCGGTGGACGCTGTGGTCGAGGGGCGCGGCGTCGCGTCGACCGGTGCATCGCCGCCGACGACGGCGGCGATGGCGAAGGCGCCGCCGATCACGACAACGACGGCGGCGATGACCGCGATCCAGCGGTTGCGCTTGGTGGTCATGTCCTTCTCCTGTCCCTCGCCGCTCGGGCCGTTCCCTTGCTGCTGGCGCCTATATGTGCGGCGCCTGTCGACCCGCTTGGCATCACGGAGGATTTCACCCGCTCAGGTCAACCTCCGGCACCGCCGCACCCCAGTCACCCGATCGGCCGCCGTCACACGGCGCCGCCGCCCGACATGTTCCACATCATCGAGCCCCAGTAGTCGAACTCGGTGTAGGTGCCGTCGAGCGCCCAGTTGATCGGGTGCGCCCGGTAGAACGCGCATGACAGGGTGCGATCCGATGCCTGTCCGCGGATGTAGGTGCCACGGTCGGCCGAGTAGGACCCCGACTTCGGGCCGCCGATGGTGAAGCCAGCGCCCGCGTTTGCCCCGGACATGCTTGCGTTGATGCCGTCGATCACGGCGCCTGCGGACCGGTATGGCGCGCACGTGCTCGACGCGGCGCCCGGTGTCGCACCGGTGTTCGTCGGCGTGGGCCGCGCTTCGACGGTCACGCCGCACGAGCTGTACGAGCTCGCGGACACCGTGTTGAAGCCGTCGCTGTTCGTGTTGGTCGCGGTCGCCGTAGCGGAGTAGTAGCCGGCCGAGGTCGCCGATGCGCTCGTGCGCGACAGCGACCCGTTCGAGGAGAACCGCACCGTCGTCGGCGCATACTGCCCGTCCCGGCTGGCCGAGCAGGACGGCGCCGCCGGTGTCGCCACGGTCAGCCGCTGGGTGGCGATCGTGCGCTGATCGGCGACGTCGTTCACGCCGTCGCTGTTGCGCGCCGTGACCGTGAACCCCGTGTTGTGGCGCAGTGGGTCCCAGCGCCCGTGGGTGCCGGCGACCGTCTGGACGCCCTCAAGGGTGATGTTCCGACTCGAGCCGTTCGTCGCTGCGGCGTTCGCCTCGATGGCGCGGGTGCTCGAGGCGAGCCCGTCGATCTGGATCGCGAGCAGCGCGGTCACCGGCCGGCAGGATCCCGCGTCCGACCATCCGTCGTTCGCGGTCGAGGCGTTCCGGTTCCGGACCGAGAACGCCTGCCCCGTGGCGTGCGCGAGGCCGTCGACCGCCCAGTCGGTCTTGTTCGCCTCCCCCAGCCCGGAGATGCCTGCCGCACCGGCGGCCTTCGTCCCGCCGGTCAGCGACGTGCTCGTGTACGCCGTGAACTGCTCCGGTCGTGTCACGGTGACCGTCATCGCGCGGGTGCTGATCCCCGACGCCGAGCATGCCGGGGCGGCCGGCCGCTGGATCGGGTACATGCCCGGGGTGTACGCGCTGCAGCCCGAGGCGTTGCAGGTGCGCACGGCGTACGAGTCCCGCATGCCCGGGGTACGGCCGGTGTGCTCCTTGCTCGTCGAGGTGCGCGGGACCTCGCCCGTGCCGACCCACAGGTTCTGGTAGCTGTCGTCGCGCTCGTGCCAGCGGACCTCCCACCCTCGGTCGCGGTGCACACCGCCCTTGGTGGTCGGACCGCTACCGACCCAGGCGGCCGGCGCCCAGGTGATGACGTTCGACCAGGTCGTCGTCGGGCTGGCCGTCGCCGTCGGCGCGGCGGGCGCCGTGAACGCCCCGGCCTCCACGCGCACCGCCGACAGCACGCGGGTCGCGGTCAGGCCGGGCTCGCCGAGCGCGGCGTCCTGGGCGGTGGACGTGGAGACCTGGTTCGTCTGCGCGCCGGCGTCTGCGGCGCCTCGGCTTGCGGTGGCCGCGCGCTCCCACCGGTTGACGGCGACGATCCGGTAGTCGTGGGTGTGCCCGACGCCGGTCGCGTCGATCCAGGTGACCGTCGTTGCGGAGATGTCGACGCCGTCGCTCTTCATCTGCGGCCAGGTGCGCCACAGGGTGCCGTCGCGGTACAGGTCGAAGGAGTCGGCGCCCGCGGGCCGCGTCCAGGCGACGGAGATGCCGGCCTGCTGCCCGGTCGCCGTGGTCGTGGGCGCGGCCGGGCGAAGGCCCGTGGCGACCTGGTTCGAGGCGGGGCCCTGCCGGTCGTCGGTGAGCGTGGCCTGAACGGTGTACTGCGCGGTGTACCCGTCGGGCAGCGTGTTGTCGGTCCAGGTGAGCATCGTCGGCCCCAGACGCATCACCGCCTCCCACGTGGCGGCCATCCCGGACCCGGTGCCCTCGGGGTTCGCGATCCGGTAGACCGTCCACGCCTTGGTGAGTTCGGGGCTGGTGTCCGTCCACTTCAGCGCCGGCTGGTCGACCCCGACCCGGGCGGTCGTGACCTGAAGGACGGGGCGGGTGGCGTCGTTGACCTGGGTGCCGGTCCCGTCCGAGGAGGCGCCGCGGCCGGTGAACGCGGCACCGGAGGAGATCTTCGCCTCGCGCGCGTTCGGGTACGTCGGCTGGGCGGTCAGGTCCCAGGTGACGCGGGTGACCTCGTTCAGGGCGACCGGGAAGGTCATGGGGAAGGACTGGGACAGCGCGGAGTAGAACTTGAACGGCGCCGTCGCGGTGAACAGGCCGTCGACGACTGCCATCCGGGCAGTGGTCGATCCCCCGCTGCAGCGCTCGGTCGTGTAGGTCGTGGTCTCGACGACGAGGTCGGGTCCGTCGATGGACCAGGCGCGCTGCGTGCACACCGCGTCGCGCACGACCTGGACGGTCAGGGCGTCCTCGTCGGCGACCAGGATGCGCTTGCCGTCGTTGACGTCGCGCAGCAGCTGGCCTGAGGCGTCTTCGAGCTGGGACAGGGTGGTGGTCGTGGAGACCGACCGGGTCACGAGCAGACCCATCGAGGTCAGCACGGACAGCACGACGAACGCCGTCATGGTCCCGATCACCATGGAGACCAGGAGCTCGACGAGCGTGACGCCGCGCGAGGCGCGCCAGCGCGCGCGCAGCGTCGAGAGCCCTCGCGGGTGCGGTGTGATCACGTGACGGTCTCCTTGGGTGGGTGCCTCGCCGCGTCAACATGCGCCGAAAGCGCGAGGGTCACTGCGACTGCGGGGCCTCCGTCGCTCCGAGGAGCTCCACCAGCTCTTCGAGCTTGTCGGCGGCCACCGCGGCGAACTCGGTGGCCTGGTCGCCCCAGGTCGTCTCGGGCAGGTCGAGCGTCGGGTACAGCTCGAGCATCGAGCCGACGGTCGGGCAGCCGAGGATGGACAGGTTCAGCGGGGTGTCCATGACCGCGTCGGTGACGCCCGGGACCTGCGGTTCGAGCTTGCGGGCCTGGCGGACGAGCATGGTGGCACGGGCGATCGGGCGCGCGAGCTCCGGGCTGATCTCCGCCGGGTGCTCAGCCTTCAGGTCGACCTCGAAGTCGTTGATCCTGCGGAACCAGGCGTTCCACGCGTCGGTGATGGCCCCGTACCGGAACTTCTCCGGTTCCGGGTGCTCCGCCAGGATCCGCGCCGCACGCCAGTCGTACTGCGCGTTGCTGTACTCGGCCCGCAGCTGGTGCAGCACCTGGTCCGGGACGGGGACGGTCATCCAGAAGTCGACGAGCTGCTCGTACGAGCGCGCGATGGGCGGGAACGCGAAGGTGCCCTCCGCGTTGTACTCCCGGTCGGGGACGGTGAGGGTGGCTGTCGACTCGCCGCGGGGGACGGTGCTGTACCGCCCGTCCCCGGTGCGTGGCTGCTGCGGCGGCAGCTGGTAGGTCATGTCGTCCTCCACTGGGTGGTCACCACTGCGCTCCCGGTCCGGACCGGCGCCCGCCGGCGACCCGCGCGGCAGCCGCCCTGCGTGGGCGGGGGCGCGCCGTCGCGACGCGTGGGCGGCCAGCGCGCCGCGGCGCAGGCGCCCCGGCGCTCTGGGGGGCGGGCCCCTGCGTCGGCTGGGGCCCGGCGGCCGCGGCCCCCGCCTGCGCGCTCTCGGCGTCGCGCTGCTGGGCGGCCGCCTCCTCCAGCTGCTTCGCCTGCGAGGCCTCCTCGAGGCGCCGCTCATGGTTCTCGACCGCGCGACGCTGAGCACGGCGCGTGGCCGTGATCTGCTTGCGGGCGCTGAGCGCTGCCGCGACCGGCAGCGCGGCTCCGCCGGTGAGGACGACCGCCGCCCCGATCCCCGCGACCTTGGCGGCACCCTTCACCACACGCAGCGAGGACCGCACCGGGGCCGCCGCGAACGCAGCCCGGGCCTCGGCCACGCGCTGCTGCACGCCCTCGACGACGTTGCCGGCGACGCCGCCGCCGTAGCCGCGGCGGCTGGCCGCCGCGTTCTTGCGAGCCCTGGCGGCCAGCCGCGCGCGGGCCTCCTTGGAGGCGGCCCATCCGATCGCACGCTGTGCCCGGTACTCCCCCATCGAGATGCCCGCGCGGTCGGCTGCCTCGCGGCGGGCGTCGCGGACCGCACGTCGCCGCTTTCGCCGCTCGGCCACCGACGCGTCAGCGTTCTCCGCGGTCTTCTCCACGCGGGCAGCGCGCTGCGGCGAGGGCTGGCGCCGGCCGGCGCCTTCGGCGCCCCGCGCGCCCCGCCCTGGCCGCGACGGCGGACGCTGCCCCGCTCCACCGTCGGTCGCGGCTCCGACAGCGGCGCCGGCGGCCCCCGCGGCGCCGACAGCGGCCAGCTCCGTGCCACGCGAGCGCCCGGCACGGCTCGGCCGCCCGCCCCTGCCGGGGCCCTCGCCACGGTTGGAGCGCATGCGGTTCGTGAGCGTCTGGCCCGCCATGCGGGCACCGGACCGGGCCACGTGCCCGCCGCGGCGGGCCAGCATCTCGGCAGTCCCGGCGCCGAGCGCACCACCCACCGCGCCGCCAGCCGCTGCCTTGCCCCACGCACTCGCCCCGGTGACCGACAGCGGCGAGGGCATCTTCAGGACCTTCGTGAACACCCAGTGCAGTGCCCACAGGGAGACCAGCGGGGCGACCCCGGTCCACATCATGGTGGCCACGGAACCGCCGCCGAACTGGGCCGAGGCGCCGGAGACGACCAGTGCGGTCAACATCGTCACCAGGGCGAGGACGAGGCCGATCCCGAACACGCCGAACGCGACGCCGACGTAGGACCGCAGGAGCTTGCCGGTGGCAGACGGACCCTCGCTCGGCAGCAGGTCGCGCACCAGAGTGAACACGACCGAGAAGGTCATGACGACCATCGAGAGCTTGAAGAACAGGATGCCCAGGGACAGCAGCCCGAAGACCACCAGGGTGATCAGCGCCGAGATCACGTACGAGGCGACCAGGACGAGGTTGCCGCCCGCGGACGAGCCGGCGCCGTGCAGCGAGAGCAGGTAGTTACGGACCTCGGGCTGGGACCCGGTGCGGTTGATCGTCTCCGACGGCTTGCCGCCCCAGTCGAAGTTGCTCCCGCCCTGGCTGATGATGCCGGCGGTGTTCTCGCCCGAGCCGGTGAAGTAGTCGTCGTTCCACCACTTCGAGCAGTCGTCGGCGGTGATGGACTTCTCCGAGACGCCGCTCCAGCCGGAGTCGACGGTCCAGGTGCCCGACTCGTCGAGGCGGCAGGCTGCCCAGGCGATGAGGTTGCGGTCCTCGGCGTCGTTGTCGGAGCCGGTGCCCCAGGGGGCGGCGTCGGGGTTCGTCGCAGGGACGACGCCGCCGGCGTTCAGGGTGAACGCCGCCTGCTGCGCGGCGGAGATGCCGGCGCGCTCCTCGAGCAGGCGGCAGTACGACCACTCGCCGTACTCGTTCCCCCCGCCGAACTGCGCGACCTTCCACGCCTGCAGGCCGGTCTGCTCCCACATGCGCGACAGCAGCATCGGCACGGAGGACTCCATCTTCGACGCCAGCTGCGAGGCGCCGCCGGCGGACGTGACGTACTGCTCGTTGAGCCTTGCGACATACGCCTGGCAGGACAGCGCTCCGGAGACGGAGGAGTCCGCGGCACCGGGCACGGAGGTGACGTTGGCGGTGAGCGCGGCGGCCGGCGCGGATGCCAGGGAGGAGATCACGCTGTTCGCGGTCTGCGCCAGCCACCCCGGCGACAGCGTCCCGGCCTGGTAGGCGCCCGCCTCGGTGGTGGTGGAGCTCGAGGCCCCGAACACCATCGCGGCCAGCACGCCGACGGTGAGCATGGCGCGCGCCAGGTAGGCGACGGGGTTGCCGCGGCCGCGCATGGCGCGCCAGAGCACGACACACAGCGCGACGACGATGATGGCGGCGATCAGCGGCGAGGCCAGGAGCGCTGAGCCGACCCCTGCGACGATCCCGTCGACACTGGCGCCGAGGCTGTACATGAAGTCCATCCGCACGGCGCCCGAGACCCAGGAGGTGGTCCAGGCCCAGAGGGTGTTGCCGAAGGAGATGTAGGTCGGGAACGTCGCGTCGCGCTGCAGCGTCGTCGACAGGTCGGTGACCATGTTCGTGATGCCGCCGATCTTGCGCGAGTGCAACGAGCTCGCGGCGTCGGACCACCGCTCCGAGGGCAGGTAGACAGCCGACGCGGTGCGACCCCCGAAGCACCCGCTATCGAGTCGCTCTTCGTACGAGACGGAGCTGTTGCGGCACCACGTCACGTCCGGCGCCATGGCGAGCGGACCAGTAGCCGGCAGCGCGGCCACGGCCGACGTGCCGGTCCCCGAGGTGGCGGGTTCGGCCGCGGTCGCGCTCGGTGCGGCGGCGAAGACCGCCGTGCCCAGCAGGAGCACGGCGAGGGCGCGGCGCAGCAGGCGGCTCACCAGGCGGCCTCCATCTGCCGGACGGGCTCGGTCGCGTGGGCGTCGCGCTCGGGTGGCACGGGCTCGCCCGGCACAGTCCCGCGCACGAGGACGAACACCTCGGTCGCGGTCGGGTCGACCGGCTCGCCGCCGACGTAGAACGTCCCGGCGTCCGAGCGCAGCCTGTCGCGACGCGACGCGATCCACAGCCGTTCGGGCTCGCTCCTGGACCGCACCAGCAGCGCCGACACGACCGCGATCCCTGCTGCGGCCCCGGGCAGGATCGCCACGACGCTGAGCAGCGGCCAGGTGATCGCGGTGACCATGAGCAGGGCGAAGCCCCCGACCACCAGCGCGATCCACGTGCGCCGCTTCGCCTCGAACCCCTGCACGACGGCGATCCGGTTCGCCTGGGCGGGCTTGCCGGTGAGGTGGGTGAGCGAGTAGGTCGACATCATGGGCGAAGGTGGCCTTCCGGTGGTCCGAGGCGGCGTGCGCGGAGCAGCTCCCCGCCCGGCAGATGGCCGCGGGGCGGGGAGCTGCTCAGCCGGCCAGTGACTTGAAGAACCCCGCGATGATGTTGATCACCAGGTCGAGGACGGTCAGCACGATCGGGATCAGGAAGTTGGGTGCGGAGGCGGCCGCTCCGAGCCCCAGCGACCACCACAGGCCCTTGGCGTCACCGCCGTTGTTGCGCCGCTTGCGCCACAGGAACCCGAGTCCGGCGAAGACGACCGCGCAGACGCCCAGCACGGTGATGATCGTCATCAGGCGCGAGAAGCTGCCCTGGTTGATCGCGTTCCAGAACGTGGTCCACGCCCCGACGAGGTTGACGCTCGAGTTCACATCGGCTCCTGCTGCTCGGTACCCCGGTGCTGATGGCGGGGACGGTGGCTGGTCAGCTCCGGCCCTGCCCGGTCTGCCTGTAGATGTGCGGGGCCTGGTTCAGGCCGCCGCCGACGCCCGGCCCGCGGCCCTGCACGCCGACTCCCACAGGTCGTCGGCGTACGCGGAGTGGCGCCGCAGGAGCTCCACGACCTCGTCCTTCTCGTCCGGCGAGATCCGGCCGAACGGGGCGAACAGCGCACGCACCGCGGGGGTCTCCTCGGCGTTGTCCCAGTCGCGGCAGGCCGCCAGGACCCCACCCCCTGCGGTCATCACCGCTGCGGCGTCGCGTCGCGTCGACGGACCCATCGAGCCCGCCTCGACCTCGGGCACGCCGGACATCTCGGTGAAGGCCTCCCACAGGCGGTCCTTCGCGGCGGCCTTCTTCCGGGCGCTCTGCACCACGCTGGCCCGGCCCCGGCTGTCGACCGAGTAGTGCTGCCCCTCCGCCTGGGCGAGGACGGCACCCGCGACCGAGTCGGGGTCGATCGCCTCGGACTCCACGGCGGCGTGACGCAGCGACTGCGAGATCGTGTCGCCCAGCGTGCCGTCACCCTCGCGGCCGGTCGGCGCGTCCAGCGAGTGCACGCGCATCTCGGACAGCTCGACGAACCTCTCGGACGGCCGGTGCCGCTTCATGGTGGCGCGCTTGCGCTCGTCGGGCTGGTCGTCACCCCAGGTGTCGCGGATCCGACGGGCGATCGCGGCGCGCTCGTGGCCCGTCGTCTTGCGCCCGAGCGACTCCTCGAGCTCACGGACCTTCACGTCGTAGATGCCCTTCGCCTTGCGGTCCTCGACGCGCATCGCACCGCGCAGGGCGATCGCGACGTGTCCCGAGGCGATCTGGTGCACGTAGGCCGGCGTGACCACCCGGTCCGGGTTCTTGGCGCGGGCCTCCAGCGCGGTCAGCATCGTGGACTGGGCGATGTCGCGCGGGTCGGTGAAGCGCAGGCCGCGGGTGCGCGTGTGGTGGCGGGCAGCCATCAGAGCCTGCACGGCCAGCTGCTCGGGCGTCAGGTCCTCGGGCTCGTCGGACGCCGGGACCACCTCGTCGACGACCATCGGCTCGAGGTCCAGGACGGCCTCGGCCCGGGCGCTCACGGCGAACTGCCCGCCGGTGCGGACTCCTGCTGGCACACGGCGTGCGGTGGCGATGTCTCGTGTCATGCCGGGTAGATGTGCGGGGACTCGCGACCCCCTCATGCCGCGACCGCCGGTGCCGTGAGCAGGGCCAGCAGCTCCGCGGTGACCTGGCGCTGGCCGGCAGGATCGGCGCCGTCCCACAGGTCGCTCCACAAGGCCCAGGTGCCACCGGAGAGCGTCTCGGTGCCCGCGCAGACGAGCGCCGGTGGCAGGCGTCCGCCCGCCCCGGTGTCGAAGGTCAGCGTCCCGGACTCGACGCGCCACTCGACGCCTGCGGTCAGGCAGGGAGCCCGGTGCCGCATCCGGGCGCCGACGAGCAGGCTGGCGGCGCGGGCGGTCTCGCGCAGCACCTCGTGGGAGGGTTCGACGACCAGGTCGCCCGGGTCGACGCCCTGCTGGGCGGCGAGCACGAGGTCCACAGGCTCGGTGGGTCGGGCACTCATGCCGCGCACTCCCGCAGCGTGGCGACCGCGTAGTCCTTGTCGGCCTGGTACATCCCGAGCCCGTACTTCACGACGACCGAGACGTACCGTGCGGTGAAGTCGCACCGTCCGGCCTCTGCCAGCGCCGGCGTGCCGTCGATGGTCGCGCTGGCGAACTCGCTCAGGGTCTTGTCGGACTTCGCCGCGTTCGACGGGCCGTCGACGGCGAGCAGGTTGAGGGTGTCGTTGGAGAACGCCTCGCGCTGCTCGGCAGACCAGTCGTTCGCGCCGGTGCGCCAAGCCGTCGCCCGCGCCAGGACGTGGTCGATCTGGACGGCGCTGCTGGTCGCGCGGCCGCGCGTGAAGGCGACCTCGAAGCCGCGATACGGGTCGACCAGGGTGCCCGTGGCGACCTGGCAGCGCGACCCTTCGGAGTAGGTGACATCGGCGAGGTCGCGCGCCAGGACCTCGTCACGAACGGTGCAGCCCCCGCCGGCGCTCGCCCAGTCCTCACCGAACGCGTCCGGCTCGTACCCCTGGGCCGGGTTGGTCACGACCCGCACGGCGGCCGCCTGGTCGGCCAGGCCGCCCATGTCGGCACCCTCGAGCGTGAGGCCCGGCCCAGGCGTGCCCGCGGCCCGGGAGTACCCCGCCGGGCGGTGGTTCCACGCGTCGCTGAGCGTGTCCACGACCCGGGAGGGCAGACCGCCGAACAGCCCGCCGTTGCCCCCCAGCACCACGAAGAACGACAACACGATCGCGGCCACGGCGACCACGAGCAGGCGCTTGGCGAAGTTCATGCCCTGTGGATGTGCGGCACTGCCGCGAACCCGCATCAGGCAGCGGGCTTCTTCTCCTTGACGAGCGCGATCGCGGCGCGAGCCTGGGCCGCGGACGCCTTCGTCGTGGGCCCCGGGCAGTGCTGGGTGAGGTTGCACTTCTTCGAGGAGCTGCCGGACTTGCCCTTCGGCACCGACAGCAGCGACCAGGCCCCGCAGGACAGGCAGACCTGGAGGAACACCGCCGGCGGGTCCTCGTCTCTGACCGGGTTGTAGAGCAGGTGCAGCAGCTCGTCGAACTCGGTGAGCGCTGCGGCCTGGTCCGGCTCGAGCATGACGTCCTGCCGGGCGCCGGACAGGTCCCTGCCCAGGTCGTGCCAGCGGCGGACCTTGCTGAGCTGGAGCATCCGCATGGCGATCGAGGCGGCCAGGACCAGCCGCCCGGCGGTGGTGGCCTGCTGCTCCGGTGTCAGGGCCGGGCGCGGGGTTAGGTGGTAGCGCTGCGCGGAAGCCATGTCCCGTGAATGTGCGGCAGGACGCCCGGAGAAGACGCGGGCGGCGCGCGGCGTGCCCGGTGCCGCACATCCACCTCAGGTGACTTCCGCAAGAGACCTGCTGCTCGCTGCCGCCCGACGGGCCAGCGAGCTCACGCCCCGCGCCCGCCCGTGGGCGGTCAGCTTCGTCGGTGCCCTGGTCGCGGTCTCCGCGCCGATCGCCGTGTACCAGCTCGGCGGGCCGCCGCTGCTGGTGCAGGTGACCCTGCTCCTGCCGGCGGTGGCGACCCTCACCCTGCTACGGCAGGGGCGCACGTGGTACCGCTGGGCCGCGGTAGCGCTGCTCGCTCAGGTCGTCTACAGCGAGATGCTCACCATCACGCTGCTGGTCGCCTTCACCTGGGTGCTGCACCGCGCGTGGTTCGTCGACCCGCGAGTCTGGCGCTGGCACCGCCGAGCACCGGGCCTGCGCCGCACATCCACATCACGTGGAGGTGCCCAGTGACCGCTGACAGCGCGACGACCGAGACCACGGTGCAGACCGCCGCGGCTCTGGTGCCCGAGGGGCAGGAGGGGTGGGCCGACAGCGCGCTGTGCGCGCAGGTCGATCCGGACCTGTTCTTCCCCGACAAGGGCGGCCCGACCAGCGAGGCGAAGCGCGTCTGCCGTCGCTGTGAGGTCAGGGTCGAGTGCCTCTACTGGGCGTTGGAGGCCGGTGAGCGCTTCGGCGTGTGGGGCGGCATGTCGGAGCGAGAGCGCCGCGCGTACGCCCAGGGGAACGGCATCGCGACCGGGACCCGGAACTTCGCCACCGTGAGCGACGGCGAGATCGAGCGCCGCCGGGCGACGTTCGCGACCGCCCTGGCTGCGGGCGCCGACGCCGGCGGCGACGCCCTGGACGAGGAGTGAGCGCCCCAGAGCCCGCCGCGCCTGACGTCCTGGACGTCCTGACCGACGCGGTCCGCCGCTCGACCGGCATCCCGACCGCTTCGCCTCGCGGCGGTCAGGCGCCTCTCACGGAGTCGATCTGGGCCGCCTTGACGTCGACCGGCGGGCAGGTCGTGGGTATCGCGCCGACCGGCTCCGGGAAGGCGCTGGACGTCGACACCCCGATCCCCACGCCCAGCGGGTGGACGCGCATGGGTGACCTGCGCGCCGGCGACACCATCTACGGCGAGCAGGGCCAGCCGATCACGGTGGCCGTCGCGCACCCCGTCCAGCACGAACGCCCCTGCTACCGGGTCTCGTTCAGCGACGGCACCTCGATCGTCGCTGACGCCGAGCACCTGTGGCCTTCCGTCACCGCCGCGATCCGCTACCGCCGGTGCGACGACCGCAAGTACGGCGTCACCACCGCGGCACCGTGGAGCATCGTCACCACCGAGCAGATGGCCGGCACGCTGCGAGTCGGCACCGCCACGCCCAAGCTGAACCACGCAGTGCCGGTCGCGGGCGCCCTGCAGGCCGCCGACGCCGACCTGCCCGTCCCCCCGTACATCCTCGGCGCCTGGCTCGGCGACGGGACCTCGATCTTCGGCGCGATCACCGTAGGCCACGACGACCTCGACGCCATGCGCCCGCTGCTCGAGGCAGAGTGGCCGAGCATCACCGGCACGCGAAGGGCGAGCGCCTGGACGCTGCGCTTGGTCGCACCTGACCGCTCGCTGTGCCCGTACGGGCACGACGACTGGCGCATCGAGCGCAAGCCCGCCACAACCAACCGGAGCTGCCGCGCATGCGTGCGCGCCGGCACGCGTCGTGACGGGAAGCCCTGGAACACCAACCTCGCCCGGCGACTGCGTGCGCTCGGCGTGCTGGGCGCCAAGCACATCCCCGCCAGTTACCTGCGCGCCTCCTACCGTCAGCGATGGGCCCTGCTGCAGGGCCTCATGGACACCGACGGCTCTGCGTGCGGAGACGGCGGGGTGGAGTTCAGCGTCACGGACCCGCGCCTGGCCGACGACGTCGCAGAGCTGGTCCGCTCGCTCGGGGTGCGAGTCCACGTCCGCTCAGGACCGGCCAAGATCAGCGAGAGGGACGCGTCCGGTGCCCGCACCCGTCGCGCAACCGGCACCCGCTACCGGTTGACCTTCACCCTGCCCGAGCCGCCGTTCCGGCTTCCGCGCAAGATCGCCGCGTTCGGCACGGCGCGCAAGGACGTCTCCCGGCGCAACCTCGTCTACGTCACGGCGGTCGAGCCGGTCGCGTCCCGGCCCGTGCGCTGCATCGGTGTGGACTCCCCCACGAGACTGTTCCTGGCGGGCCCGGGCCTGACGCCGACGCACAACAGCTTCTCCTACGGGGTCCCGGCCGGTCTGCTAGCCGCTACCACCGGGCGCCGCGCCGTGATCTCGACCGAGTCGCTCGCCCTGCAGTCGCAGATCATCGACAAGGACGCGCCCGTCGTCGTCGAGGCCGTCAAGGCCGCGACCGGGGTCGAGGTGACCTTCGAGGTGCTCAAGGGCTGGTCGAACTGGTCGTGCATCAAGGCGGCCATCGGCACGGCGCACGATCTGCTCGGCGAGATGGTCGACACCGGCCAGTGGGCCCCGTCCGACGCCGACCTGGACCTCCTGATCGAGCGCCTCGAGGACGGCCTCGGGGACCCGACCGTCATGCGGCTGGACGGGGGCGCCACCACCACCCGCGGGACGCTCGTTGCGCTGGTGCACTGGGTGCTGCGCCAGCACAAGGTCGCCGAGGACGCGCCCGGCGACCGGCACTCCTACCCCGGGGCGGCCACGGACGCCGACTGGTCGCAGGTGTCGGTCTCCCCCAGCGAGTGCCCCGGGGCGAAGTCCTGCCCGATGGCCAAGCTGTGCAAGCCCGCGGCAGCCAAGGAGCGGGCCGCCCGCGCCGACGTCCTGGTGACCAACCACTCGCTGTTGGCCGTCCAGGCGTCCAAGCGGGTCTCGGTCGTGATCGGCTCCGCCTCGCTCGGCCGGTTCGACGCCGTGATCGTCGACGAGGCCCACGCCCTTCCCGGGAAGGTCCGTGACCAGGGCGCAGGCGAGGTCTCCGGGCGCCGGATCATGTCCGCGGTCCGGGGCGCCCGCAGCATCCTGGACGACGGCGACCGTGCGGTCTCCTCGATCCTGGCGGCCGGCGAGATCCTGTCCGGCGACGTGCAGCAGGAGCTCGAGGCGCTGTGGCGCCAGCATCGCGGCCAGGGCGAGACCCTCCGGCTCCCGAACGACGTGAACCCGCTGGCCGACACCGGCGCGATGATCGAGGACTGGGTCTCCAACCTCCAGCTCATCCTGAACCGCGCCGTGCGCGCCGCCGGGAACCGCGACCAGGTGCGCGCCCGGCGCATCAAGGCGCGCCTGGACTCCCTCAAGGCGGACGCTTCCGACATCGCCGAGCACCGCTCCGGGGTCGCCAGGTGGGTGCAGGAGAACTCCGCCGGCGACCACACGTGGCTGTCGGCGAACCTGTCCCCCGTCGACGTCTCCGGTGCCCTGCAGGCCAACGTGTGGACACAAGCGGACCCGGATGCCGACCCCGCAGCCGTCAAGGTCACCCACGTCGACGAGGGGCACCTGCCAGACCCCGGATCGAGGCAGGAGGCCCAGCTGGCGGAACAGGCGGCCGACCCTGCCCTCGAGGCACCGATCGAGGAGAAGGCGCCCCGGATCCCCCTGTCGGTGGTCGCGGTCTCTGCGACCCTGCCGGCCGGGTTCGCCCGCCAGGCGGGGTTGAGCGTCGACCCGGTCGCCTACGAGTCCCCGTTCGGGGACGCGTACCGAGAGTCGATGCTCTACGTCCCCTCGGCGGCGTCCGCGGCGGACGTCGCAGCCCTGTCGAGCACGAAGGGCGGGCGCCCGCGGTTCGAGGTGACGCGGCACCTGCCGTGGGCGCTGGAGAAGATGCCGGCCCTGGTGGACGCGTCCGGCGGCGGGGCGCTGATCCTGTCCGCGACCGCGGCGGCAGGGCGCCGGTACGCCGAAGAGCTGCGCACGCGCTCGCGCGGCTGGGCGGTGCACTCCCAGTGGGACGGCCCGCCGGCCCGGTCCATCGTCGCGGCGTGGAAGGCCGACACGCACTCCATCCTCATCGGGACCCGGTCGCTGATGACCGGCGTGGACGCCCCCGGCGAGACGAACCGGCTGGTGATCGTCGACCGCGTCCCGCGCGCCGCGGCGAACCCGGTCGACGACGCGCGCGTCGAGGACCTGATCGCCCGGACGAAGATGAGCGAGTGGGCGGCCCGCGACGCGATCTACGCGGTCGACGCCGCGCTGCTGCTCGAGCAGGCGGTCGGCCGGATGATCCGCTCGACGTCCGACCGCGGGCTGGTCGCGGTGCTCGACCCGCGACTGCTCAAGGGCTCGTCGTTCTCGTACAACGAGCCGACGCGGCGCATCTACATGGGCGCGCTCGCGCACTTCGGCATCAAGACGATGGCGATGGACGACGCGGTCGGCTTCCTGCGGCAGAAGGCGCAGCTCGCGGCCTGACCGCGAGGGGCGGCACGCGCGCCGTCTGACCGACCCCCGCGACCAGCAGGCCGGGGTGATGCGGCCTTGACCGACCATCACACGGAAGTCCCGCCCGCCATCGTGCCGAACTGCAAGAGAAGCATCGCGCGTATGCCTGCCGGGCTCGCCTCGGTCAGCGGCTCGATCGCCCGCGCAATGCCACCACGCCGAACCAACAATCGCCGCACCACCGAGGACGGGTGCTGGCACGGCCGACTACAGCACCCGCTCGGGCCGGCGGTGTCCCTCCAGCTGGTACCTCGCCGAGCTCATCCCGTCGGCGGTCAGCTGCAGCAGTCAGGTAATCCCGTGCCACTAGCCACAGCAGCGAGGCGAGCGACTGGTCCTCGGCCGCGACTCAGGCCTGCCACGGGGCGCGCAGCTCGGCGGGCAGACGAACGACGAGCGCCGGGTCGTGCCTGGGTGGTGTCGGACATGCGTCCTTCAAGAACTCGGCCCGCTTCGACCAATGCCGGGTCGTGACGAGAAGCCACCCGTCGGGCGGGTTCTCGCGGTACCGGCCACGCACCCGCACTCCGCGCACCCGCGGCCTAGAGAGCACCCCGTCACGCCCGCACCGCGAGCGCACGATGACGGCGCTCGGCCGTGGGTGAAGAGCTCGTTCGCGCCCTTCGCTTCGTCGTTCTATGCAGAGAGAGAGGACTCAAGGATCGCGACAGCGTCGGCGGTTGCGCGGCTCGCGGCGCCGAATTCAGCCCAAGCCGCCTCCGCGTCGATCGCGAGTTCGTCGTCGATCGGTGGCACCCTCACGTCAGCAACGTCGTCAGCATTGAGCTCGTCAATTACCGAGCCGAACGACAGCGCGTTCACCTGGAGTTTCGTCTGCTGCGCTGCGAGCGAGAGCCACACGAGGCCCGGCTTTACGCCGGGACGGGGGACGAAGCGCATGACGTGCTCGCTCGCGAGCCACCCGTCTCTCTCGGCCGTGACCAATGCCGCTGACCCTTGGCCGCCCTGCGCCCGGCCGTCGGCAGCCATGATCGTCATTCCCTCGGTCACCACGTAGCGGGATGGATCGGCGAAGGACCGATCCGAGACGTGGCGGAGGTTCACAGGCTCGGCTTGGAGGATCTGTCCGCCGCTGAGGACCGGGCGGCCGTGGTCGGGCCCCACGTAGTAGCGCTTGTACCGGGTCGGAACGACCGCACTGGCCAGGTCGCCGAGTCGAACGCCACCCGCCTCGCGCACCTGTTCCCGGGCGGCGCGGACCCGCGGGTCGTAATAGGCCGCGTCGAGCCGGCCGCGCAGTCTCGACGAGGTGAGCGTCCAGCCGTCGCGGCCCGGGGTCGCACGCTCCGGTGTGGGCAGATGACGCTCAAGCTGCGTCAGCAAGCCCCGGAGGCGTGACCGCGCGGAAGAGGAGCGCTCGACGGCTTCGCCCATTCGTTCGATCACCGTGGCTCGGGTCGCAGCGTCGAGGATCGGGACGGGCACCGCCTCCACGTCAGAGGTCGTGATGTGATCGATGACGGACCCGCTGCGGCTGCGGCGGAGCAGCGCCTGACCGGTGGGCGTCTTGAGAAACGCCAGCACGAAGTGCCGATCGGTTTCGCTGTCGATGTCGATCCGGATCATGTCGTGGCTCAACGCGAACGCCGCGAGGTCGTCGTCGGCCACGGTAATCGGGCCCAGGTTCCTGCCGGAACAGGTCTGAAGCAGCGTACCTCGACCGGGGATCAGGCGGGTGAAATGGGCGTTGCGGACCGACGACAGTCGATCCTGGGTCGACGGCAGATAGTCGAAGACGTCGTAGGGCCGGAGGTAGGGCACACCCGGCTCAGCTGGAGCTGCGTAGGCACGTGCGAAGCGAGGCGGGTCCCAGACACGTCCGAAATCACCGACCGAAGACACAGACTCCACCGTGCCGGCGGCCTCTGCCAGGAGGATGCGCTCATGCGCCGCAACGCCGGGAGCCGTGAAGAAATTGGCGTCGAGCCGGTCGTACGACAGCGCCGCCCTCGACCGCACGGTTGCGCTAATCAACGGTGCTCCCCAAGCCAACGGAGGTACGCCGTCGCTACGTCTGGCAGCTCATCATCGATCTGCCGCTCCTTCACCTCAATCGAGGTGAGGACTTCCTCGCCGGTGGACTGATCGATCTCCGAAATGGTCTCCAGGCGAGTCACGAGGACGTCGTCGCCCGTCTCAGTCCGCCGGTAGATGACTTTGCCGCGCTTGTCGTGGCCTACGCGCTCAGTCACGGCCATGAAGACCGGATACTCCAGCGCCCCGGCACCAGCGGCGGCCTTCTCGTCGGAGGACAAGCGCCGGGCGATGACCATCGACGTCTGGGTGTCGTTTTTCGGCTGGAACAGCTCTCGCGCCATGTCGACAACCGCGAGGATCTGCGTGTTCGCCAGTAGCCACGCGCGGACGTACCCAAGCGCGGGGTTGTTCAGGATCCCGTTGGGGATCACCAGCGCGAAGCGGCCCGTTCCAGGCTTGAGCAACTGCACGCAGCGCTCGATGAAGAGGATCTCCGGAGGCTGGCTCTTCTGGAGCACGGGCGCCCCGTTCTTGTCGATGCGCTGGATCCACGCCCCAGCCTCATCGCGGTCCCACATCGACGCGAGCTCGTACTGGTCCAGGACGTGCTCGTCGTCGATGACAATGTTAGCGCCGAACGGCGGGTTCGCGACGACACAGTCGAACGACCCGAGCGCAACGCGAGCGGCCGCCTCGGGATCCCAGGTGCGGGGGTTGGCCAGCGTGTTGGCCTGCCAAAGGCCACCCGAACCGTCGTTGTTCATCACCATGTTCATCTTCGCAGCCCTAACGAGGCCCGGATTCAGGTCAAGTGCGTGCACCTTCGTCGAGAGGTATTCCTGCCGCCGGCGATACAGCTCTTGACGCTCTTCGTCGGTGCCGCGCGACGGGTCGGCCCACTGCGAGCGCTCGTCGACCTCGATCTGCTGCAGTGCATGGTTCATCGCTGTAATAAGGAAGCCGCCCGTCCCCGCACTTGGATCGACGACCTTCTCGTGCGGCTGCGGATTGAGCATCGTCACCGCCATGCGGCAGGCGTTGCGCGGGGTGAAGAACTCTCCGCGGTCTCCACGAAGGTTGCTACCGACGATCTCCTCGTACGCCACTCCCTTGACGTCGACAGGCGAGTGAAGGAGCGAATATCCCTGGAGCTGACTAACCACGTAGGCGACGACGGTCGGCTTCAGATCGATAGTTGCGTCGCTCGATGGGAAGATCGCCTCGTACTTGGTCAGGACCTTCTCGTCGAATGCACGTTGGATTCGCGCCTTGGCGGATGCCGCGCTCGTCGCGCTCGAGCGTTCTGCGGCCGTCACGTAGAAGTCGAGCTGCCGGGAGCGCTCGTCCTCGATCTTGCAAAAGATCAGTTTGAGGAGTTCCCAGAAAGCCTCAGGCTTCTGCTTGCCCTCGGTGCCAGCGATGTAGTTGTGGCAACGACGGAAGGCGAAGAGCAGGTTGTCAGCAGTGGCCGGCTTGAGATCCTTGCGCTGCGGTCGCTGCGCGTCAGCCTCAGTCTGACCGAAGCCGGGAACGTCGATGATCTCCTCGAACGTGAAGCCACCGGTCCGGTCAGCCCGCTTGGCCAGGCAGAACTGGTCGTCACCGTTCGTCCAGATGCCGTACTTCACGTTCAAGCAGGCGGCCATGTAGCTGCGGAGCTGGTCGACGCCCTCAGTGCGGTTCGAAGGGCTGGTTCCGGCACGCTTAGTCTCAACCAGGATGTACGCGTTCTCCTGCTTGTGCTGTGTTCCCGGCTGGAAGACGACGACGTCCACCCGCTTCCGAGAAGAACCGACCTTGATCGGGAACTCCGGCGCACAGTCGCGAGCGTCGTAGCGGTACTGGCGAACCAGGGCCTTCTCGAGGTTCTGCCGAACGTACTCCTCGGGTGTGTCACCGACGTGCTTGCCCGTGAGGAAGTCTGCGACCTTGCCGTCGGGTACCCCCTCCGTCCGGATCGTGACCTCTGGAGCGAACGGCATGGACATGCGGCGGTGGTCCCTTCGGGTCTTGCGCGGCGCCAGGGTTCGGCGCGAGCCACCCCGAACCCTAGTTCGGCGCGCCTCGTGATGGGCTCATCGGCGCGCTGTGCGCACGTAGTTGCTCGCCCCGTCGATCTCGACCGCCCGTCACCGCCATGCAAGACGACGCAGACCAAGTGCGACCATGCCCACGCACGACGCTCGCACCAGCGTGCTCAACACCGTCATCGGGAGGGCGTTGAGCTCATCGCCCCGACTGGAGAACCATGCCCGACCCCGACTCCGCGCCGGCAGGCCAGCAGGACGACCCTGACCACGAGGACGCCCCCACCGCGCCCGCCCCGCAGGCGCCGGCTCCACCAGCCGCGGCGGCGGCGACACCGAGCGAGCCGGAGCCACCGGCAGATGCCCCCGTTGTCGACGATGGCGAAGAGGCGAAGCCGCAGGCGGATGCCACTCCCCTGGCACCGGCACGAGGGCTCCGGCGACTGGCGCACTCCTTCAAGAAGCTGCCCATCGGCTGGCAGACGACGATCTTCGCGACCTCCGTCTCCGCCGTCATCGCGATCGCGGCGATCGTCGCAGGCCTGCTGAACGGACCCGAGGTCGTCATCCAGACGGCCGCGGGACCGCCACCGACCCCTGCGGCGGGCGAGCTGGCGTGCGCCGAGGTGGCGCCCGTGCTCGCGCAGGACGGCGGCCCGGAGGTCACGGTGTACGTCCGGCCGCCTGACGGTTGCTGGAGCCAGCTGTTGGGGTACGTGCCGCCGGGTACCGAGGTGGAGTACCTGGTGAGCTACGTCAACGGCAGCGACGTGCAGCACGACGACGTCGCGCTCCGGGTCGGCCTTCCAGATGGGGTCCGGCCCGTGTCCGGATCGACCACGTGGGGGAACGCCAGGAACCCCGAGGGGGTCACGACCATGAACGACGACATCGAAGGCGTGGGTGTGAATCTCGGCTCGTACGCCCCCGGAGCGAACGCCTGGGTGATCTTCAGGGCGACGGTCCCGCGTTCGAATGAGTCGGCCTGCGGCGTGACGGAGTACACCGTGACCGGGTGGGCGTACCCGTCGGGAACCGAACCGCGCTCGAACGTCGCCGTGCTCAGCGCCTACCGCGCCTGCTGACCGCGGCTGTTCAGTGCAGCAGCCGGGACGGCCCTGCGACGATCCGGATGTGCGCCGGGTCGAAGCACACGAGGGCTGCCGCGGCCTGCTCCGGGCTGCCGTCGCCAGCCACGACGGTGGTGTCCCCGATCGGCACCTCGAGACCGACGTGGGCGGCGAACAGCGCCGGTGCGACCAGCGCCGCGTCGCCGGCGAACCCCTCGTGCCGACTCCAGGACGCCGTGTGCCCGCCGGACTCGACGCGCACGCAGTCCTGCTCGACGCCCGTGCTCATGCCGCCTCCCACGTGGTGAACGCTCCCCCGCCGTCGAACCTCAACCGGGTCCGCGTCGCAGAGGACGCCTCGCGCATCCTCTGGACGACGCCGGCAACAGCTGCAGCGTCGAGGCCCGCGAACGACCCGTCGCGCGCGAGCTGCGCCACCCACTGGGCAGCGAGCCGGCTCTGGCGCACGCTCATGCCCGGCGGCAGGGAGCTCGAAGCCTCGTCGAGCACCTCGAGGGACGCACCGCGCGGATCCTGACCCGCGATCACAGCGCGCAGGCGCGGGACCACGTACCGGTCCACGACGTCCTGGGAAGCCTCGACCGTGAGCCAGGACCGCCCGAGCTTGTGCGCGACGGCCGCGGTCGTCCCGGAGCCGGCGAACGGGTCCACGACCAGGTCCCCGGGGCTGGTGGCCGTGGTGATGATCCGGGCGAGCAGTTCCTCCGGCTTCGGTGTGTCGAAGGAGTCCGTGCCGAACAGGGCGCGCGAGTGCGTGCGCGCGGACTCGTTCGTCGCCAGGCCGGTGGCCCGGGTGAACATCGTGGTCCAGGACCGTGTCCCCGAGCCGGTGATCGCGTTGGGGCGCAGCGGCAGCCGTGCGCAGCGCAGCTGCGTTCCTGCGGCGATCTCCTTGTCGAGCCGGGCCTGGTTCCATCGGAACGGGCCCCGCATGCGGAACGGTCCCGCGTTGCGCCCGCCGGAGACGATGACGTCGTCGAGAAGCTCGGTGTCGATGTTCGGGGTCGACATGTCGCCGGCTGCGATGACCCCGTCAACGCCCAGCTCGACCGCCCCGGCCGGGAAGGTCAGCACCGCGACGGTGTTGCCGGGGTTGTGCAGCGGCACCCGCCGCGGCTCGATCCGCTCGCCCGTGTCGAACCTGGGTAGGCGGGAGCGGTCCGCTGCGTACACCAGGATGTGGTCGGTCACCTGGGCGATCTGGGCGTGCGTGAACGACGGCTTGTTCTTGCGCTCCCAGACGATGTCGGCGACGAAGTTGTCCTCCCCGTACTCCTCGTCGGCCAGCAGCCGTACTCGGCCGACCTCCCGGTCGTCCAGGTGGATCCAGACCGACCCGTCGGGTCGCAGCAGTGCCCGGCTGGCGGCCAGGGTGCGACGCATCATCGACAGCCACAGGGCCCGCGGTTCGCGGTCGCGGTAGGCGTTGAACGTCCGGCCTGTGTTGTACGGAGGGTCCATGTAGACCAGCCGCGCCGTCGCCGGCTCTGCTGCGGCGACGTGCGCGAGGACGTCGTGGCCGATGCCGTGCACGACCCGGCCCGTCGGGGTGCCGGCGCCGAACTGGCCGACCTGGGTGAGGGTCACGGGGGCGCTGGCTCCCCACTGCAGCCGCCCGTCCGCCCAGGTCACGGCCTGGTCGCGACCCGCCCAGGTCAGGCGGACCTCGTCTCGGACGGAGGTGGTCGGGTGCAGCACGTCCCTGTAGATGTGCGGGGTCTACTGGGCCTAGGCCAATCAGGCGACGCGCCAGCCGGGGACGAGAGCGTCGAGGTACGCGACACGGGCCGGGGTCATCGCGGGAAGGCCAGCGCGCAGCTCGTAGCGACGCTTGCTCAGCCACCGCGCGAGGGTCGCGGCCAGGCCCACGTTCCCGGCCTTCGCGCTTCCCGCCGGGAGCGTTCCGGTGGCCGCGAGGTACGCGGCGAGCTCGGCGGCGCGCTTGCGCCACAGGCGGTCCCGGCTGTTCGGGGCATTCCAGCGCGGGTAGACCTCGTCCATGACCGCGGTGTGCTCCTCGCTCCACCCGTGCAGCCCGTAGCGGGCCCACGAGCGCACGTTCGCCAGCGACTTCCCGGCACGCCGCTCCCGGTCGGTGGTGCCGGTCTGGGAAGGGTCGCCCCCGAGGATCTGCGCGACGTCGGCGATCTCCCGGGCTACTCGCCGCAGCGTGGCCAGCACGTCGTCTTTCGTGGCGGTGGGCGCCGCAGCCCGCTCGGGGTCGTGCCAGTGCGGGATCGTGCGGAGCCTCTCGCGCCGCTCGGGCTCCCTGGCCCAGCCGTAGACCTCGGGGTGGAAGCTCGCTCGCGCCCAGTGCGACGCCGCGAGGACCTCAGGGCCAGCAGCGGCACGGTCGTCCGGGAAGGTCTTCGGCTCCCGGGTCGAGCCCTCCGCCGTGCTCCTGGTCTCGGCCAGCCGCTTGCTCCAGTGCTCCGGGCTCTTGCGCGAGCACGACCAACCGGGCAGTGCCTCGTCCAGCGCGGCGAACACCTCGGGGTGACCCCTGCCGGCGGCCTGCTCGACGCGCTGTCGGGCCAGGAAGTAGCCCAGCACCCGCTCGGAGTCGTCGGCGCCGATGTAGGAGGACGGGAGCCTGTCCGGGTTGGCCTGCGCCCAGATGGCGACCTCCTGCGTGCGCCCGAGCAGCTTGCGGATCGTCGTGCTGCGGTGGGTGACGTTCGCGGTCATGCCGTTCGAATGTGCGGACGGCGGGACGTTCGGGACGGTCAGGTCTGGGTCGGTGCGACCGCGTCGAGGAACAGCCCCCACAGAACCTGCTCCACGTCGGCTTCGTCCCCTCCCAGCGGCCGGCCCGGCCACGCGGTCACCTGCTCGAGCAGGTCCGGCCAGAGCGCTGCGAGCCGGTCGGCTTCCTCGGCCATCGCCAGGCGCGCCACCTCGTCGCTGTGCGCGTCGTAGGACGAGACGCGCTCCGCCACCCGAGCCACGAACGACCCGAGGAGGGTGGCGGACTGCGTCGTCCACGCGACCGACGGGCCGACACGCTCCTTGAGCGCCTTGCGCATCACCCGCATGGCGATCCTGGACGGCTTCGGGGCGAGCGTGAGCTGACCGAGGGCGATGACGTGGGCGGTCGTCGACGGGTAGTCGGCCAGCGTGCCCATCTGGTCCAGGGAGAAGTCGTCCCACAGCGACAGCACGCGCTCGTCGAGGTCGCCTGGGCTTCCGTGGCCGAACGTCAGGTCGAGCATGGTCCGCAGCGACCTGGCGGCCAGGGTCGTGTCGGCGCGCAGCGCGGCCAGGGCCCACTCCCTGTCCGCGGGAACCGGCGGCACGCACACGCGCGGCAGTCGCAGCAGGCGCCGCATCGCGGTGGCGGCCAGCCACGGCCGGTCCGACATGTGCCTCTTGCGCTCGCCCGCGTCGAGAGCTGCGACGGACGCGTCCACGAGCTGCTCGCGTGCGCTGGTCATGACCGGCTCGTCGGGCGCGACCGCCGGCGCCAACGCGTCCAGGGCTTCGTGGGCCCCGATCGGCACCGGGATCGTGGTGCGCCGGCGCAGCGTCGGATCACCCGGGGCGAAGGACCTGGCGGTCTGCCGGATCCAGCCGGTCAGCGACGCCGTGGCGGCGCGCTGCAGGTCGAAGAAGCTGCGGTCCTGCTCCAGGACCAGGTCCACGAGGCGTGCCCGCAGCGAGTCGGCCAAGTCCTCGCGCTCCTGCGCGGCACGGGCGTACTCGGCGGCCACCTCGTCGAGCACGGGACTGACGGAGACCATCACCGCGAGCGTGCGCCGGGCCTCGCGCGTGGTGACGGACCCCAGCACCGCCCCGGATGCGATCTCTCGAGCTGCCTCATCGAGCTGCGTCCGGGGCGGTGCTGGCGCTACCACAACGGCTTCCCCCTGACGGGTGCGGGCGGGGCCTCGGTCCGGACCGAAGCGCTGTCCCCGTTCCCATGTGCGGCAGGGGCCAGGAACGGCACGGCCCCGGCGCCCGCGGTCGCGGCGCGCGGCGTCGGCACGGCCGGCACCGGGGCGGACACCTGGGGCGTCGCGCCCGTCGCCGGCCGCAAGAACGGCATGACCGGCACCGCGCTCGGCGTCGACGGCGCGGCAACCAACGGGCTGTCGTCGCCGAACAGGGCTGCGCTGCTCTCGTGCGGGGCCGGCCCGCGTACCGCGGCGAGGGCGTGCGCGCTGCGCTCGCGCGCGAGGATGTCGCGCTCGGTCGTGGACGTCCGCTTGAGGAAGTTGTCGGGCAGCACGATCTCGACGGGAACGGCACGCTTCGCCAGGTCGCAGTAGAGGCCGATCGCGCCGCGTGCCACCTCGCCGGTGTTGGCGTCCCGTAGCGCCCGCATGGAGTTCCAGTTCCAGGCGGTCCCTTCGCGGTCGCCCATGGTTGCGGCGCCCGTGACCCGCGCCATGCGCTCGGCGGTGGCCTCGATCTTGAACAGCTGCAGCGCCGCTTGTGCCTCGTCCTCGTCCTTGATCGGCAGGATCAGGCCGCGCGAGATGTAGCCGGCCAGGCCGGCGTGCAGCGCGTCGGTGGCACGCTGGGTGAACAGCATCGGGAACACCCGCTGCGACCGGGCCAACCGCCCGAGGCGATCCATCTCGCTGCGCCCGGCCTGCAGGAACACCCAGGCCTCGTCCAGCATGATCATGCCGTTGCGGTTGGTCAGCGCCATCGCGGACCCGAACACCATCATTCGCACCAGGGCCAGCGCGGCGCGCTGGGTGATGTTCGGCGTCGGGTCGTTCGGGTCGGGCAGCTGGAGGTTGGCGTCGCCGACCTTGATCAGCGTCACCCCGTCGTGCATCGTCAGCGCGACACCCTGAGGGTCCAGCCCGACCATGGCGCGGAACATCGGCAGCGTCTCGGCCGCGTCCATGATCGGTCCCACGAGCTCGGCGCTGGCCTTGCCGAGCTCCTGCGCGAGCAGCAGGGCCTGCCCGGTGCAGGTGGCGCCCGCCTTGACGCCGGCGTTCAGGGCCTTCAGGAGCGGGACCTCCTGGTTCTCCCGCTCCTTGCCCCACGGGTTGATCGACATGATCATCGAGGCGGCGAGTTCGACCCCGACGGCCTTGTTCCGGGAGAACCGCAGCGGGTCGAACACGCCGTCGGCCCTGGCCAGTTCGTCGAGCGAGAACACCTGGCCGTTCACCGCTTCGACCACCGCGGTGAAGTCGGACTTGGGCTTCGGGTCCACGATCACAGCGGGCGCGCGCAGGATGCCGGCCTGGGTCGCGAGCCAGTTCAGCAGGACCGACTTGCCCGACCCTGTGGCACCGAGGCACAGCATGAGGGGCAGGTCGTCCTGGTCGGCTGCCGCCATCCAGTCCAGCCATGCGGCCTGCCGGTCGCGCTCGGTGAAGCCGAGCAGCAGTGCGCGCCTGGAGACCTTGTCGCCCACCACCGACAGCCCGGGCGCTCCGGAGAACGCGATGGTGTGCACCGGCAGGTCCTGGCGCGAGGTGTTCGCGCGCACGGGCGAGCCGATCATCGTCTCGGCCATCGCGGCGCGCTGCCGGTTCGGCATCTCGCCGATCTGGGCGGTGAGACCCTCGAACTCGCCGGCCATGTCAGCGACGTAGCCGTTCACGGCGACGGTGACCATCGCGTCGACGAGGGTGGGCGGCACGCCCTTGCCCGCGTAGACGTTCTCGACGCTGGTCAGCAGCTCGGTCTGCTCGGTCTGCTCCTGCCGATCCATCTTCCCGGCCTGCGCGCGGGCCTGGATGTCGCTCTCGTTGCGCTGGCGGTTGCGCCGCAGCTCGGCGCGGGTGACGACCGCGGGCTCCACGCGCCCGCGCACCGAGACCGCGAGGGCGTCGCGATCCAGGATCTGCGTCACCCACCACGACGCGGCGTGCTCTCCCGGCACGAACGGCAGGTGCAGGTCGTTGACCGACGCCATGGTGATGGTCATGGTCGGGGCGGTGTCCATCCAGGACGGGGCGCCGTCGTCGATGAGCCGCTTGGCCGCGGCAGCCTGCGCGGCGGTGCCGAACACGTGGATGCAGTCCTGCTGCGGGACGACGTACGTGTCGGGGTGCTGGCCGTTGTTCCACCACGACTCGGCCAGGTGGAAGTCCTGCGTGCTCGGGACGGTCAGGCCGGCGCGCTCGAGTGCCTGACCGACCTTGCGAGCGTCCGGCTCGTAGTCCTGCAGCGGGATCCCGCCGTTCAGGAGCGTCTCGGCGACCGACTCGGCCGCCGCGCGCAGGCCCTGCTCGCCGCCGATCTTGTCGGTCAGCCGCACCCCGAACAGCGCGACGCGGCTGATGGTCTCCTGGCGGTCAGCGCCGGTGTACATGCGCGACAGGTAGTCCGAGTGGGGCAGGCCTCGAGATGGCGTCCAGGTGCCCGGGACGTTCACGACCAGCAGGTGGGTCTCGCGGTAGCTCTGGCGGGTCATCGACCGGCGGCCGCCGGTCGTCGACGCCATCGCCGCGAGCTCCTCGTAGGCGGCGAGCAGCGGCTCGCAGGCGCGCTCCATCTCGCGAACGCTCTTGGCGTCCGCGACAGGCCCGAGCGGCACGGTGCGGTACAGCCAGACCGACCGGTCCTTGGTGCCCTTGCCGGCCCCGAGGATGAGGCCGTCCTTCCACCCACCGCGCAGGCGGCCTCGCAGGAACGTCGGCCAGCGGGGCTCGGTCGACATCTCCGGGTCCCAGTCCGGCTGCTTCTTGGCCACGTCAGCCCTCCGTCGTCAGGTCGGGGGCGGTCGTCGCGACGGCTGCGGGTGCCTCGGCGACGGAGCCGAGCACGGCGTTGCCGTAGGCGCTGAGCGTGGGGCCGGTGCCGGGCCCGCCCCAGGCGACCACGCGGGGTGCCGCGGTGTCGGCGTCCGTGACGAGCAGGTCGAACGACGCCTGAGGAAGGCGCCCGGCGTCGTCGACGACACCGGTCCAGGGCAACGTCATCGTCAACGAGACGACCATGTCGCCGGTGCGGACGGCCGAGTCACCGTCGCCCTCGGTCAGCCAGGCGCCGACGCTGGTGGTGGCCTTCGCGCCGGTCAGGCCGGACAGGGGCAGGTACGTGTGGTTCGCGTCGGGGTCGCCGACGGCCTGGCGCAGCGCCAACGGGTCACCGCTGGTGTACGCGGCCACCCACGTGTCGATGGCCTTGGCCACGTCCGGCGACGGGGAGTCGGTCTGCAGCCCCGACCACAGCGCGGTCCCGGTGAGGTCCTGGTCGGTCCCGGCGGTCGCGCTCAGCGACGGAGCGCCGACGACGGCCTGCCCGCCCTCCTCGGACACCGCGATCATGACCTGGACGCGCAGCAGGGTGCCGGCGTGGGACCGCACGAGCAGGGTGTGGGCCTCGCGGCGCGTGCGGTCGGGCTGCGAGGTGGAGGTGTCGACGACGAGAGGGAGGACCTCGTAGTCCTCCCAGGTCAGGAGGCTGGCTCCGGGCAGGGGCGCGGGGTCCTCGTGGAGCCAGTTCTCGACCGCGGCCATCGCCAGCGGCTGGGTCGCCGGCGCCGACTCCGCGGCGGGCGGCGGGGTCTCCTGCCGGCTCAGGGTGCTCATGACGGCCAGCGCGGTCAGCACGATCAGCAGGGGCAGCGAGACCATCGAGACCATCGCGTACCGGGTCATCCGGCGGTGGGCGCGGCTACGGGCTCGCTCGTCGGGCAGGCCGGCGCGCGGCAGCTCGGCGGCGTCCTGCCAAACGTCGGGGGCGGATCCCTTGCGCTTGCTCTTGCTGGGCATGTCGCCCTTCCGGTAGTGCCGTGCGGAGTTGGCGGGCGCGGGGGCCACCCGTGCGGGCAGCCCCCGTCGCCCGGGTTCAGGAGGTGCGGCGGGCCAGGTCCAGGACGCGGTCGAGGGACTCCTTGGCCGACTTCGGCAGGGCGAGGACGTCCTGGGCGATGACCATCGAGGCCTTCGCGTCGTTGCCGTTCAGGCTGCCGGTCGACGCACCGCCGAGCGCGGTGAGCAGGGCGTGGACGGCCTTCATGCGGCCACGACCCTTCTCCTGGGCGGTGACCATCGCCGCGAAGCCGGTGGCCTTGGCGATGTCGGTGAGGTCCCGCACGGGCATCAGGGCGGACCGGTCGCTGGTCATGACGGCGACGGTGACCTCGAGCGGGTCGGGCTCGACGCCGTACAGCGAGGCGAGCACCATCAGGTCCTGGTCGTCGGCGCCCTGGAGCTGGATGACCTTGGCCCCGACGCGCCGCACCGAGGCCTTGCTCGGGCCCACCCGGTGGGCGGAGCCGGGCACGGAGCCGGGCACGGACGAGTTCGCGGACGGATCGTCGACCTCCTCCTCGTCGAGGTCGAGGTCCTCCCCCTCGTCGACGGGGGCGGTGTCGAGCTCGGCCATCCCCTCGTCGGACTCCTCGGACGGGTACGCCTCGTCCGGGGAGTCGGCGTCGAGGGTGGATGCTGTGGGGTACGTCATGGCGTAGGCACCTCGGGTCGTGTGGGGGTTGGTCAGCGGGTCAACATGCGCCGAAGACCCGGGCCGCCACCCAGCGCAGGGGGAAGGTGGGCGGCGGCCCGGGTGCCTGTGTGGCTCAGGCGGCGGAGGCCTGGGGCACCTGGATGCCGGCGGCGGCCAGGTCCTCGGCGCTGGCCGGCCCGAGGTCGTCCAGGCGGAGCAGGAGGCGGTAGCGCTTGCCGTCCTTCTCCTCCAGGAACTTGTGGATCACGACCTTGTGGTGCTTGAGGGTCTTGGCGTGCTCCCAGATCCGGGCGCCGTCGGCGGTGTTGAGGTGCTTGGTCCGCACCTCCTCGTCCTCGCCCTCGTCCTTGCTCCGCAGCGAGCGGAAGCGGATGATCGCGCGCCCGGTCCGCTCCTCGACGTTGCCGCCGAGCAGGATGGCCGTGAACGGCTTCTCGGCCTTCTTGAACTCCTCGACCAGCTTCGACAGCGAGGACTCCGGGCTCAGGGACGTGGTGATCTCGGCGGCGAGGTCCCGCACGCGCGCCATCCAGGTGCCCTTGTGGACCTCGCCGGTGCTGCGCGACGGGATGGGGCCGGCGGCGGTGATGGCGGCGAGGATGATGTCCTCGGTCTTGACGTCGGTGGCCATGGTTTCTCTCTTCCGTTCGTGAGGGGTCGGGTGGCGCACCGGCGCGGGAAGGGCCGCGCCGGTGCGGGTCTCAGGCGGCCTTCGCGGGGGCGGCGGGGGCCGGCAGCAGGGCGGTCAGGGGCTCCTCGGCGAGCTTCCCGTCGAACAGGTCGATGCCGGTCTGGACGATCGCGCGGGTGAAGGCGAACACCCGCTTCTCCCACTCCGCCCAGGTGGCCCCGTCCGCGCCGATGGGCAGCGGGCGCGCACCGATCACCGAGCGCAGGGCGCCCCGCACGCGAGTGTTCGAGCCCTCCGCCCAGGACCGCGAGCCGCCCGTGATGTCCGACTGGACCGCGAGGACGATCCGGCCGAGCGCCGCGGTGAGCGCGCGCAGGGTGGCGGGGTTCATCGCGAGCCCGTGGACCTTGAGGTCGGCCTCACGCTCCGCGAGCAGCTCGGTGGCGAAGCTGGCCAGGCCGATGGTGCCGATGGCGTCGTACGAGGCGAGGTTCAGCTCTCCGTTGACGGTGGACTCCCACTGCTTCGCCTCCTCGCGAGCACCTCGGGTGCGGCTGGTCATGGGGTCCTCCTCGCTCCGGTGGGCTGCGCCCTGGTGCGCGTCCCTGGATGACGTATGTGCGGCAGCGGCCGCCGCCGAAGCGCCCGGCGCCGCAGCCGGTACCGGCACAGGCTCTGGGCGCCCGCCGGCCCGAAGGGTCGGGATGCCCAGGTCGATCGCGGACGGCTTGCTGCCGCGCGGGTCGGCCGGGTTGCGCGCGGGGCGCGCGACCGGGCAGGAGTTGACCAGCGGGCACCAGCCGCACAGCGCGGACGGCTTGGCCGGGAACGCCGAGCGCTCCACGTACCCGCGCAGGTCTTCCCAGGACCGCACGAACCCGCGCTTGGTGTTGTCGATCGCCTGCGGGGACAGGTCGACGTCCCGGCTGACGACCTTCTCGATGTAGAGCAGCTGCGCGGCGGCGACCGTGTGGCCCAGGCCGGCGAGGAGCGCTTCGGCGTACAGGCGCATCTGGTCGCCGTGGTCGTCCCCGTACTGGAGCTTGGGCACCTTGCCGCTCTTGTAGTCGATGACCTTGAGGCCCGTGTCGGGGTCGCCGTCGATGCGGTCCACGAAGCCCTTGAACGGGACGCCGGCGACCTCGAACCGGTCCAGGCGCAGCTCGCGCGCCCACACCTCGACCGCGGGCGGCGACTCCAGCTCGAAGATGCCCTGGAAGGCGTTGGTGACCGAGGCGATCCACGTGGCGTAGCGCACAGGGTCCGAGCCGAGCGCCGCCGCGTAGTCGACCTCGTCGGGGCCGGGCTCCAGCAGCACCAGGTCGGTCAGGATCTTCATGGCGTGCTGCCGGTCGCGCTGCCCCGGGGGTAGCTCGTACAGCCGCTCCAGGACCAGGTGCGCCGCGGTCCCCCTCTCGGGTGCCCCGAGAAGGTCGAAGCCGCGCGGGAGCGCCTTGTCCCCCACCAGCCTGGCCGGGCACGAGTGGATCGCCTTCGCGGTGGACGCCGACAGGTACGGCCTGTCCAGGCGGCCCAGCAGGGTGGTGTCGGTGATGACGAGGCGTCCGGCGTCCCAGGCGAGGCGATCGCCTTGGAAGATCAGCTCCGGGTTGCTCACCTAGTGCATATGTGCGGCGGGTGGCACCGGAGCTCAGAACGCCCCGGGCAGGGCCCAGCCGTCCTCGGCCAGGTACTCGCCGCTCGATGCGGCCCAGTCGCACTCCGCCTCCGGCAGCGACCCAGCCCAGGGGTCGACGTCGTCGACGTCGGCGTGCCCGGACGGCTGGCAGCCGGTGATGGGCTGGGCGGGTTCGATGGCCGGGCGCTCCGCGGACGCGGGCTCGCCGTTGAAGCGCTCGCCGGCGAGCAGCACCCAGTCGTCCTCGGGCGGCGTGCCGGCGTCTTGGGCACCGAGGGCGTCGAGCAGGCCGGCGCGCCGCTCCCTCGGGACGTGGAACGCACCGACGACGTCGCCCTGTACGTCGAGCGCGAGCACCCACGCCCAGCCGTCGTTCGTCTGCCCCTCGAGCCGAGCCCAGGCGCCGGCGGCGTCTCCCGGCAGGGCGACTCGGGCGGTGGAGGTTCCCTCGGGCGCGGCCTTCGCCTTGGCGGGCAGGGGGCCCGCGTCGGTCCACCAGCCCGAAGCCCAGCGGACTCCGAGCGGACGGGTTCCGCACCACTCGGGCAGCGGGCCGGCCCCGACCCGCATGATGTGCGGCGGGTAGGTCGGCAGGTCTCGCAGTGCGAGCACGACAAGTCCGTCGGTCTGCGGTGCCAGCTCACCGTCCGCCGGTTCGTCGTCGGCGGACGGCACGGGTGGGGCCATCTCGTGCGCCGGCTCGTCGGGGATGTCGTCGGGAGTCTCGGCTCGCAACGCCTCCTGCTGCGCCCGCCGTGAAGCGCGCTCGGCGTCGACCTGCTCCGGCGGGCGCAGGTCGACGACCTTCGCCACGACGCGCACGGGCTCGGACTTCGTCAGCGGGACCACCGGCGGCGCGATCGTGTCGGCGGTGTACGGCAACGGAACCTCGGCCAGGACAGCGGCCGCGCTGGGGGTCGTCGCCCCCAGCGCACGGATCGCTGGGGCGGCTCCTGACCCGTAGCGCGAGGCGGCGCGACGGGCAGCCCACGTGCCGTTGGTGCTCACCAAGCCTCCTTCCGCACGGTCAGCGTCGAGGAGCAGATGTGCGGCACGGCTCAGAACGACGAGGCCGTCGGCTCGTCGACCGGCCCCCAGACGTCCTCGCTGATGACCATGCACTGCACGCGGGCGCGGTTGATGGTCAGGGTGCGCGTGGTCTGCCCGGTGCTGGTCGCCACGGCGACGTCGGCGAGCGCACTCTGCAGGGCGCGGGCTCCGCCGCTCCAGCGCAGGGCCTTGGCGGCCGCGGCGTGGTTGATGATGACCGCGGTGCCCTCGACCTCCATGACCCGCTGGGGGTGGCTGGAGGCGCGGACCTCTCCGATGAGCGGCTTGTTCCCGGGCTCGTCGGGGTTGAGCGTGACCTCGCGGGACGAGACGGCGTTACGCAGAGCGGTCAGCGCCCGCTCGGATGGCGTGGCGTTGCCGCCCATGACCTCCCGGGTGTGGGTCTTGATCGCCTCGACGATGCCGTCGACGAAGTGGTCCCAGAGCTCCCCGGCCTGCTCGTCGGTGACCACCCCGGCCTCGCAGGCGAAGGCGAGCACGTTCTCGTAGCCGAGCACGAGCGAGGCCACCAGCATCCTCGCGCGGTCGGAGACCTTGAACTCGGCCGGCAGACGCTTCTTGAGCGAGAGGTCGTCTGCGTGCTCGTCGTTGGAGTTGATCGACTGGCGCTGGGCGTCCAGGTGAGCCTTCCAGGCGTCCAACCGCCGCTCGGCGGGGATCTCGCCCACGCCGTCGACGTCCGCGGTGTTGATCTGCGCGGCGATCCACTGCAGGTAGGCCGTCGTGGCGTGGCGCAGCAGGCCCGAGGAGGCCATGCGGGTCAGGGCCGACAGGGCCTTCTCGTCCTTGAGCTGGGTGCGCGGCAGCACCTGGATGAACAGAGCGCGATCCAGGCCGGACTCGGCGAAGCCCTCCCCGGTGGGGATCTCCTCGCCGGTGATGATCATCATCGGCGAGGCGGCGTCGACCTTGCGCACGCCGAGCCGGTCGGCGGCCTTGTCGACGGTGCCTCGCACCGCGCCGCCGGAACCGTGTGCGCGGCGCAGCAGGGCGTCGAAGGCAGCCAGGGCGTCGGTCATCTTGCGGGAGTCGGCCTCGGGCTTGAGGTCGTCGACGTGCAGGAAGGCGTGCCGCAGTCCGTCGGGCAGCAGGTCCATGCCCGCGGGGCGGGCGTTGAACGTCGACATCGCGGCGCCGTTGGGTGCCCAGAGCTTGTTCAGGGAGGAGGCGATGGTCTGGGCGATGGTCGACTTGCCGGAGGCCGGCGGACCGAAGTAGCACAGCGAGGCCAGCGGCGTGATCCCGAGGAAGGCCAGCCCCCAGGCCGCCACCGCGACGTCCCAGTTGAACTTCTTGTCGTCGTTGAAGTGGTCGCGGGACCAGATCAGGGCGCTGATCGCGTCGCGGGTCTTGGCCTTCTCGGCGGCCGTGGTGGCCGGCTTGGGCAGGTCGATGGCCCGGAAGTCGCTGGAGGCGGGCTCCCCGCGCAGGAACGCGACCTTGTCCTCGGCGCCGATCGCCCCGACACCGTCGCACCAGCGCCACAGCTCGGTCTCGGGGTCGAAGGTCCACCCTGTGTGGGAGACGACGGTGACCGACTCGATCGCGGTGGAGTTCGCCCGGATGGAGTTGGCGATGTCGTCGTCGGGCTTGGTCGAGCGCGGGATGGGCACGCCGATGCCCCGCGGGAGGCGGTCGAGCCAGCCGCCGATGTCGGCGAGCTTGGAGGACTTCACCTTCTTCACGACGAACTTGGAGGGGCTGTCCTGCCCGGAGATGGGCACGTGCACGCGCAGGGTGAGCATCTGGTCGGCGGTCTCGCCGGTCTCCTCGTCGACGTGGGCCTCGGAAGCGATGATCTCGGCGGCGGCGTACAGGGCCACCTCGCTGCGGGTGACCTCGTTGCCGAAGCCGTCGGTGCCCTTGACGACCTTCATGATGCGGCCGGCCTCGAGGTCGACCGTGAGGGCCTCGTCGACCTTGACGGCGGCGGACTGCTTGCGGGCGGCGGGCTTGCGCCCCAGGCTCGTGGTCGCCTTGTCCATGAGCCGGGCGAGCATGGCCGGGCGCGAGGTCGGGTCGGGGTTGGACCCGAGGAAGTCGTCCAGGCCGGTCTTGCCGCCGGAGGACATGACGACGACCTTGACGCTGCCGGCGCCGGCGCCGTCCTCGAGGTGGCCCTTGAGGTACTTCGCCGCGGCCCACACGTCCGGGTTGGTCTGCCAGTCGGCGTCGAAGCCGAGCCAGACCTCCGAGCCCTGCGGGACGAGCTCGCACAGCACCGACAGCGGGATGCCGTCCTTGGACCAGTTGCGGGCGCCCTGGATGCCGAAGACGAGGACGTCCTCGGGCGCGTAGAGCGAGGCAGCGATGGTCTGCTTGGTGCCCTCGACGACGAAGACCTTGCTGACCTTGCCGACGCGCGGGGCCATCATCTCGGGGACGTTGATGATGGCCCCGACGCCGGCTGCCTGGGCGTACTTGCGCACGCCCTTGGCCTCGTCGACGAGGTGGTCGTCGACGCGCATCTGGTAGGTGACGGAGCCGTCGGAGCGGCGCAGCGGGAAGACCAGGCCGGTCTTGCCGCGGTTGCCGTCGTGGTCGAGGTCGGTGCCGGCCAGCCCGTCCGGTGTCGAGCAGCTCCACACGCCCCACTTCTCGGCCTGCTCCCGGGTGATCCCGGACCGGGCGAGGATCTGTTCGTGGTTCGGGTTGAGGCGGTGCACGGAAGCGGTGGGCACGGTCATGGCGGGAGCTCCGGGGGTTGCAGGGCTGGTGCTCCCGGTAGATGTGCGGCGAGTTCGCCCTCCCCCGCAGTCCCGCAGGGCGACCGCAGGGCGCTCCGTTGCACCCCGGGCTGCTCCCGTGCAGGTCAGGCCTCGTTTCCGTGGGTCCCTGTTGGGGGGTAACGGAGTAACGGAGACGTATTCGTAGTCACATAAGGGGGTTACACATAGACACCCCCATCGCCCTCTCACAGGGGTACCCCTTAGGTAGGCCGAGAGAGTGAGTATCTCCATATCCCATAGGGGGTGCACCCGAGAATCGGGCCCGTTGCTCCGCAGGCCTGAAATCGGCCTCTGACCTGCGCAAACACCCGTGGCGCGCGGTTGGCCTTCTGCGGAGCGCGCCGCCCGCAGGGCTCGCCGGAACCACCAAACCACCACTAAGCAGTGCATTCCGGACATGTTCCGGGCTTGATTCGGCTGTTACGCTCGTCGCGCCCGAGCGGGTTTCGGAGCGAGGGACGGCGAGCGTAACAGGGCCGCCGGCGCCCCGGTCGGGTCAGCGCAGCCGGTACCGCTCGTACTCGCCAGCTGCGACCGCGTAGTCGGCCAGCGTCGTGGCGATCATGGTCGTCTCGGACTCGGCGAGGTCGAGCGCGCCGCCCTCGCTCAGGGCCTGCGCGCGCCACGCCCACTGCATCGCCGAGAGCATCGTGAGGTCGTCGTCGGCTCCCACGTAGGCACGCCGGCGCCAGACGGCCCAGCGCAGCGCGTCGGCACCGATCTCGAACACCTCATGCCCCTGCGCAAGCACCTCCTCGAGCGCCCCGGCGGCCGCCCGCCAGCCGTCGGCGGCGAACGCGAGCACAGCTGCAGCAGGGGGCTCGAGCCCATCGGCGAGGGCTGCGCTGGTCACCTCGGCGCCGGGGTCGCCCGGGGAAAGGTCGACCAGGTCCTCCCCCTGGCTCGGCTGGCCGAACACGTCGCCGCCCGAGACTGCCCCGGTGCTGTCCGGAGGGCGAGGTACGTCGCACCGAGTCAGGTCGCCGGCTCGGGCCGACAGGTGTCGCCAGGGGTCCTCGGCGGGCAGGGTCTGGATCTGGTCGGAGACCATGCCGGCGAAGAAGATGACCGCCCACCGTGGCGACTCCGTGGCCCGCTGCCGCATCGCCGCATCGAGGTCGGCGCGCCGTCGCGTGCTGATGAGCGGTTCGCACAGGGCTGCGGCCCAGGCCGCGGGGAGCGCCAACGGGTTGTTCACGGGCACACCCTAAAGCCTGTCGAACAACCTCGGCGGGTCCTTCGACAGCGTCCTTCTCGGACGTCCCTATGCCGCGGTGACGGTGAGGGTTTCCACGTCATCCGGGCCGGTTTCACTCGCGCGGATGCGCGGGCCAGAGCCTCCCCGTCGGTGGACGTTGGTGACCTGGCCTCGTGCTTCGGGGTCCAGGACCTGGGAGAAGTTGCGCACGCCCCAGGTGGCGAGGTTGATCGCGGCGTTCAGGTCGCGGTCGACGATGTGCCCGCAGCTCTCGCAGACGAAGACCCGGTCAGCGAGCGTGAGCGTCTGGTTGACGTTCGTGCAGGCCGAGCAGGTCTTCGACGACGGGAACCACCGGTCCGCGGTCAGCACGGTCCCGCCGCGCCAGGCCTGCTTGTAGAGCAGCTGGCGGGCGAGCTCGCCCCAGGCCGCATCCGAGATCGCCGCGGCGAGCCGGTGATTGGCGAGCATGCCGGTGATGTTGAGGTCTTCGATCACGAGCCGGTCGTGGGTCTTGACCAGCAGGTTCGAAACCTGGTGCAGGAAGTAGTGACGGCGAGCACGGACCCGCTCGTGGTGCCGGGCCAGCCGCGCCACGGCGGACCGGCGGTTCGCCGAGCCCATGACCTTGCGAGACACCGACTTCTGCATCCGGCGGGTGACCGCTCGCGAGGTGCTGAGCGCCTTAGGTGCCTCGTCAATGCGCAGGGTCTTGGTGCCGTCGGCCAGGGCGACGACGACAGGCGCGTGCAAGCCTCGGTCGACACCTGCCCAACCGCCGCGGTCGGCGTCGGCACGCGGCTCGTGGCGGCCGGCTGGGTGGAGGTCGGCGGCCTCGGTGGTCAGCGAGATCCGCCACCGTCCCCCGCGCCGTGAGACCGTCGCGAACAAGATCCGCGCCCGGCCCGTAGCGAGCAGGCGACGCAGCCGTCGGGTGTCGTCGTGGACCTTGATGGCACCGATACCGGGCAGGGTGACCGAGCGTGGGCCATTCTCACCCAGGCGGATCGTGGGACGTACGCCGGTCTTCGTCTTCGAGGTCTTGTTCCGCATCCGAAACGAGCCGCGCTCCGGGTTCTTCTTCTTGAACCTCGGGTGTCCGATCGACCGACCGGCGCGCCTTCCGCGCCGGGAGTCGGTCCAAGCCCTGAGGGCGTTGCCGAGGTCCACGACAGCTTCTTCGAAGACCTGCGCGCTGACCTGCGACCGCCACGCCAGACCGGTGACCTCCAGCTCGACGGTCCCGTCGGTGCCGACAACGAACCTACGGCCGGCGTCCTCGGTCTTCTTCCACGCGTTGAGCGCGTTGATCAGGTCGAACCCGGTCCACGGCACCTTCACCGCGTCGATGTCCTCGACATCGTCGCGCTTGGCCGTACGGCGGGCGTCCAGGTGCAGACGCAAGCCCTGGTTGAACGCGAACCGCGCGGCGCCCTCATGGCGGGTCAACGCACGCGCCTGTTCCGCGGTGGGGGCGGCCACCAGCTGGAAGGTCGTATGCCGAGTCATCGACACGCACGCTATCGAGCTGCACTGACACGGCCGAGGATGTCAGTGCTGGTCTGCGGGATGTCGTCCGTGTGACCGGCCCGAACGACAGCGCTCCTGGCGTCGGACCTGCCCGACACCGCCTAGCGGCCCATCGCTCATCTCGTCTTTCGGTACGTCCAGCTGCGGCGGACATCCCTGCTCTGAGCACTGGCTGGCGGGAGTACGCCGAGGTGTCGCGACGAGCGTCTTGGGCGCGGCATGCCCGCCCGGATCGGACTCCTCCTACGCCGGCCCGACCAGCGACAGTTGTTCGGCACACCCTAGCGACGGCGATTGTCGGGTCCGGGCGGTTCAGCGCACGCGGCGACACCAAACCCCGACGCCCCTGCGTAGGGATGGTGTGACGACCTTCCCCACCTCTCCCGTCGTGGGTCTGCTCCACCTGCCCAGCCTGCACGCAGCGCTCGAGGCGTGCGGCGTCGCCAGCGTCGGCGGACCGGACTTCCGCACAGCGGCGACCGCGATCACCACCGCGGGTCGAGCCCACCCCGAGCTGGCGCTGATCGTGGGCGACTACGCCGGCCCCGGCCAGACCCCCTGGCTGGAGAAGTGGGTCACGCGCCCGCGCGCAGCCATCGTGCAGCTCGACCCGGTCGCCGCCGGCCTGGGTCCGGTCCCGTCCCCGATCGGCGGGAACACCGCACGCGCCAAGCGGTTCGCCGCCCCGGTCATGGTGGCCGAGCTGCTCGCCGAGGTCGGCGTGGCCTGCCCGGAGCCGCTGCGCGACGCGTTCGTGGCCCCCGACGGCGTGGTGATGGTGGCCGAGCCGCCGCAGGCGACCCCAGCCGCGGACCCCGCGACTATGCCAGCAGCCTCCGGCCTCGCGCCGGCTTCACTGGACGCGGCCCCAGCCCCCGCCGCCCCCGCTCCAGCACCTGCTCGCACCGCTGTTCGCACACCGCCGGCCGTGCATCAGCCCGACTCCGCACCCACCCCCGCGGCCTCGCAGGCCACCGCGCGCGCCACCGTGCCGACTCCCGTGGCCGGTGCACACACGGTGCTCCCCATCGCAGGCAAGGGCGGCGTCGGCAAGACGACCTACGCCCTGGCGCTCGGCGAGCGGGCCGCCCGGCTCGCCAAGCTCCGCGTCGCCGTTCTGGACGGCAACCGCGGGCAGGGTGACCTGCGAGGCTACCTGCGTCTGTCCCGCGCACCACTGCCGACCGTCTACGACGTGGCCGCCGGCGCCCCGGCCGAGTCCGTGCTCGTCCTCCCCGACCAGATCGCCGCCTACCGGCCCGCGGGCCTCGAGCGCATCCACTTCGCCGTCGCGCTCGCGCCGCTCGACGGCATGGCCGACAGGGACGTCGTGACGTCCGCGGTCTACTCCGAGGTGCTCCAGGCCGCCCGCTCGATGGCAGACCTCGTGGTGGTGGACACCCAGATCGCCGAGAGCGACGACACCTCCGGCCTGTTCGACGACGTGTGGGTCCCCGCTCTGGAGCAGTACGCCCACATGGTCGGCATCACCAACCTCGTGCCCGTGTCGATCGACAACCTGTCCTCGAGGATCCGTTCCTTCCGGGACGCCGGCGTCGACGTGGACAACATCAGCATCGTCCTGAACGACGTGCCGGCCGAGATCGACTACCCCCAGCAGCGGACGATGGACCACCTCGGCAAGCTCGGCTGGGTGCGGGGACGAGTCATGCGTGACCCGGCGATCATCGCTGCCACCAACGCCGGTGAGGTGCCGTGGGATCACCCCGTGCTCGCCCCGGTGCTCGACCAGGTGCTGTTCGCCGTGACCGGGCTCGAGGAGTTCGCACCCAAGGACGTCGAGGTGAAGACGGCCAAGCGCCGCCGCGGCTTCCTGGGGCTCGGCAGGTGACAGGCCCAAGCGGACCGGATCGCGCCGAGGACCTCTTCGGGCCGACACGGCGTGTTCCCGCCACCCAGGAGCCCAGTCCGTGGGAAGTTGTGCAACAGCGCCCGCTACGGATGACCCCCGGCCACCCGGCGAAGGACCAGAGCGCGGAGCCCGAGATCCCCGCTGGGGCCGTCTGGGACCTTTGGGACGTTCGGGTTGCACCCCCGGGGGTTGACTCGACCACGTCGCCGGAGCCGCAGCCACCGACTCGCCGACAGCCCACATCCGCGGAGCACAGCCCCGCACCGGACAGCAGCCGAGTCCCGACAGCTGCGGTCGCCACACTCGCGCTCGCCGCGGCCATCGTCGCCGCCGCCCTGCTGTGGGACCACGCCGCCCTCGCGGCGAGCCCTGTCGTGCCCGCGCTGCTGACCCTTCATGCCCTCAGGAGGAAGCGGTGAGCGAAACCAGCGCACGCCACGAGTGGATCGACGCGTGGTGCGGCCACCTCGAGAACCTCCTGCAGCAGCCGTCCTCCACCACGCCGCAGACCGGGCGCCGGCTCGTCGCACTTCCCGCGTGGCTGTGGCTCGCCCCCGCCATCAGCATCGGGCGCAAGGCAGTGCGCGCCGACGGCCGCACGATGCTCATGCCCGTGCGGGTCACCTGGCCCGATGCCGCGCACCTGGTCGCACTTCCGGCCGGGACCCACCACCTGCCGTGGTCCGCGACCGGGCTGGGCCACGCGGTCACCGGCGTGCTGACCGTCCAGGTCACGGAGCACGGGGTCCACAGCATCAAGGGCTGCGCGGACCTCGCACCGACCGATCACGGCCCCGACACCCAGGCCGCCCGCGCCGCCCTCCTCCAGCGCGCCGACACCTCGCGCTGGCAGGCCCGGATGAGCCTCGAGCGCTACGTCGAGCAGGCCGTCGACGCCGCCGTCGCCACAGTGACCCGGGACGTCCTCGGCCTGCGATCGGTGCACTCCGTGCTGGATGCCACCAGCACGGAGACTGTCCGCGACGCGATGCTCCTCGGAACCGGCCAGACCCCCGGCGCAGTCGACCGCATCATCGAGAGGTCGCTCGCGCCCGCCGCGTTCGTGCGGGTCGACCCCCTGCACTACCTGACCGTCGACCTGCGGCGCGCCGCCGAAGCCTACGTGCGACGCGCGATCTCCGACCCGCCGATCGGCCGCAAGATCCGCACGGTCCAGCGCGCCATGCCCGGCGCGAGCCTGGACGAGGTCGTGGCCGCCTACCGCCAGGCGCACCCGCGCGACTTCCTGTCCATGCGACGGGCCGCCCGCGCCCTGTCCGCCGGCGCCGATCTGAACGCCTCCGCAGCGCGCGAGCCACGAGCGGCCACCGCACGCACCGCGGTCGACGTCGAGGCCCTCGCCCTCGCGCGGGCCGAGAACGCGACCAGTGACGTCACCGAGCTCGCCGCGCGCTCGCGCCGGGCCCTGGCCGGCGCGCTGAACGCGGACCTCAGGCGGGCGTCATGACGACCCGCACGGTTCCGGCCCCGCGGCCGTCGGGAGGTGCGCTGGCCGACCCAGCCGTCGCCGCAGCGGCGCGCACGAACGCCAACCGGCGCCGCGCCGAGTACCTGACGTCGGTGGCCACCGGCCTGCTCAACGTGCACGACGTCATCACCGCGGCGTGCGCGCCCGACGGCAGCGCGCTGCTGCGGATCTCGTTGACCCAGCTGCTCGGCGCCCAGCCCGAGTGGGGCAAGACCCGCGTCTCGGCAGCCGTCACGCGCCTGCGCGTCCTGCTCGGCGAGCCCCGCACCGACAGGCGCCTCACCGTCGCGTGGCTGGTGGACCCCCGGACCCGGGGGGCGCGCGTCCTGGCCTTCACCGACGCGCTGAACGACGGCGACATCGGCCCGCCGTGGCGCGGGTTCCCCTTCGCGCCCCAGACGTCTCCCACCCAGACAGGACTCACCCGCTGATGTCGAGCCCCGACCCTGCAGCCCAGTACCCCGAGCGTGAGGCGCTCGAGGCCATCGTGGCCGCCGATGGGCACGTTCGCGCCCGACTGCTGAACGACTTCGCTCGCAGCAAGCTGCCCGACATGCGCTCGATCGCTCTTCAGCTGTGCCGCATCGCGGGTCTGGACCCGATGGTGCACGGCGACGACGCCGTCGGCATCGTCGAGACCCAGTTCACGATGCTGTGCAACGCGATCATCGCCGACCCCACCCGGATGGATCGGATCACCGCGTTCAACGGGTACCTCTACCACCACACGAAGGCGGCGATGCGCTCCTACGCCGACGGGGCGCAGTCTGGTGAGAAGCCCTCGGGCACCACGTCGCTCGCCCGCCGCCAGCGCGAGCTCAACCGCACGCAGGCCGCACTGCGGGCCGAGCTGAACGCCGAACCGACCCCCGAGCAGATCGTCGAGGTCACCAACGCCCGCATGCGCGCCAAGCGCAAGGACGCCAAGCGCGAGGGCATGATCTCCACCGTCGAGGACCTGCAGCAGCCGACCAACGTGCCGCTGCTGCCCGAGGAGAACGACGCCCCCGTCTGGATGCACTCCGACGCGCCGCTCGCCCCGCACGAGGCGCGCAAGTTCCTGACGGTCGCGATCGCGCGCGCGATGGAGACCGACGAGCGTCTCGCGCGCGTGCTCGGCGCGTGGCTGGGGTCGACGTTCGACGAGGCGATCGGAGCGCCGCGGCCCGTGAGCGAGGTCGCGGCGTTGATGGGCATGCGCGTCGCGGAGACCGCCGAGCTCATCGCCGCCGCCCAGGACCTGGCCGTGCGCGTCCTGGTGAACGAGTTCGGCGTCCGCGACACGAGGGAGCCCGCATGAGCAGCATCACCATGGCCGACCGCATCGTCGCGGACGTCTTCGCCGCGCAGAACGTCCTCGACTCCGCAGTGCTGCACGAGGACGTCGCCGTCTGGGAGAGGGTGCGCGAGGAACGTCTCATCGCACTCGTGCACGCGCTCACCGGGCAGGCCGAGCCGGCGACCGTACTGCGCGCAGTCGATCGCGTGGTCGAGCATCTCGATGCCGGCGGTGAGCGCGACGCCGCGCACATCGCGCCGCTACTTCAGCAGGCCGTTGACGCGCACCCGTGAGCACGCACATGGTGTGATGTCCTCGCTCAGCCCGCGGTTGTGAGCGTCGGTCGGCGGTTCCGTCGACCGTGAGGAAGGACGGACGCCTGCGTTGACCACCGACCCCACGCCCCTGCCCCGGCACGCATACACGCATGCCCAGGGGGCACTCGCCGCGGACCTGGACAGCGCCCGTGGCGACGTCGACCTGCAACGCGAGCTCATCCTGCTGGTCCAGGCGCTGGCTGGCGACGCCCTCGGTCCGGTCGCGATGTCGGCGGTGGTCACCGAGCTGTACGGCGCCGTCACCCAAGGGCTGATCGAGGGAGCGATCAGCCTGGTGCACGACGCCCAGTTCGCGATCGCCGCCAGGCGCATGATGGCGGCGACCGAGCTGCGATGAGCAGGGCCCGTTCTGCGCGTCCGGTCGCGCGCGCCGCGCTCATCAGCGCGCTCATCGGCACCGCGCTGATCGCCGCCGGGGCGTTCTGGTTGTCCTTCGAGGCTCTCGCCGATCTCGCATGCCGCGCGGGCGTTCCCGACCAGCAGGTGTGGGTGTGGCCGCTGGTCGTCGACGGCGTCATCCTGGTCTCGACCGTCGCCGTCTTCGCCCTGCGCGGGCACAGCGCCGTGGTTTCGGCCTACCCGTGGGGGCTGCTGATCGGCGGCGTTGTGGTGTCCGTGGCGGCGAACGGGGTCCACGCCGCACTGTCGCAGACCGACGTCCCTAGCCCCGTCGCCGTCGCGGTCGCGACGATCCCGCCGCTCGCGCTCGTGGGCGCCACCCACCTCAGCGTCCTGCTCGCCGACCGAGTCTCCCCCGGGGCGTTCACCGGTCTTCGCCCCGTTCGGCGGCGCATCGAGCAGCCCGCCGCACCGTCCGAACCCGCAGGCGCCGGCTCAACGCCCGACAGCCCCGCGCCGCGGCGCCCGGGCGCACCCAAGGCCGTCGCCGACGAGGCCGCGCGCGCCTGGTACGACGCCCAGGTCAGCGCCGGGCTCAACCCGACCGGAGCGATGTTCGCCGAGACCTTCGGGGTCTCCGCTGCCACCGGCCGGCGACGGCTGGCCGCGCTGCGCGGGGAGCTCACCTCCGTCTAGCGATGGGCTGCCGCACATCCGCACGGTGTGAGAGCCACCCGTTCCCGCTGGGACTTGAGGCAGGCCGACGCGATGGTCGAGGCAGCGCGCCTGGCTGCGAACACTCACTCGGACGTTCGGGTCCAGGTGTGCTGCACCGACGGCACCACGTTCACGCGCACCTACCACCCCGAGTACGGGCGCCACGACGACTCCCCGCCGACGCCAGTGCCGCACATCCCATCGCCATGAACCACAAGCAGTCCCCGATCTCCGTCGGCGGGCATGCGAGCACGCAGCCGCCTGGAGTCCGCCGCCCGATGACGATGCACAGCCCCGGGCAGTGGGAGGCCGCGTGCAGCGACCCCAGCTGCGTGTGCACGGTTCCGCAGGGCACGCCGTGCGACGACGGGTTCTCCGTGCCCGAACGCGAGCATCCGGGTCTGATCCCGCTGTGCGGTGAGTGTGGCTGGCCTGAGGTCTCGCACGTGCCCGCGGCCGCACGGCACCGCCTGCGGCCCATGGCACGTCGAGGCCGCGGTCCGCGCCGCACTGCGTGACCCGGCGGTCGCCGTCCGCCGACTGGACGACTCGCTGCGCGGCGAGCCACGGTTCGCCGTCGAGGCGCCGCCACGCAGGGCCGTCGCGTACGCGTGCGCGATCCCCGCCCACCTCGACCGCTACGTCCTGATCGAGTTCACCGACGGCTGAGCGGGCGTGCCGCACATCTGCTGAGCATGAGCTGCCCGCAGGACTCCCCTGACGCCGACGGCGCCACGGTCGAGGCGCCCGGGCCCGCCTGCGGGTGGTGCCTGGTCGGCGACTGCGACCACCACCGACCCGCCGGCTCCGGCTGGTCGTGCATGTGCTCGCACGCGAACCGCCGACCACAGCCGGCAGCGACCGGCGACGACGTGACCGAGTCCCTCTTCAGCACCGACGACAACGTGGAGGAGCCATGAGGCGCGCCAGGACGGCGACCGGCCCGATCTTCGCCGCGGCCGCGAGGCAGTGGCAGATGATGCACCGCGAGTTCAGCGCGACCCTGACCGCACACGTCGACGCTGCGGAGGTTGCCTGCCGCGGGCGTCTGCTGAACGCGGCGGCGCGACGAGCAGGGGTCGAGCCCTCCCAGCTGTTCAGCGCGAACCGCGCCACCGCAACCCAGCACGCCTCGGCCGAGCTCCTGGAGTTCTGGGCGCACCACCCGCGCCCGACTCTCGCCGAGTTCGAAGAAGCGTGGTTCGAGGGGCAGTACGGGGCCGCATGAGCAACGCCGACGGGCACGAGATGAGCAACTGCAGCGTGGAGCTCACGTTCAACGCGGACGGGCTGGACCTTCGGATCGACCCCGACGACGGCCGCGGTCCGTTCATCGCGACGATCGCACGCACGGATCTGCTGCGTGCGCTGTCTCCGGTGACACTGGAGGTGGCGGCAGCGGCGCGCACCGCCGAGGCGGAGCGGATCGCTGAGGTCCTGCACGCCGGCCGGTTCGACGTCGAGCGCGGTCTGCGCGACGTCGCGGACTCCTTCCTCGCGGGGATGCGCACCGCCGAGCAGATCGCCTGCACCGGCGCACACCCCGGCTCGTTGCATGCCGAAGCGTCGCGCGCCGCTGCCGCCCGGGCCGCACTGACCGACTTCCCCGTCGCGGGTGCAGCCGACCTCGAGCGCCTGAACCGGTCGGTCCGTACGGCCATGGCACAGGTCGCCGCCCTAGCCGACCGCACCGGGAAGCGACCCAGCGGTTGGAACGAGGCCATCAGCGAGGTCTCGCTCCTGCTCGCCGAGACCGTCGTCCTGATGCCCGAGATCGACGGCCTGTGAAGGCCCCGCACATCTGCCGGACGCACCGCGACCCAGAAGGAGACCACCATGACCAACCCGAACCTCGCCGTGACCCTGCTGTCCGCCCAGGCCCCGCAGCCGGAGGACCTGCCCGCGCGCGGGATGCTCGAGCTCACCGCGGACGACTCCGGTGCCCTGCGCGGGACCTGGCGCCGCGAGCTGCCCAACGGCCTGCTCGCCGACCCGGTCACAGTCGCCGACCCCGTCTTCGTGCACGTGCCGCCGGCCGCTGCTCTGCACCTCGAAGCTGCCGCCGGCGCGGCAGTGAACGGCCTGCTGGACTCCTTCGCCGACGTCGAGGATGTGACCGCCCGCGCTCTCGACATCGTTCGTGCGGTCCTCGGCGCCGTCGACGGCCGCGCCCTGACCGACGCCCTCTGAACGGGATCCCATGCCCACTCCGACCAGGACCCGCCTGACCATCCGGGGCGTCGTTCGTGCCCTGCGCAACGACGGCGCCATGGGCTTCACGTTCCGCAGGTGCACCGGTCACTGGCCCTGGGAGGCGGACATCGTGCGCCTGCGCACGGCGCTGCACCGCACCGCCGCGCTTCGTGACGGCTGGTGGGGCCCAGGGTCGCTCGCCACCGAGCCTGCCGCTGCGGGCGTCGCTGGGCGGCTCGTCGAGCTCGCGGATCGACGGCTCGGTGCCTCGCTCGCCTCGTTCATGCTCGGGCCGTCGTCGGGAAGCGCCGGAGGGATCGTCATCGAGTCGATCGTGGGCGACCTGTGCCTGACCCTGGACATCGACGCCGCGGGCCAGCAGGGCTACTTCGTCGCCGACGACCGATCCACCGACGCCCTCGCCGAGGGCCTCGCGCCGCTGGAACCGAACGACGTGCTCGCGTTCTGGCGCACGGGCACCATCCCGGCCAGCGCGGTGCGGCCTGCCGACCTCGAGTGACCGGCTGCCGCACATAGGCCGGGTGCGCGACGGGAGGTTCCCGTCCCGCGGCGCGGGAGGCGACATGGACGACACGCCCGGACCGGACCCGGACCGAGAGCACATCGAGGTCGAGCAGACGTGGTCGCCGACGCCGAGCCCGCAGGCCCGCCGGCGGATGACCGAGCTGGCCCGCGTCACCCGCGGCCACACCCCGGCGGGCCCGCTGGCCAGCCGCGTCCCGACCCAGCGAGGAGTGCAACCGTGAGCGAGCGGATGACCGGCATCACCCTGCCCGGGCTGCCGCCGGGCGCCGGCCTGGCCGACTACGGGCGCAAGAGCCCGCAGGAGATGATCACCCAGCTGCGCGCGCACGCCACCGTCGAGGCGCGGAACGCCCTGGCGATCCTGGCCGCCGCCGAGGAGGACTTCCGGGTCGAGACCTACACGGGCGTGCACGTGCGCCGTGACCGGCAGGTGCTGCAGCCGGGCCGTGATCCCCAGCCCGCCCCGGAGCTGCCCGAGCCGGGCGCCGACGTGCAGGGCGCGATGGCCCCGTTCCGGGTGCTGCTGGCGGACCTGCGCCGCGCCTACCCCGACCCGGCCCCGTTCGACGTCTCCGCCACGGTCATCGACCGGCTCGCGGCCGCCCTGGGCGAGCAGCCGTGAGCGACCTCGCCCGGCTCCGGACCGCGCTGGCCGCCGAAGGCCTGCTGCGCACCGACGGCATGTCCCAGGTGGTCGAGGTCGACCTGGCCCACCTGGCGGAGGTGTTGCGCGCGCACCGCCTGCTCACCGACGCCCCTGGCCCGACACCACCGCCTGCCCCGACTGCGGCCCGCCGCCCCGGGCCGCTGGTGGTGGCCGGCACCAACGGCGACACCATGCAGTGGCGCTTCGACGAGCGGATGTACGCCCACGTCTCCTTCGACCTGGACGGCACCAGTGAGCACGACCTCGTCGAGGGTGACGAGACCTCCTTCGTGCTGACCCCGGCGATGATCGCGCTGCTGCGAGCGTCGCTGGTGCACGCACAGGCGGCCGTCCGGCTGAACCTGCACGGGTCCGCTGGGCACCTCATCGTGACCGCTGCCGCTCGTCAGGGCGCCGAGGTGCAACTCCAGATGGCCAGTGGCGACTCGCTCTACCTCGCGCTGGACGCGATGGGGGTCGCCCGGCTGCTCGTGTGGCTGTGCACCGCTGTCGCCCACCCGCGCGACAGAATCATGCCAGCCCTGCGGGGCGTCGTGGCCGACCGGCAGCTGAATGCGGCCCGCGCCGACGTGCTGCTGCGTGCCATCCGGAGGGTCCCGCCCGCCGCGGACATCCCGGACGACCTCTACACCGAGCGGGTCATCCGGCGCGCGGAGCAGATCGGGACCCACGCCGTCGGCCGCACCGGGTCCGCCCTGGTGATCGCCCGCCCCGGCGACACCATCTCCACGGTGCTGACCCGACCCGCGAGCACGCTGTGACCCGGGAGGTGGCGGTGCTGTCCGAGCGCGGCACCGTGCAGAACATCATCACCACCAACAGCGACCTGGCACCCTGCGCCAGCGGCACCCGACCTGGCGTATCGCCCCGGTCGAGCAGGTCCCGCCCGCCGACCTGGCGGCCTACCGGAACTGGAGCGAACGACCGTGACCGAGCAGACCATGCACCCGGTGCAGGTGGCCGACGGCGACCAGGCCATCACCATCACCGCCGCCGGCCTGGGCCCGCAGGCCCGCGCCCACCTTCGGGTCGAGGTCGCCGGAACGGTACTGGAGGTGTCCCTGCACGAGCCCGAGGTGGCCGCCCTGGCTCGAGCCCTGGACCTGGCGCGCGTGGTCGTCGCCGACGCCGCCCTGACCTCAACCGACCCCGGCTACTACGTCTGCGGCCGCGACTCCCACGGCAACATCCGCATGGCCGGTGGGGCCGGTGCCCTCATCGCCGGCCCCACCGACGACGCCGTGACGGTGGCGGGCTGGCTGCGGCGCGCCCGGCCCGGCTCCCGCCACGCCAAGGCCTACCAGGCCGCCCTTGACCTGCTGACCGGCGAGGGCGCCGCCATGCGCCCGCGGCCCGAACCCGGGCAGGCGCGCACCTGCCCGGGCTGCGGTCAGGACAAGCGCGGCGAGGACCTGTGCTGCGACTCCTGCTGGGCCCGGATCCCGACCTCGCTGCCGTACGCCCCGCACTGGCGCACCAGGGTCCATAACGCCCGACGGGAGGGCAACTGGACCCGTCTCGAGGCGGCGCTGGACGCCGCCCACGCCTGGCTCATCGCCCACCCGCGGGAGGTCCGCCGGTGAGCGGCCCGACCCGGCACGCGCGCTCGGACCTGCCGGAGTCGGAGATCCGGGCGTCGCTGCGCTACATCGCCCGGGTCCGCTCGATGATGCCCACACCCGCGGTGCTGGCCATGCTGGATGCCGACCAGGCCCGCCTGCTCGCGGACCTGGCGGCGCTCGCCCCCGAGCCGGACCGCTCACTGCAGGCGGGCCGCGAGACCGAGCGGACCATGCTGGACCGGCTGAACCGCCGGTACGCCTACGTCGGAGGGAACGGCATGCGGTACGCCCGCGCCGAGCACGTCAAGGTCGCCGCCGGGCACTACAACGCCCGGATCTGCGACTACATGGCGCTGGACCTGTGGCCCGGGGTCGGGCCCGGCAAGGGCACCAAGCTGCACGGGCACGAGGTCAAGGTCTCCCGCGCCGACTGGCTCACCGAGCTGCGCGACCCGGACAAGGCCGAGGCGTTCGCCTCGCTGTGCGACCACTGGTGGCTGGTGGTCTCCGACGCCAGCATCGTCCGTGACGGCGAGCTCCCGCCCGGGTGGGGCCTGCTGGCCGCGTCCGGGCCCGGGCTGCGGGTCGTCGTGGACGCGCCCCGCCGCGACCCGGCACCGCCCACCAAGGACCTGCTGGCCACCTTCGCCCGCGCGGTCACCAAGACCACCCTGCGGCTGTCCGTCACCGGCGGCGACACCGCCCTGACCACGATGGCCCGCCGGATGCAGCTGACCTGAGCCGAGCCCTGCCGCACATACGCAGGGGGGCAGGGCCGGAGCGACCGGCCTGGGGAAGAGGTCGGCGCCATGTCCATCCGGAAGGCCTGCTACGTCGCCTGCGACGGCCCGTGCGGGGGCGACCCGGCCCCGATCGCGACCGGCGGCGCCAGCGAGGCCCGCCAGTACGCCCGCGGGGACGGCTACGTCCGGGTCAAGGTCGAGGGCCGCCTGGTGGACCTGTGCCCCGGCTGCCGGGACCGGATGGCTGAGGCGACCGGCTCGTGAGCATCTCGCTGACCACCGGCTACCGGATCAACTGCGACGGCGACGGCCGCTGGGGCTGCCCGGCGCTCTTCGACTCCCCGAACGCCTTCTCGCTGGCCCGCGACGTGCGCGCCGACGCCAAGGCAGGCGGCTGGACCGTCAACATCCCCAACCCCGGTGCCCGACGCCGCCTGGACACCTGCCCCCTGCACGCCGAGGGGCGGACACGATGACCCGCCTGACTGCCGACGGGCTCGCCGCCCACCCTGCCGGTCCGCCCGCCATCCCCGAACCGGCGTTGACGGAGCGCGAGGAGATCAGCGTCGCGCTGCGCTACATCGGCCGCGCGCGCTCGATGCTGCCGAGCCCGGCGGCAATCGCCGCGCTGGACGAGCAGGAGGCGGAGCTGCGGGCCCGCCTGGCTGCGCTCGACGACTGATCCGGGCGTGCCGCACATCTGTGTGGCGATGGGCGGGAGGAACCCGCCCGCACCGAAGGGGTGGGGAGCATGTCGATGGAGGCTGACCTGGGCCGGGCCGCGGACGCGTTCTGGTCGCTGGCGCGCGGCGGGAGGGGCCTGACCCCGGTTCTTGGACACGCTGAATCCAGCAACGCGCTGGGGAAGCGAGATGATCCAGTTCATGGCCAGGAAGAGCTACTCCGAGGAGTTCCGTCGTCAGGCCGTCGACTTGTACGAGTCCACTCCGGGCGCCACGGTGCGCGGGATCGCCGCGGACCTGGGCATCGTGCGCGGCACGCTGCGCCACTGGCTCGAGGTCTACGGCACGGGCGCCAAGACGGCCGTCGACGGGTCGGCGACGCCCAGCCCGTTGCGGTCCAAGAGCGCTGCGGCGAGCTCGACGGCGCCTGTCGGCGAGTCGCCGCAGGAGCGGATCGCCCGGCTCGAGGCCCGGGTCCGCGAGCTCGAGGTCGAGACGACCAAGCTGTCCACCGAGCGGGCGATCTTGCAGCAGGCGGCGAAGTATTTCGCCGGGGAGACGCGCTGGTGAGTCGCTTCCAGTTCGTCGCCGACAACTCCGCCACCTACCCGGTGAAGCGACTGTGCGAGCTCGTGCAGGTCGAGCGCTCGTCCTACTACGCGTGGAAGGCTGGCGCGCCGGCGCGGGCCGAGCGCGCCGCGGCGGACGCTCGGCTCGAGGCACGGATCCGCAAGGTCCACGCCGCGGACAGCACGCTCGGCGCGCCGCGGGTCACGGCCGAGCTCAACGACGACGCGCCCGCCGGTGAGCAGGTCAACCACAAGCGCGTCGCCCGGGTGATGCGCGCGGCGGGTATCGCGGGCTACGTCAAGAAGCGTCGAGTGCGGACCACGATCCCCGAGCCGTCGGGCCGCAAGCACCCCGACCTGCTCAAGCGGGACTTCACCGCGCCGGCACCGAACCGGCGCTACGTCGGCGACATCACCTACCTGCCGATCGCCGACGGCACGAACCTCTACCTCGCCACGGTCATCGACTGCCACTCCCGCCGGCTCGTCGGGTGGGCAGTCGCCGACCACATGCGCACCGAGCTCGTCGAAGACGCGCTCAAGGCCGCCGCCGCGACCCGCGGCACCCTGGCCGGGGCGCTGTTCCACTCCGACCACGGGTCGGTCTACTGCTCGAAGGACTACGCCAGGGTCTGCGCGAGGCTCGGCGTGACCCAGTCGATGGGCGCCGTCGGGTCCTCGGCCGACAACGCGATGGCCGAGTCGTTCAACGCCACCCTCAAGCGCGAGGTCCTGCAAGACGACGCCTGCTGGCCCGACGAGCCAACCTGCCGCCGGCAGGTCTTCCGCTGGCTGACCCGCTACAACACCCGCCGCCGCCACTCCTGGTGCGGCTACCTGTCCCCGACCGCCTACGAGGCCCGCCGGGCCGCTACGCTGCCGATCGCCGCGTAATCACACCCCGTGTCCAAGAACCGGGGGTAGGGCCCGGACGCTCGTGAACGAGTCGCAGGCCTCGGAGCTGATCGACTCGCTGCCGATCAGCGAGGACGCCAAGCTCGCCGCCTACGACACGGCCACCAAGACGATCAACTCGGGCCACTCGCGGCACGAGGGCTTCGCCCAGGCGTCGGTCATCAGCATCGACATCGCCTCCCAGCGCGCCCGGGTGCGTGCCGCACCCGCGGCCGGCGGACCCGCCTGACACGAAGGGGCACCGATGAGCGTGACGACCGTCCCGTCGTGGCCGGAGCTCGACGACCTGCCCGAGGGATCCACCCGCACCGGGCAGGACGGCATCGAGCGGACCAAGGGCCGCTACGACCTGTGGTACGCCACCGGCTCGGACGGTGCACCCTCGGGCATCGGCATCCCCTCCTACCGGATGTCGCCGCCGCCAGCACCCGACCCCGACCCGTGCGGCGCCTGGGGCGGCTGCCCGCTGCCCCCCGGGCACAACCGCGGCCGGGCCGACATCCCCTCCGCGCACGCCGCCCCGCTGGGCGCCGAGCAGGTGGCCGCCGTCGCGGTCGCCCACCACCTACGGGGCGGCGGTGCGGGCTACCCGCGGGTCCCGACCGCCGACGACGTCGACCTGGCCGAGCACGTGGTGGCCGCGTTGCGGCGCGCCGGGCTGCTCCCCTGACCTGCCCATCCCGAACCTTCCTGGAGACCGCTCGTGACGCGCCGCCGCACCCCGACTCCGCCCGCACCGCCGCGACCGCCCCGCCCGCCCATGGGCGCCCTCGTGGTGCTGGTCCGCGGTGACGACTTCCTGCGCCGGGATGCCTGCGCCGTCCCCGGCAGGGTGGGACGGGTTGTGGACCTGTCCTCCCTGGACCGCGAGGACGACGGGGTGCTGATCGACTGGGGCAACGGGCGCCCGATCCGCAGCAACCGGCAGGAGTACGACCTGCTGACCCTGGCCGACCACCCCGATCTGGCCCGTGAGCAGATCATCGGCGCACTGCACCAGATGCACGCCCTGGACCCGGCCGACGACCTGGGCGCCGAGCAGGTCATCGCCCGCATCGAGGGCCTGCTGGACGCCGAGCACCGGCGCCGCCGGGCCGACGTCCACCAGCACTGCGCCGTCGACCAGTCCGGGCGCTGCGCCCGCACCGGCACCCGGAACCGGGCCGCCCGGTGAGCGCCGACCTGCGGTCCGAGCTGGCCGCCGCCCGCGCCCGGCTGGCCGCCATCGACGCGCTGTGCCGGGAGTGGGAGGGCCACTTCGACACCGAGGCGCCGGAAGTCGCCCGGCTGCGCGGCCTGCTGACCGGTCCCGCACCGGCCCGCACCGACGAGCAGGTCGTCGCCGACACAGCCCTGGGCATGGCCCGCGCCAGCGCCCTGTACCCCGGGGCGAACCTGCGGCCGCTGCGGCACGTGTTCCTGGAGGGCTGGTGCGCGCACGCCGAGGCCGTCGGCCAGCCCGCCAGCCCCGAGGACCTGGCCGCTCAGCCGGCCGGCGCGGTCCGCCTCGACGCCTACGGCATCGAGCGGATCAAGGGCCCCGACGAGCTGTGGCACCGGCCCGGCCCGACCGGCACCCCGGATCCGCCGTTGTCCGACGAGCAGATGCTTCGCCCGCCCGTCGCCATCACCTGCACCCCGAAGGAGCACCCGTGAGCGTCATCGCCCGCTTCACCACCTCCCGCACCGCAGCGTCGGTCTCCACCGACCTGGCCTGTCCCGGCGGAGCCGCCCTGCAGAGCATCGAGGACGGGCTGGAGCTGGTCAACGCCGTCGAGCTCGCCCTGCTGACCCTGGGTCGGCCCGCGGCCGGGATCGAGGTGCTGGTGCACGACACCCGGCTGGACGGCCCCACCCCGCCGAAGGAGCCGTTCCCGTACGCGCTGGAGCGGCTGACCCAGCTGGACGCCGGAGCCGCCGCCGTCACCGCCTACATCGCCACCCAGGCCGCCGCCGGCGGGCCCCTGGACCCGCACGAGCTCACCCGGGCGGTACTCGCGGCCGTCACCGAGACCGACCAGCGGCCCGCCCCGGCCTCCGGGCAGGTCTCCGTCACGCCCGCGCCCGACCCCGTCGCCGCCCTCAACGCCCGGCGGGACAGGGTCAGTGCGTTCGCCACAGCGCTGGCGCACAAGTACCGCGGCAGCGAGTACCCGATGACCTGGGCCGACCTGTCGCCCTGGTACACGCTGGCCCTGCAGATGTTCGCCGACGCCGGCATCGCCGACCTGGACGCCCCGATCGGACCGCCGGCCCGGGAGCGGATCGCCGAGGGCGTCTACGACAAGATGACCGAGTCCAGCGGCTGCTTCAAGACCTCCACCCAGCAGGCCCGGTGGATCGCCTGGACCGGGCGGATGCTGACCCTCGCCGGGTTCGCCGACCCGAGCATGCCGACCGTCCGGCCGGTCGACCTGACCATGCACCCCGGCGTGATCGCGCTCGCCGAGGCCACCGCGGCCAAGGTCCACGCCGGGGAGCCGTTCACTGGGCCGCTGCGGCGGGCGTTCACGCTCGCGATGGCCAACATCCTGCGCGGCGCGAACGTGGACCTGAACGCCCCGATCAGCCACGAGCAGCTCGAGCAGGTCTGCCAGGACGTCATGGCGGCCGCTGAGACCACCACCGGGCGCGAGGACTGGCTCGCCACCCTGACCGACGCGCTGACCGGCGCCGGCGTCACCCTGACCGCCACCACGAAGGAGACCCCGTGACCCTCACCGCCACCCTGCAGACCACCCAGCGGATCGAGGTCCTGGGCGCCGCGATGGCCGCCGAGCACCGCGGCTGCCCGGTCCCCTACGTCGGCGCGACCCGCACCGTCTGGAACGACAAGGCCCGCCACGCGCTGGCCCGCGCCGGTATCGCGATCGACGACACCCCGCTCACCCCCGGGCAGGTGCACGCCCTCACCCGGGAGATCCGCTCCAAGCTGGCCGGGTCGCGGCGCGACCGTCACGGCGGCCACACCGCCTGGACCCAGTGGGTCAGCGAGGTGCTCACCAAGGCCGGCTGGACGCTCGCATGAGCGCGGGCCTGGCCGCGGCCGCGGTCTTCACTGCCGGGCAGGTCTTCGCCGAGCCGACCGGCGACGGCACGGCCCTGCTGTGGACCCGCGGCCCGGACGGGCCCGCCCCGTGGACCGCGACCGGGCCCGACGGCGACCTGTACGCCACCGACGCGCAGGTGGCCGCCGCCATGCTCGCTGCCCTGGAGGCTGCCGGGCTGCCGGTGGCCCACCTGGACTGGCAGTGGGCGGTGCAGACCCGCACCTTCACCGACGGCGACTTCGACCGGCTCGAGACCTCCGCCCCGTACGCCCGCGAGGGCTACCGCCGCCACGAGGCGCAGGAGGCCGTGGACCGCTACACCGGCGACCGCGGCCAGTACCGCCTGGACGGGGCCCGCATGGCGGGCCGGCTGGTCGGGCCGTGGGCGCCGGTCCCGGCACCGGCTGCGCGAGGCCGCGACCGCAGCCGGGTGAGCCAGCCTCCCCCGGCGAGGCCGCCGCACATAGGCCCGCCATGGACGCCACCGCACCGGACCGCTGGTCCGCCGCCGCCCACCTGACCTGGCAGCAGGCTGCCGCCCTGGCCGAGCACGCCCGCCGGCACGACCGGGCCGGGAACGCCGCCATCGGGTCTGCGCTCGCCGTCGACCCGGCCGGAGTCGAGGAGCTGATCGAGCAGGTCCGTCAGGCCGAGGAGCCCGGCCAGCCGCTGGGCTACCTGTGGGAGATGTCCCGCCAGGAGGCCCGCGAGGGCGAGCACCGTGCCGCCCACCCGGCCCTGTCCCGGTTGCACCGCATCCTGAGCCTCGCGGTCGTCGTCGGGGTAGTCACGATGCTGGCCGTCTCCCTGCTGCGCTGGCCGTGGGAGGGCAACCCGCTGGCCATCCAGCTGGGCGTCTGGGTCGGCTGGGTCATCTGGGCCTGGCTGCCGGTCCGGCTCCTCGACGACCGCCGCTTCCGCCGCGAGGTCCGCGACGTGCCGGTCTACGCCAGCGAGGCGCTGCTGCGCGCACTGGTCGCCGACCGGCTGCACGGACGCCTCCCGCAGGCGGACCTGCTGGTGCTGGAGTCCTCCTGGCTGGCCGTGCCGGACCTGCAGGGCAGCGCGCCGCACATACGCGAGGTCTAGACCCCGACCGGAGCGGAGCAGACCTTGGGCGCGCACCCCCTGACCGACCAGCAGCAGGCCATCGTCTCGGCCGTCGCCGACGGCCAGGACGTCGCGGTGCTCGCCCTGGCCGGCACCGGCAAGACGAGCATCCTCGCCGCGATCGCCGAGCACCTCCAGGTCACCCAGCCCCAGGCCCGCCTCCTGTACCTCGCGTTCAACAAGGTCACGGCCGACGAGGCCCGCGGGCGCATGCCCGCCAACGTCGAGGCCATCACCGCCAACGCCATGGCCCACCGCAGCGTGCCCGGGTGGATGCATCGGCGCATGAAGCCTCGCGCCATCCCGATGCGCGAGCTCATCGCCGAGCTCGGCATCGACCGCGACGTGTACCTGGGCGGCCTGCGCGCCGCCAGCCCCTACGACCTGGCACGCCTGACCCGGGCGACCATGACACGCTGGTGCATCTCGGCCGACCCCGAGCCGACGTGGCGGCACGTGCCCAAGGCCGCGGCCGCCGAGTTCCCAGAGCTGCGCGAGGCCCTCACGCAGGCCGCCTACCGGGCCCGGCAGGCCGCCGGTCGTGCCGGCGACGACCCCGAGGAGGCCGAAGCCGCCGCCTTCCAGCGGCACTGGTTGAAGGTCTGCCAGGTCGTGCTCGGCCAGGTGAACACCTGGTGGGCGAAGGTCACCGACCCGGACGGGCACCTGGCGGTCTCCTTCGACCAGGAGGTCAAGTTCTGGGCACTGGCCGGCACCCGGTTCGACCAGCCCGGCTCCGGCGCCAGGTACCCGGCGAGCATCGTGCTGCTGGACGAGGCCCAGGACACCGCCCCGGTGCTCGGTGCGTTGGTCGCGTCCCAGCCGATCCAGAAGGTCATCGTGGGCGACCAGAACCAGCAGATCTACGCCTGGCGTGGTGCCGTGGACTACCTGGCCAAGGTGGAGGTCGACACCACGCTTGCGCTGACCCGGTCCTGGCGGTTCGGGTCCGAGGTCGCCCACATCGCCAACTGCTTCCTGTGCCTGCTGGAGACCGAGGAGCGCGTCGAGGGCCTCGGACCGGACACGGACGTCGGCCCGATCGCGGCCCCGGACGCCGTCATCGTGCGAACCAACGCCGGCCTGCTCGAGCAGGCGATCGACCTGGACCGCGCCCGCAAGGTCATCGGCGTCCCCAAGGGGATGAAGGCCGACCTGACGTCGCTGGCGGAGACTGTCGGCCACCTGCGCGACCACCTCAAGCGGCCCAGCGTGATCCACGAGGACCTGGCCGAGTTCGCCAGCTGGGGCGAGGTGCTGGAGGAGGCACGCAAGGACTCCGGCGGCGTGGTGGCCCGGATCGTGAAGCTGGTCGGCAAGGTCGACATCCACCGGTTGCTGCGGCTGGTGGACCGCCTCGTCGACGTCGACCAGGCTGGCACCGCGGCGCGCTACGACATCCTGATCACCACCGCTCACAAGGCCAAGGGCCTGGAGTGGGACGCCGCGCGCATCGGCGACGACTTCCCCCAGCCGCGGATCGATGAGGACGGTCAGGTCTCCATCCCGGCCGCCGAGGAGCTGCGGCTCGCGTACGTGGCGGTGACGCGCGCCAGGCGCGCCCTGGACATCGGGTCGCTGGGGTACGCGATGGCCTACCAGCCGGTCGACCGGGCTGAGCTTGCGTCGCGCACCGAGTCGCCCACCCCGCCGCAGGCGGCTGAACCGTCCAGGCTTCCGCAGCCGGCTACGCCCGAGCTGGCCGGCGTGCCGGACTCTGCGAACGTGCCGGCCGCGGCCCGCGAGCTGTTCGAGGCCATCACCGCCGGACACCACAGCGCCGAGGAGGTCTACGCCCTGGTGCTCGAGGGGGTGCGACGGGCCCGGGCCGAGGTCCTCACCGAGGCTGCGACTTGGTCGCTGACCCTGCCCTGGGAGATCTCCGTGCCCGCCTGGCTGACCGAGCAGGCCGAGCTCGCCCGGACCGGGAGGGTCTAGGTCCTACCCCGGGGTCGGACCAACCGCGGGGCGCGTTCGTCTCCCGGCGCCGCACATCTACGGGTCACGAGACCGGGTCGCCGGCGAGCCGGCCGCTGACAGCCTGAGGTGGCAGCCATGGACGGCTTCGAGCTCACCCGCAACGCCTACGTGATCGCCTACCTGTCCATCGGGGTGGTCGTGTGCCTGGCCCTGGTCCGGTTCGACCACACCCACGGCCACCGATTCCTGAAGGACCCTCGACCGACCGACTACCTGTACGTGCTGGCGCCCACGCTGGTGCTGGTGTGGCCGGCCGCCCTCGCAGTCCTGATCGACCTCATGCGGCGATCCGCGCACACCGCCGGCTGACGCACATCGCGCCCATGCCGCACATCCCCTATCCATGAGCACGAACACCCCCGTCCGGGTCGGTCAGGTCTGGGCCGACAACGACCCTCGCTGTGCGGGTCGAACCCTGCGCGTCCTGGAGGTCCTCACCGACGCCGCCGGGCACGAGGTCGCCCGCCTGGAGCAGCTGACCAACTCCGCTGACGACCAGCGGCTGATCGACGACGCGAAGGCGCCGGGGCGCTCGCGCGGTGCCTTCGTCGGCGCGCAGTGGGTGCCGGCCGACGGCCGCGGGAAGGTCGTGACCGTCAAGGTCCGGCGCATGCGCCCGACCTCGACGGGGTACCGGCTGGTCACCGACGCACCGGAGCAGTCGTGAGCGCCGACACCGCTCCCGTGCTGCCCCAGGCCTGGCAGGGCGACCACACGGCCCTGGTGCACGTGCTGTGGGCCGCCCGGCACAAGGGCATGACCCTGGCCGGTGCCGACGAGCTGGCCTCCTTCATCCGCCGGTCCGAGTACCACCGGGCCGTGCAGGAGCTGTCCGCGGCCGGGATGCCCCCCGTGCGGTTCGCTGAAGGCTTCACGCCCGACGACGCCCCCGGGACGGAGCACCCGCTGCTGCGGACCATCGCAGACGTGCTCGATCTCGGCCTGGACCCGGCGATCCGGTACACCCCCGGGGAGTACCTGGCCGAGGCCAACCGCGTCGGGGGGCGCTCGACCTGGGCGATGCGGTACGCCGCCGAGGCGTCCGCCTTCGCGCGCGAACGCGCTCGCCTGGACGCCCTGACGCGGCGACTGGCTGCCGTGCACGCGGCCTACAGCGCGCAGGTGGAGACCACCTGGGGTCTGGGCTGGACCGTCCCGACCTCGTGGGGCCTGCCCGACGACATGCACGTCGACCCGGCCCAGACCGAGGAGGTCGCCAGGGCGATGCTGGCCCAGACCCGCCACTGGTCGGATCCGTCCGGGATGAGCGACCCGCGCGTGGTCAACCGCGTCAGCGTGACCGCGCGGTGGGAGCGGGCGTGAACGGCAACCTCGTGGCCGCGCTGCGCGCCTGGCACTGGCGCGCCCGACGGCTGCTGGCCACCCAGCAGCGCGCGCAGGCCTGAGGTGGCTGTCCCGGCCGCCGAGCGGCGCGCGAACCTGGTACCGGTCTGCTTCGCACCGGCCCGGTACGGCGGCCTGTCCGCGACCCGAAAGCACTCCGCCGCGACCTTCGGGTTCATGTGGCGGTGCAACCGGAAGGTGTCGGCCTGGGGCGGCGGTGCCACCAGCATGCCTGCGTGGTGCTGACCCCGACCGAGCAGGAGCACCTGGAGTACTACGCCCGCGAGCACGCCAGCCTCGAGGAGTAGACGGTGGGCACCACGATCGACGAGGTTGCCGCCCGGGCGGGGTTTTCCGCCACGAACTCCGCGCCGCCGATCCGGCCTGCGTAGCTGCCGCACATCCACCAGGGGACGTGACCCGTACACCGCAGGAGGACCGTGATGCCCGCGACCGATCCGAACCAGGTTCCGCGGCAGTGAGCGCTGCCTACTGGGGCGGGTTCGCCACCCCGTTCCTGATCGCCGCAGCTCTCGGGCTGGTCCTGCTGGTGCTCCGAGGGCTGCTGGTGCTGCGGGCGAAGGCGGCCGTGTGGCGGCCGCGCTTCACCGACGACCCGATGCGGCGCGCCCGCGAGGCGGCCGCACTGGCGATCGCCGACCGGTTCCTGGTGCTCCGGCTGCCCGGCGGACGCATCATCGCCTGGCGGCGCACCGTCAACGACCTCTCCGACCCAGCCCGGCAGACCTACGCCCACGTCTACGACGCCCTCATGGACGCCGCGGCCGACCCTCACGCCAGCCGCGACGCCTACGGCGCGAGGTACTACGGCGGTCGGGACATGTCCGAGCAGGGGGCCTTCGAGTGACCCGGATCCGGGCGGCGCACCCGTTCGCGATCGCGTTCGCGCTGCTGCTTGCGGCTGCCGCCGCGCTCGCCACAACGGCGCTGGCCGTGTTCGTCGCAGCCAGCGGGTTCGTGCTCGAGAGTCCCTCCGACGCCCAGCACGGGATCGGTGCCACGGACGTGGGCGCGGCGACCGGGACGGCCGCGGTCGTCGGCTACTCCGGCGGGCTGCTCACGGGAGCGGCTCTCGTGGCCATCGAGCGGCGCCTGCTCGCGGCCGTGGTCCTCGTGGACATGCCCGCTACGGCGATCTGGTCCCGTGCTCTGCCACCGGCGCCCGGGCACGTCCCGACTGCCACGGCCACCGTGCCGGTGCACGCCAGGCCTTTCCCGGTGTGCCCGTACCTGGGCATCCCCGGCGCCCCCGAGCGAGTCGCCGCCTGCCGTGCACGGTCGCAGGCACGCGCCCGCTCCATTGACCCACCACCGAGGAGGACCCGTGCCGCAGACCCGCACCGGCGACTGGATGCAGACCTACACCGGCCGCCAGTTCTGGCCGCTCGACCCGCGACCCGAGGAGGTCGACCCGCGGGACATCGCCCACGCACTGGCCTACCAGTGCCGCTACAACGGCATGACCCGCGAGCACTACTCCGTGGCGGAGCACTGCCTGCTGATGTCGTGGGCCGTCCCAGTGCGCGACCAGCTGCACGCGCTGCTGCACGACGCAACCGAGGCGTACATCGGCGACATGATCCGCCCCCTCAAGAACCACGTCCCGGCCTTCCGTGACATCGAGGACGTGGTGTGGAAGGCGATCGCGGAGCGGTTCGGCATCTCGGCGCAGATCCCGTCGTCGGTGCACGACGCCGACATCCGCATCTGCCTCGACGAGCGCGCCGCACTGCTGTCCGAGCCGCCCGCCCCGTGGGACACCGAGGCCTTGGGAACCCTCGGGGTGGACATCGGACCGCTGCCCGCCCAGGAGGCCGAGCGCCGCTACCTGGACCGGCTGTACAGCCTGCTGGTCCGGGAGGACGCGGAGCCGGCATGGGCCTGAGCCTGTCGGCCGGCTCACTCGCCGCCGCCCCGACTGGCGCGGTCCAGCCTCTGGTGCAGCCCTGTCCGCGAGACCCGCGCACGCCGACCGCAGGCCGCCCGCCGCAGGAGCGCGTGCCGCACATTCACCGATCATGGACGACCTCGAGGCTGCCCTCACCCGCCGCGCGTTGCGAGGGTCTCGGCAGGCGCGCTCCGGCGTCCAGAGCGCCCAGTGGACGCACGCGGGCTTCCTCCGTGCTCGGCACGGCGGGTGGCCCAGGGGTGCCCGCAACCACCCGGCCAGCACCGTGAAGAAGACCGGGGCAGGCACATGAAGACCCTCGCCACGGGCACCACCATCGCGCTCTCGCTGCCGGCGACCGCGCCCGGCGCCACTGAGGCCGAGATCGTCACGCACCTGTACGACGTCCCGGTGGAGGTGCTCGCCGACGTCCTGGAGCAGCTGGAGACCTACCGGAGGCCGCTGTGACCTCCGAGCCGGACAGGGCCCGCGCACTCGCGCACGCTCTGGCGGGCACGACCTTCACGCTGCTGACCGCTGCCTGCAGCCCAGTCGCTCCGCCCGGAAGCGATGCGCGCCGGATCCGACAGGCCATCATCCGGCAGACCCCTCGGGTCCTGGCCGACCTGACCGCCGGGCTCGACGTGCGCCTGCCCCCTCTGGGCGGCGGGGAAGCCGGCATGCGGCGCGCCATCCGTGCCGTCGGCCTGCTGACAGAGCGGGCCCACGAGGCCGGGCTGGCCGATCTCGCCGGCCGAGCCGGCCGCTTCCTGGCCCGGGCGCACGCCGACGCCCAGGAGGTCACAGGCGAGAAGTACCTGCGCCCGTACGTCTTCGCCGCATCCGAGCCCGACACGGCCAAGGAGTCCTGATGGACCACCCCACGTACTACGACGTCCTGGGTGTGTCGCCCGGTGCCGACGCAGCGGCGATCAAGAGGGCATTCGCCGCCCAGCGACGGGCGACGCATCCGGACACAACCGGGGTCGCCTCGCACGTCCAGTTCGATCTCGTCCAGCGCGCCGGCGAGGTCCTGACCGACCCGGTGCGCCGCGCGGCGTACGACGCCTCGCTCTCCGCCAGGGCCGACCCGTGGGCGCCCGGACCGCCGACGCCGCACGCCGCTGCGCCGCCGGCACCCGCGCAGCCCGCCGGGTGGGCCACGCCGCCCGCCGCATGGCCGCCGCCGCCACAGCAGCGGACACCGTCCGCGCCCGAGCCCGGGGCCTGTGAGCCCCCTTGGGCCGCACGTCTACCCGGCATGAGCGACCAGCCCCGCACCCCCGCCGGCGTCCGCGCAGGCGGGCAGTTCGAGCCCAGCCTGCGCGGCGAGGCCGTCAACGACCTCACTGCGGGCCGACCGCGCCTGCCGCACATAGGCCTGGCGAGAGGCTCCGCTCCGGGGCCTGTGAGCAGGAGGCGAGCCCGTGACGCAGCCGCACAGCCCCGAGTCGATCGGCACCACGAACGGGCAGCCCCTGCCGGCGCCCCTGCTCCCCCAGGGCATCTCCCCGAGCGCCGCCGCGATGTACTTCGGCCGCCCGGCCAACGGCCGCGGCATCACGGCCCAGATCTTCACGGAGGAGAGCTGGCCGATGCTGTCCGACGAGGACCGGCGCGCCCTGCTTGCTCGACCCGGCCCGGTTCGCCCGGCCACCCTCACGCACACCCTGGACGACGTCATCGGCGCCGCGCCCCAGCGCGAGGGACGCACCCACCGCCCCGGGCAGCCGGGTGTGGGGGCGACGGTGATCGCGCGCAGCCTGTTGGCCGATTCGACGCCGGAGTCCGTCGAGCAGGAGATCCGCCAGACGCTGGCCCAGCTGGGGCTGGACGCGACCCCCGAGCGGATCGAGCGCCTCGCGCGCATCCACGACGCGATGGCGCCCACCCCGAGCCCGGAGCAGAACTCATGACCGAGCGCATGACCGCCGTCTCCGTGCCCGGCCAGCCCTCGGGTTCCGGCCTGATGCTGCACGGCACCGCCGAGCCGGCCGAGGCGATCGCGCAGCTGCGCGCGTACGCCACCACCAACCACTCGGCGACGACTGCGATCCTCGCGGCGGACGACGCCGACCTCCGCGTGACGCCCGCGGTCGGAATCGTGCGGCGCCGCAGCGTGAACGTGCTGCAGGCCGGGAAGGAGCCCGCCGAGCAGTCCCACCCCGCCACGGATCCGCTGCCCGGCGAGAGCGCGGTCGATTTCCTGCGCCGCACCGGCTGGCGGGCCCTGGACGACGTCATCGACATGGTGCAGACCACCCGCTGCGTCCTGCCGGGCACCCGGTCGCTGTGGGAGCACCCCGTCCGGGACCAGCGGAGCGTCCTGGACGCCGCGACCGACGCCGTCATCGACTCGATGCAGACCACCCGCCGCGGCCTGCCGGACACCCGGTCGCTGGCATCCGACTACGCCCTGGCGGCCCTGTCGGTCACCGGGACGCGGGACGTGCCCACGAGCGCCCGACGCCGGGCCGCAGCGGCCGCGCTGCACCAGGCACTCGCGTTCGACGCCGACCTGACCCCGGCCCGTCGCCGCGAGCTGCTCACCCACCTGACCGTCCTGGCCTCGACCGAGGAGACCTGATGGACCTGACCGCCGCGGGCGCCGCCCGTGAGGTCCGCCCGACCTGCCCCGTGCACGACACCCCGGACTGCTCGTCGCTGTTGAACGGGTGCAGCCTGCCGACCCAGATGATCGCCTACGGCCAGCAGCTGCTGGACCACGTGCGCGCCAACGACGAGTTCGAGCGCACCGACACGGTGTGGCGGGTCGAGCCGCTGCACGAGCGCGACTCGCGGCCCGCGAACTCCTACGACGTCGTCGGCAGCGACGGGTACCCCGTCACGCACGCGCTGGCGAACCTGACCCACGCGGAGGCGGCCGCGATCGCGCAGGCCCACAACGCCGCGCTGCAGCCCGCCTCGGGCGCCGCGCGGGACGCGGCCCTGAGGCTGTTCAACCAGACCTACCACACGGCCGGCGACGAGAACGGCCGGGCCGCCGCGGCTGCCGACCGCGACCTGGTCCTGGACGCCCTGGGTTGCGCCGCTCAGGACGGGCCGGGCTCGCCCGCGGACCCGTCGCTCTGAGCCGAGCACGACTTCGGCGTGGCGGCCTACCCGACCGACCTCTACAACGACCTGTCCTTCGCCTACGGCATCCGGGAGTCATCATGAGCGAGCTGCGCACCGACTGGGTCATGCCGATCCTCGTCGACAAGACGGGTACCCACGAGCTGACCGTGGAGGCCGCGGCGCGTGCGTGCGTCCTCGCGTGGGCGCGGCGCACCGCAGACCAGCAGGCCGCCTTCGACGCCTGGCTGTCCGGTCCGTTCACCAAGTCGGTCCGCCGCGCGAGCGCCGCGCACCTGGACCGGGCCGTCGCCGAGCTCGGCGGGCACGAGGTCCGCTGGGGTGGGTCCCGGGGCGTCGCGCTCGCGCCGATGCGGATGGTCGACCTGCCCAAGCTGGTCGCCAAGGCACAGGTCGCGAGCACCGACCTCGAGCGCACGCGTCCGGCACCGGCGCCGGTCGCCGGCGTGTCCGTCACCGTGCTGGAGACCCTGACGACCGGGAAGGCCGCGGCGCAGGCCGCGCACGCCCTGCTCGGGTGGGCGCTGGAGGCGGACGGCTCCGCGGTCGAGCGTGTCCTGGGCGTGAGCACCGGGCTGCACCTCGCCTTCACCGGCCCTGGCCACCTGCGGCTGCTCGCGGCGCGGCCGGGTGCGGTCGCGATCCGCGACAACGGCCTCACCGAGGTCACCCCGGGCACCCTGACGGCAGTGGCGATCCCCACCGCTTGATCGACATCGACGTCGGCGACGGGTACCAGCACCACGAGCCGACCCGCCGTGAGGACCGGCTCGCGCAGACCGCGCACCGGATCCGGGCCGCGGCCGCGTGGGAGGCCCTGTGGGGTCGGGCCAGCGCCGACGCGCTGCTGTACTCGGCGCCGCGCAAGTCGCGCGCATGGCGCAGGGACGGAAGCGAGATCGAGGCGATGCGGGCGAACGTCCGACTCGCTGTGGCGGGCCGTGGCCGGATGCTGTGGACGCCCGAGCTCACAGCCCTGGTGCACGAGGTCTGGCCGACGGCGCTGACATCTGATCGTCGGCGCCCGGTTCTCCTGACCCTCGACGCCGCTCGACGTCCGCGACGACGCGACCCGCACACGGGGCCTCAGCTGGTTCCTGGCACCCACCGACCGAGGCCCCGGCTGGCGCACCCCCGAAGCGCGAGGGACCATCCTCGTGCCCACCCCCGATCGCTGCGGCCCGGCTGGGGCCCGCGCCGCACATACGATCGGCACCGCAGGCGCAGCGCCTGCACCGAGAGGAGCGTGCGATGCCCAGCCCCAACCAGCTCGACGTCGAGGCCCACCTCGCCGCCGAGATCACGCGGCACGTGGCCGACACGGCGCGGGCGCTGCGCGAGGTGGCCGACCGGATCGAGCAGACGGCGGCCGCCGGCATCGCCAAGGTCAGCGTGGACGACCACGCGACGTACGCGCACATCGCGTACGACGTGCACCGCGACCTCGACATCGCGCTCGCCAACACGCCGCTGCGCACCCTGATCATGGACGCCGGCACGGCCGACCGCTACCGCGCGGGCAAGCTCGCGGCCGCCGGAGCCTGACCCCCACCTCCATCGCCGTCGCCGCCGGCGCCTGACGGCGCGCCGGTCCGCACATCTACCTGCCATGACCCAGCCCCGAGTCCCTGCCGGACGGCGCGCCGGCGGCCAGTTCAGCGCCGCTGCGCACGACGAGTCGCCCGCGGAGCTCCCCGCACCCGGCATCAGCTGGGGCGAGCCGGAGGTCAAGGAGTGGAGCTGGAGGGGCACGGACACCCGGATCGAGACCCGCCGCGCCCACCTGGACGGCGAACAGCTCATCCGCGCCCAGCGGTCTCTCAACAGCTGCGACCCCGTCCGGGTCGAGCTGGTGCACGAGAGCAACACCGACCGCAGCACCGAGCCGCCGACCGTGCACGCCAGCACTCGCCTGCGACTTCGCAGCGGTGACCGCTGGGCGGAGGTCGCCGACGAGGACGCCCTGGTCGACCGTCTCGCCCGCGTCGATCTGGACGCCCCGTGGACGCCACCACTACCCAAGGCCGTTCGGGACGCCATCCGCCAGGTCGACTTCCGGGTCGTCGAGGAGCGGCGCGACACCGAGGAGTACCCCACCTCGATCGAGACGGTCGAGGTGGCCGGTACGGGCTCGGAGTTCGACACCCGGGTCCGGGCCCTCTTGGGCGTGGGCACCGGCACGGTCCACACCCGCCGCGAGACCAGCGAGAACAACCTGTGGGGGTGCGAGACCTGGGAGACGGAGTCCCAGGTCGTCGTCTCCTGCGCCGGGGCCAGCCGCACCTTCGAGACCGTGGCCGAGCTGTTCGCCGCGCTCGAGGCGCTCGGCTGAGCTGCCGCACATCTGCCTTTCATGCCGCCACCGAGCCCCTGCACCTGGCCTCGGTTCCCGCGTACCGGCTGGCTGCTCTGGCCGCCCTGGGCATCAAGGTCGACGCCGTCATCGACTCGATGCAGACCACCCGGCGGGGCCTGCCGGACATCCGGTCGCTCGCCCGCGAGTGCGCCCTGGCGACCCTGTCGGTCGCCGGGGCGCGGGACGTGCCCACGAGCGCCCGACGCCGGGCCGCGGCGACCGCGCTGCACCAGGCACTCGCGTTCGACGCCGACCTGGCCCCAGCCCGTCGCCGCGAGCTGCTCACCCACCTGACCGTCCTGGCCTCGACCGAGGAGACCTGATGGACCTGACCGCCGCGGGCGCCGCCCGTGAGGTCCGCCCGACCTGCCCCGTGCACGACATCCGGGACTGCTCGTCGCTGTTGAACGGGTGCAGCCTGCCGATCCAGATGGTCGCCTACGGCCAGCAGCTGCTGGACCACGTGCGCGCCAAGCGAAGCCCCATCAGGCCAGCGCCCCGTCAAGCGCGAGACGGCCAAGCCGGAGCATGTCCGTGACGTCTCGAGCGAACGCGCGAGAGAAACTCTCGACCTCCATGCCGTTAACGGCCGCGCCCTCCTCGAGTGCGCTGGAGAGGTTGGAGCCTGACCCGCTTCTCCGGACACCTGGTCCGAGGCGATGATCGTCTCGGGAAGGGAGTCTGGGATGCCTGCAGCCAAGCCGCCGGAGTTCCGGCGTCGAGCAGTGGATCTGGCCCGCTCGGGTCGGCAGCCGGTCGCGAAGGTCGCGTCCGATCTCGGGATCAGCGAGTCGTGTCTGCGCCGGTGGATGGCCCAGGACGACGTCGATGCCGGTCGCCGTGAGGGCGTGAGCTCCGACGAGCGCCGCGAGCTGGTCGAGCTGCGGCGCCGCAACCGGGTGCTGGAGATGGAGGTCGAGATCCTCAAGCGGGCCTCGGCGTACTTCGCCCGGGAGAACGTCCTCCCAAAATGAGCGCCCGGCTGGTCCAAGAGCTGGCCGCTGACGGGGTGCCCGTCGCGGCGACCTGCCGGGTCCTCGGGATCTCCCGCTCCGGGCTCTACGACGCCATGAACCGACCGCCGAGCACCCGCGCGATCGCCGACCAGGCGCTGACCGCGACGATCACGGCGATCCATCACGGCTCGCGGGCGACCTACGGCGCCCCGCGAGTCCATGCCGAGCTGCGTCTCGGGCTCGGGGTCGCCTGCGGACGCAAACGCGTCGCGAGGCTGATGCGCGCGGCCGGGTTGATAGGGGTCTGCCACCGGCGCAAACGCTGCGGGCAACGACCGCTGCCAGCACCGCACGACGACCTCGTCCAGCGGCGGTTCACCGCCAACGGCCCGGACCGATTGTGGTGCACCGACATCACCGAGCACCCCACGGGCACCGGGAAGGTCTACTGCGCCGCGGTCCTGGACGTGTTCACCCGCAAGATCGTCGGGTGGTCCATCGCGGACCACATGCGCTCGGAGCTGGTCGTCGACGCCCTGCAGATGGCGATCTGGCGGCGCCACCCCGCACCAGGTGCGATCGTGCACGCGGACCGCGGAAGCCAGTACACGTCGTGGATCTTCGGGCACCGGCTGCGCGAGGCCGGCCTGCTCGGCTCGATGGGCCGAGTCGCGTCCTCGGTCGACAACACCATGATGGAGAGCTTCTGGTCGAGCATGCAGCGCGAGCTGCTCGACCGCCACGCCTGGTCCTCCCGCGAGGAGCTCGCCTCGGCGATCTTCGAGTGGATCGAGGGCTTCTACAACCCCGTCCGACGCCACTCCGGCCTCGGCTACCGGTCCCCGAACGACTTCGAGGACCTACACACCGCCGCCACCGCGGCGGCATGATCACCACACCGCAACTGTCCGGGAAACCGGGTCAGGCTCCGTTCGGGTAGGCGTCGCACCACGCCCATACCCAGAACGAGACCGGCGAGATCATCATGTCCGCCCCGCTGTCCGAGCCGACGATGTTGACGTTCGCGGCCCGGGCGTACCCCTTGCTGACACCGCGGCGTAGCAGCCGGATCCCAGGGTGGCTGCTGAACGTGTCGTCGTAGCGTCTCCAGACCAGCACCAGCCCCTCGTTCGCGAGCCACCAGCGGGGCCCGGTGCTCCGGGGGCACCGTCGGACCGGGTGCTGCGACGCGCACGAAGTCGAGTGCCTCCCAGTGAGCAGCGTCCGTCTGGAGCAGGTGGCCACCCCGGCGAACGAATAGCTTGGATGCGTCGATCGGCACAGGTTGCAGCGGCACGCCAACAGCTGCCAGGTGGTTCCCGTCGTCGAAGATGGCAGTGTCATGGTGCTCTGTGATCATGGTGGGGTTCCTACCTGGCCAAGGATGCGGAGCGGGCCGGCTCAGAGGCAGGGTTCGTGCCGAGCTGCCCGGGTGGCAGCAGGCAGGTCTCACTGGGCCGCCGGTGACGCCTGATGCCCCGTAGATGTGCGGGGCATCAGGCCTGGGCCCTGCGACGGATCAGGTCAGCCAGGCGATCGCCTTGTCGACGTCGCCGACGACCGCGACGCGCACGGTGGGCGAGCCCAGGACGGCCAGGGCGGCGACGCGGTGGTTGCCGTCGACGAGGGGCCACCGCGGCGTGTAGCCGCGAAGGCCGATGTCGACGCAGATCGGGTGGTCGTCCAGTTCAGGCACCCCGTTGGCCACGAAGTGCGCGACGCGGCGCACCTCGCACCCGTGGCACCATTCGTCCGCGCGGTGTCCGTGGTCCGGCTCGGTCGGCTGCTCGATCTCCGCCCAGACCTCGGCCGCGGTGATCGGTCCGACGCCCCACGGGTCGTCGGCCAGCGGGTTGCAGATCAGCTCGAGGAACCGGTCCAGCGGGACCGTCAGCAGGCCGTCGGCGTCGAGGTCAGCCACGGCCGATCTCCACGGCCTGGATGGTCGCGACCAGCTCTCGGGCAGCGGCGCGAACCTCGTCCCACACCGCGACGAACCGGGGTCCGTGGGCGTCGCGCGGGTCGTAACCGGTGATGGCGCCGCGCTCCCACTCCAGGTGGTGAGCGAACTCGTGCGCGGCGACCTGCAGGATCGAGCCGGTGTCGAGGTACAGGGTGTACAGCCGGATCACGCCGGCGTCGTCCTCGCGCGAGTAGCTCCCCAGCTTGAGCGCACCGTGCGCCACAGGGCCGGCCTGCACGTCGCTCATCACCCGCGGCGCCGGGACACCGAACCGGTCGGCCAGCGCGACGGTCAGCCTGGCCATCCGCTGGACGTCGAGCTCGCCGGCCGGTCCGGCGCCGGGCACGACGCTGCGCTGGTGGGTTCCGTCGGCGGTCATACGGTCCGGCAAGGCGGCGAGCGCGCGGGCGTCGAGGGCCGCCTGCTCCTGGTCGGCCGCGTCGCGGTAGGTCCGCGCGACCGCGTCGTACACCGCCAGCCCGGACTCGAGGTGGCCAGCCATCGCCTTGGCGAGGGCGAGCGTCGGGATGCGGTGCTCCGTCGCCGTGACCTCACCGGCGCTGCGTCCGCCGGCGTGCTCTGCGACGGCGAGCTGGGCGAGGCTCCAGCTGGTCTTGTACCGGCTGAGCGCGTACGCGGCGCGCTCGCCCAGGGCCGTGTAGCGGCCAGGTCGCTCCCGGGTCCAGCGCAGCGCGCTCGTCGTGCTCATGCGCTACGGATGTGCGGCGACGCCCAGAGCGCGGCGGAGGCGGCCGGACGCGCCCTGGTCAGGTGCGGCCGTGCTCCGCGTCCAGCCGGCGCAGCATGTACTCGGCCACGCTGCACGCCTCACGCACGACCAGCAGCGCCAGGTCCTCGCTGACGCCCGTGGGCAGGGTCCGTCCGTGGCCGGTCCCCTGCAGGTTGCGCAGGTCGTTGACGTTCTTCGCGATGGTCCAGGACGACTGGTGGATCGCCCGGATCTCCGCGAAGCCGGGCAACGTCTTGTCGACCCGCTCGGGCAGCACACCGAGCCGCTCCCGCGCGATGTGCCAGAGCGCGTCGAAACCCATCGAGGACGGCACGCCCATGCCGGTCTCCTCGAGCACGAACTTCGCGACCGACTCGAGCAGGTCCTTCGCGGTCCCGATCAGCAGCGCGGGGTCCGACGTGCTCGCCCGGAGCCTGGCCAGGCTCTCGTCGAGCGCCTCGCGGCCGCCGGTGTCGAGGTCGGCGCCGGCGAACGCACGTAGCTGACCGTCCTCGTTGAGCATCCAGCCGGCCCGGCCGAGCGCGACGCGCAGGCGGTTCTCGTTGTCCGACCGCGCATCCGCCGGCGCCCCGACGAGGGCCTCGTGCCGCAGGGCCGACAGGAACCCCTCGACCAGCCTGCGTCCGCCGCCCTCCCGCTCTGCGCGGCGGAACGCCGCCAGCACCCGCTGCTCCTTGCTCGTGCCCTGGGCGTTCGGCCGATAGACGTATCCGTCGTCGAGACCTGCCGAGGTGAGCGCCCTCGACACCGCGGAGTGAGAGGGCCCCACGCCAGCGTGGAAGAAGGCGGCGATCGCCGCCGCGATGTCGTCGCTGACAGGGGCGCTGCTCATGGCGCAACCGTAGCGGCGAGCACCGACCCGCCAGGTCGCCCCGCACAGGTCACTCCGGCCGCCGAGGCCCGGACACGCGGGAGGCGCCTTGGTATCGTTCCGGTCGCGCCCCGGCCGGCGGCGCGCCGGGGCATCCACGCAGCCGCTCAGACGGCGGTTCGCCGCAGCCAGTCCACGACGTCGTCGAAGGCCATGCCCGCGAGCGTCACGCGGCGCTCCGCGGTGTCGCGGCGCACGACGAGCTCGCCACCCTCGCCGTAGACCCGGTACTCGGCGCGCGAGGGCGACCAGACCGGCGTGTTGCGCGAGTGGAACCCCAGGTAGGTGAGCCCGGCCTCCTTCAGCGCCTTGCGCAGGCCCCAGTCCATGTCGTACCGCGGGCCGGCGGCGCTCAGGTGCTGCACGGCCTGCTCGACCGGCATGTCGAGCGCGGGGCCGAACACCTCGTCGAACTCGGCCCGCACCTCAGCAGAGGGGCGCGGCGTCTGGTCGGTGACGGGCAGCCACGGCTCCCAGACGACCGTCGGGAGGCGGAACCGCCCGGAGTGGGTGAGGACGACCACGAGGTAGGCGCGCGGGATGAGGTCCGCCTCGGCGTGCTTGGTGTTGCCCCACCGGAACAGGCCCAGCTTGCTCCCGTCCGGCCGGGTGCCCTCGACCATCCCGCCGTCGGTGATGTCGCCGTAGCCGTGGGCCTGCAGGATCTGCTCGAAGATGCTCATGCGAGTGCCGCCTCCTGGGACCTGTGGTGCCTCTGCGCACCGATAGATGTGCGGGTCACTCGCCGCCGGCAAGGCCCGCGAGGTGCGCCAGCCGCTCGCGTTGCTTCGCCGTGGCCTCGGTGACGCGGTCCAGCGCGCGCAGGACCGCGTCGGCTTCGCTGCGAACCTGCTCGGCCACCTTGCGTGATCGCATGACGTCGAGGAGCACCTCGACGATCTGCTCGTCGGTGGCGTCGTGGTGAGCGGACAGCCAAGGCAGAGGGCCGTCGTACGGCTGGTGCTTGGCCATCTCCACGTCGAGCAGCTTGATGATGTTCGACACCCGCTGATGTTGCGGGGTCTCGCGCGCCGAGTACGACAGCTCGTGCGCCTGCTGCCGGTACCGGTCGCGGTCCTCGGTCATGTACCGCAGGCTTCGCTGCAGCTCCGGCACCTCGGTGGACAGGTGGTGGTGCTGCCAGGACAGCACGCGCTTCCACCCGGGGCCGGCGTCATGCACCTTGCGCGCAGGGGCCGGCCGGATCACGGTCATCGACCGGGTGCGCCTGCCGGACGGCGGAGCCATGATCCCCCAGGTCTCAGGCACATCCAGGCCCGCTACGAACGCCGGGTCGGACACGACCAGCCACCACCGGGTGCAGAACTGCGCCCACGCCTCGCACTTCATCGGGTCGGTCAGCTCAACGAGCACGTCCGAGCGGGACACCTTGATCTCGTGCCCGACCATGCCATCGCCGGCCGAGGGGACGACCGGCGCCCAGATGAGGTCGGCACGCCGGTAGGAGTCCGGGGCCTGGATCTCCGAGGCGAACACCCCAGCGGCAGGTCGGCCCTCGGCGATGTAGTGCCGCCGCAGCATCTCCAGCATGTCGCTGGCGGTATGCGCCAGCGTTCCGTCGAGGTGATGGGTCACCTCACTGGGATGTGCGGCATGGCGTCGTGCTGCTCAGGTGCGCTGCGAACCTCCCAGTCCGGTCATGCAGGCCCGCCCGCCGACGCCCTCGTCGAGCCGAAGTGCACCCTGAGACACCGCGGCGCACGACATGATGTCGGCGTGACCGACCCCACCCCCGTCGACCAGATGCTCGCCGCCGTCCAGTCGCTCTCGGTCGCGCTCCTCGCAGACGACAAGGCCGCGCAGCAGCAGGCGCTCACCGATCTGGCGTTCGCGCCCGCGGTGGTGCCAGTCCGCCGCGAGCCGTCGGTGCGCTCGGTCGCTCGGGTCTACGCCCGCGATCGCTACCAGTGCCGCTACTGCGGGCGGCGGGTCGTGCTCTCGGCGATGCTGCGGCTGCTCTCCCGCCTGCACCCGGCGGCTCTGCCCTACCAGGCGAACTGGAGAGCCGGCGTCGCCCACCCCGTCTACGCGGCCCTGTCCGCGACGCTGGACCACGTCGTGCCCGTCGCGCTCGGCGGGCACAGCCTCGACGAAGCGAATCTGGTGTGCGCGTGCTGGTCGTGCAACCTGCGCAAGGCTGACCTGCGCATGGCCGACGCCGGGTTCGAGCTGACCCTGGAGCCGTCGCACCGCGACTGGGACGGGCTCAGCTCTTCGTACCGCCCGCTGTGGGACGCTGCCGGCCGGCCCGATCTAGGCTCCCACGAGCGCGAGTGGATGCGCGCGGTGGACGCTGCGGCGGCGCCGGGGGCGATCGCAGCGTCCACCGTCGCCTACGAGTTCGACGGGCTCGGCGCGCCCCGTGCCGAGGGACAGGAGCTCGGCGCGTGACGCTCGAGATGGGGTCGCTGGCGGACTGGGCCGCGGCCCTCCTGACCGGAGGCGCGCTGCTCTACGCGGTGCACCTCACCAGGAACGAGACCCGGGCGCGGCGCCGTGAGCAAGCCGGGCTGGTGGCGTTCTGGCAGGACGGGTTCGACGAGGACGGGTCCACCGTCTTCAACGTGCACAACGCCTCGGCGCTGCCGATCACGAACGTGCGGATCCCGAGCTGGACCTCGGAAGAAGGCGAGGAGTACGAGGCCGAGTCGATCCACGGGCCGGTGATGCCGCAGGCGTCGCTGGCGATCTCCGAGTACGGCCCGCGAACGAACCTGCCCTTCACCAAGTGGCTGGAGTTCACCGACGGTGCGGGGGTGACGTGGCGCAAGAACCTGGACGGTTCGTTCGACCCGAGCCCTTCGCCGGTGCGGTGGTGGGCCCGGGCGCTGCGGAGGTGGCGCACCGGGTGATCCCGAATTCCGAGGGGTTGGGAGCGAGTGACGGCCGCTGCCCCCTCGGCCGACTCCCGGCATGCTGCCATGGTCAGGGGCGCCGGGTCACCGCGGAGGCCCAGACCCACACCCAGCCCTCGCGACCGTGGGCGTCGACGTAGTGCACGTGCACCGCTCTCGGGGTCCATGCCACCGCCTCGCCGTCGACTTCGACGTCGCGCGCTCTGCCGTCGACGATCCAGGCACGCACCTGGGGTGGCTCGTCCGGGCGAGTCACCCGTGCACCCGTGATCACGGACGGCGGCACCTGGCGCGCCATGTCGCGCATCGGCACCCGATCGATCCCCACCGCGCCAGTATCGAACACACGTTCGAAGCCCGGTAGTCGCGTACAGAACTCCCCACCCCGGGCGTCCACGACCTGGCAGCATGCGACCGCGAGCACGAAGGAGCGGTGAGGTCGATGGCGTACTGGTGGGCCAGCCAGAGCACGAACTGGAAGGTGGTGATCGACGAGGGCACCCTGTGGGCGGGCGCCAACCCGGCGGGAACCGACCGATCCGATTGGGTGCGGCTCACCGAGCTCGCGCGCGGCGACATCGTGTTCCACTACGGCGGCCAGGCCATCCGCGCAGTGAGTCGGGTCTCCTCCGCAGCGGAAGACGCCCCGCGCCCCGCCGTCGGCTACACGAGCAAGGGTCGGCCCCAGGACTTCGACCACGGCTGGCTCGTGCGGGTTGAACCCACCCACCGCGGACTGTCGCTGCCCGGACGCCGCGCCGCGCAGATCGTGCACGCCGGCTCCCCCGGCCCGTTCGACAGGACCGGGCGCCCCGGCCGGCGGTTCATCAGCACGCTCACCGACAGCGAAGGGTCCGCCCTGCTCGCCGAGCTGGGGATCGCGGAGGTCGCCGAGAGCGTGCTCGGGCTGCCCGCGCCAGAGGGCGCCGGCCCGACCGACGCCGCGGCGCTCGCGACGGTCCGCACCGAGCAGCGCGAGCTGCGCCGCCATCTCCTGCACGGGCGGGCAGAAGCACCCTGCGCGCTGTGCGGGCGGAGGCTGCCGGAGCAGCTCCTGGTCGCGGCCCACATCGCCCCGCGCCGGGAACTCACCGACGCCGAGCGCCGCCGCTTCGACGAGGTCGCGATGCTGGCGTGCGCGCTGGGCTGCGACGCCCTGTTCGAGTGGGGACACGTCAGCGTCGACGAGACTGGCACGATCGTGGCCGGGCCGGCCGCGGCGACCGGCGACCTCGCGGCCGCGGTACGAGGCCTGGTGGGGCGTCCGTGCTCGGCGCATGGGCCAGCGACGGCGTCGATGTTCGCCCGCCGCCGGACCGGCTTCTCGCAAGCCGGACAGCCCGGCTGAGGGTCACCAGACCTGCACGTTGGTGCCGCGGATCACCGCGCCCGGCGTCGCCCGGATCGGGTCGTGGCGCCAGCGTGCCGCACGTGCTCCGGCGGACGTTCGTCGCAGGAGCCGGTGGTCCGGTTCCCGTCCTCCAGCCCTTGCGCCCAGGACTTCGCGTCGGCCAGGAGCCTGGCACGGTGGCGCCGCATCGAGACTGCGCGCCGGTCGACGTAGCGGGAGCCATCCGCCGAGAGGAGCGTCGGCCAGGCCACCACCTTCCAGCCCGCGCAGCCGGAGTCCTCCACGGCGGTGAGCTCGACGTACCAGCGGTTGCCGAAGGACCAGTACCGCCCCGCGTACCCGCGCACGAATCGCAGGCGCTTCGCTCGCTCGGGTCCGGGCTGGGCCGCACCGGCCGGCACCCGCCGGCCGGTCACCGTGCCCGCTTCTCGACAGCCGCAGCGGCATCCTTGGCGGCACGGACGTTGCGGTGATGGCTCTGCGGCCACGTGGTGGCGAACCGGTCGGGCACCGTCCCTTCGACGATCGGCAGGGACACGAGTACCGCACCGCGGCGCTGCTTGACGATGGTGTGCTCGAACGCGATGCCGACCGCGACGTAGTGCCCGGGGGCGATCCGCGTCCACGCGAGCGCGCTCACCGCCCGGTCGTCGACGACCGGGTCGTTCCCCGTCACGGGGTCGGTGCTGACGCGGCCGGGGCAGGCGTGCGGAGTACTCATGACGACCTCCTCTAGGGCCCGGGCGAGTCCCGGTGCCGGCTGCCGTGGAGATGTGCGGCACGCTCGCGCGTGGGGCGCCGCACATCTGCACGGCGTGAGCGAGCACCCCATCGCGGCCTGGATCGACCGGGCCGAGGAGCGGTTCGTGCGCGGAGCACGCCAGCGGCCGCAGTCCGTCGCCTCCACCCCGCAGGGGCCGGAGGTCCACTGGTGCGGCTGGGTGCGCGGGCTCCAGTCCGACCTGGAGACCGTCCCGCTGCCCTGGCGGGTCCTGCGGATCCCCGGCGGCAACTACCTCGCCGGCGTCATGGACTCCCGTGACCAGCGCCGGCTGACCGCCGCGTCGCTGACCGCCGTACGGCGCAAGATCGCCGTCGAGCACGCCCGCGACCAGATCCTCGCCGCCCGTGGGGAGGGGCCGGCCTACCTGCGACGGCGCCGGTAACCCCCGCTCGGACCCTGCCGACAGTCTCGGCGCGCGCCGCACATCAGCACAGCGTCATCCGCACCCGGGAAGGAACCCAGGCCGCCATGCCTACCAAGCTCACCCCCACCCGCGCCGCCGCCCTGCGCGAGGTCGCCGACGGACTGATCGTGCTCCACTGGCCCTGGACCGCCGGGGCCCGAGAGCCACGCTGGGAGCGTCGCGGAAGCGCCGCCGCGGCGCCGGTCAAGGCGGCCCCGATGGACTGGCTCAAGAGCAACGGCCTGATCCGCGTGGAGCCCAAGCGGATCGGGACCACCACCTCGAGCGTGTCGCTGACCGACGCCGGCCGGACTGCGCTGGACGAGTCGCGCCGCTGACCCCCGCACCCGGCCGCCCGCGCCCCGCATCGCGAGCCCGCCCACCCTTCCCGCCCCGTCCCGGCAAAGGAGCACCCCGTGTCCCGCATCCCCCAGCACGCCACCAGCACCGACCCCAACGTCCTCGCCGCCCTGGAGGTCCGCGCGCTCCTGGAGGCCGAGTTCCGCATCCGTGCGCTCGACTTCGCCCACGAGCACGGCGGCCCGGACGCCAGCGCGAAGCTGTGGCGCGCTCCGGACCGCCACGGGGACGGGACGATCATCGTGCTGACCGGGATCGGCGCGGCCCGCAAGCCCGCCACCGGGTCCTGGACCCGGCACCGCGACGGCTGGCGTCCCTACAAGTCCGACCCGCTGCACCAGGCCATGTCGACCATCCGGGCCACGCTGCCCGGAGCGCCCGGGCTGCCGAACATCATCGACGGCGGCCGCGACGACCGCGGCCGGCACTGGACCCTGTACCCCGACCCGATCCTGGTCGGTGACGCCGCGTGGTTCGGGCTCTCGATGCCGCCGGCGGCCGAGCAGCCCGACGGCGTCGAGCTCGGCCCGCAGTGGGTCGAGGCGACGGGCTCGGCCTACGCCGCGGCCGCCGATGCAGTGCGGTCTTGACCCGGGAGCCAGTCGCCACCCGGCGCCGGGCCGCCCGCGGACGACGAGCGCGCCGGCATGGGAGCGCTCGACGGCGACGTGGCCGCAGGCGGATGCGACCTGGCACGGCACTGGTCTGCCCTCTCACTGGCGGGCTGACCCACGCCGCAGGCCCGCACTGCCGCACATCAGCAGGGCATGGAGACGCGACTCACCTCACAGCAGCAGGACCGAGCCCTGGAGCTCGTCGCCGCCTGGCTCGGCCCGAAGCTCGGCTACGACGGGCCTGCCCCGACCGGGAAGGACGCCGCCTACACCGCCAGCGGCCCGATGCTGAACCCGGAGTGGGACTGGCCGTCGTCCGGCCCCACCCCGACGATCCTGCTCGAGGGCGGACCGGACGACTGGGCGATCTTCGCTGCGCACGAGCTGGCCGACCAGATGGCGGGCATCGGGGTGTTCGCCGAGCCGTACGCCTGCTACGCCCTGTGCCTGTACCCGGCGTGACCTGACCACGTTGGCGCCCGCACCGGATCGAGGACGTGCCGCACATCGGTAGTCCGTGACCACCTCGACGCTGCCCCACCCGACACCCGCGCTGCTCACCGAGCCCTACGCCGCTCGCCTGGCGCGGTGGTTCGACCTGCACCCCGACCAGGCGCCGGCCCGCATCCTGGCAACCTCCGAGTGCGACGAGTGCGGTACCGCGATGGTGCACCGCGCGACCGCCGACCTGACCGACTCGTTCTGGCACGCGACCGACGCCACGACCACCGGCGGTGCCGTGCCGAACGGGCAGCCCGACGCCGAGACCTGGCTGAACTGGGCCGCGCAGCACGACATCGCCGCGTACTCCGCCGCGAAGGCGCACCGGTCCCTGATCGGCATGTACCCCTGGCAGCACGCGCACCGTCCGCGGCCCGTCTCGACCGCCGACGAGGACGTCGCCGCGATGCACGCGTCCTTCGTCGCCGCCTACGGGGTGGAGCCGTCGGAGCTCGTCACCACGCCCGTCCGGCCCCGGTGACCACCGCGAACGTCAACCGCTCGCCGGCGGCGTTCGTCCGCCGCGTCCGAGCGCTCGCCGAGACCAACGACTGGCTGGTCGGCGACGTGGACGCTGCCGCAGTGCTCTCCGAAGCGCTCGCCCACCTGGGCCGCACAGGCGCGCACCACGAGCAGATCGCGCACCTGACCGCGCGACGCCCCACCCACAGCGCGGCCGCCCTGGCCCTGGAGGCGACCACGCTGCTGCGCGACGCGCTCGCCCTGCGGCACGTGCTCGGGCGGCAGCCCCTCTCCCGCTCGAGCACCCTGGCCGGCGGCGTCCCGGTGCTCGGGCCGGACGGAGCCGACATCCTGCTCCCCCAACACGGACCGAACAGCGCCGCCGCGCTCCCCGTCACCCTGCAGCTGCATCAAGGCGGCGCGCTGCTCGTCACCGACGCCGGGCCACTGCCGCTGGCCCGCGCGATGGAGGTACTCGACGCCATCTCCGCGGGCACGCGCCTCGGGCGCCTGGGCACTGCGCGCGCCCTGCTCTCGACGTCCCGAGCACTCGCCGAACTGCCCATCGCCGCCGGTGCGTGAAGACCATCGCCCCTGGCCGGGGTTCGCGCGTGGACGCCCTCGACTGGAAACGCGCGCCGACGCGCCGATGGGAAGGCCGCAGGACCAGTAGGGGGCTGCACCTGCACGCAGGTGCTACGTGGTCACGGCGACGCTTCCCGCTACCCGTCCTGACACGACAGGAAGTCCTGCAACCGGCCAAGGAGCGGCCCCATGACCCCCGACATGTCGCACCCCGACGAGACTGACACCGGCGCCACCGCGCCGGTTCCCCCGCCGCCCGTGGAGCCGTTCGCGGCCGCCGCCCATGCTGCTGCAGTCGCCGCGTGACCTCCGCGCCGGCGGATCGGCACCAGAACACCGATGGCCGGATCAAGCCCGCTTCCGCGCGCACAGCCGATCCGTGCGCCCGCACCGCACCGAGCCCGACAGCGGCACCCTCAAGGTGCTCGTGGTCGACGACCACGCCGTGCTCCGGCACGGCGTGGTGGGGGTGATCGACGCCGCACCGGACATGACCGTCGCCGCGGAGGCCCGCACGGTCGCCGAGGCCATGGACGCAGGCGTCAACCTCGACCCCGACGTCGCACTCGTCGACCTCAACCTGCCCGACGGCAACGGCTTCGCGGTCGTCTCGCACTTCGCCGAGCACCGCCTGCGGACCCGCTGCATCATGTTCACCGCAGTCGGGCACCGGGGCGCGGTCGAGCGGGCGATCGACGTCGGCGCCGTCGGGTACCTCCGCAAGAACGCCTCCGAGGACGCGATCCGGCAGACCATCCGCGACGTCGCGGCGGGCCGCGACCGCGCGCAACGGACCCTCGCGGCGATCACCGCGTCCCCCGACGCGTTCGAACAGGTCCTCGACGTCCTGACCCCGGCCGAACGGCTCGTGCTCGAAGGCGTCGGCGCCGGCGAGACGAACCAGCAGATCGCCGACCAGCTGGGCGTCGTCGACCGGACCGTCAAGCGCCACGTCACGAGCCTGCTCGACGTGCTGGGCATGGTCCGGCGCACCCAACTGGCGGCGTGGTACGCCGCGCACTGCCACCCCACCTGGTAGGCCGATCACACCCACGCCACCAGCACCTCGCCGCCGAGCACCCCGAGGTGCTGGTGGCGTGCCGGGCCGGCGCCAGCCCGCACATCTACAGCACATGAGCCTCCTGCAGCCCCGGGTCCCGGCCGGCGTCACGACCGGCGGCCAGTACACCGCCACACCGCGCAGCGAGTCCGCCACCCGGCTCGCCCGCGACGACCCCGGCGCGCCCCGCCTCGTCGCCGCAGCGATGCTCGCGCGCCGAACCGGGCAGACCGGCCGCGCCGACCTGCTCGAGCGCCGGGAGCTGGCCGTGCAGGCCGCGCTCGCCGCAGCCCAGGCGGCAGGGCACGCCGAGCCCGTCGACGTCGAGATGCGCGCGATCACCGACGCCCGGTGCGCGGAGTACGTCGCCGACGTCCGGATCGCGCAGGAGGCGCCCGGATGGTCGGGCGGCGGCCCCGACGCGGCCGGACTCCTCGTCAGCGGGCTTGCTCTCCTGCGCGAGACCGGAACCAACCCCCGGTACGTGGGGGCGACCAGCGAGTGGCTCCGACGCGAGCCGATCGACCGTGACATCCCGCCCGTCGTCGACACGGTCGCCGCGCGCCTCGACACCCACCTGCTGCTCCAGCAGCACGTGCAGGCCAGCCCGCTCGCCGGCTCACGGGTCCTGGCTCGGTCCCGCTTCCAGTACGCGCGCACCGGGCAGGCCATGCTCGTGCTCGACCACGAGGAGTTCGTCGCGTCCGCCGGCGGCAAGCAGCACGTCACCGCGAGCCTCAACGACCGCGGTGTCCTGGAGCTGCGAGCCGCCTGCACCAAGGTCGAGGGCATCGCGCGCGACATCGCCCTCGGCCGGGTCGCCGGCGCGACGAACACCCCGCGCGCCCAGGTGCCGGCAGCCCTCGCTGACCTCATCCGCGCGATGAGCTGAGGCGCCAGCGCGCGTCAAGGGACGGCCGCCTCCCCTCGCGGCTAGCGTGGCGGCGGACCGCACGAAGCGGCTCCGACCCGACGCGAAGGCGGCAGCGTGATCCCCTGGAGCGAGCTCGACGGCGACGTCATCGAACGCCTCGTGGCCAGCCTCATCGCCCTCGACCACCCGCGCGCGAACAGGATCACACCGTCGCGCGGCGACCGTGGCATGGACATCCGCGTCCGGCAGGACGACGGGACCCTCGTGATCTACCAGGTGAAGCGGTACACCGGCCCCCTCACCACCCGGCAGGCCCAGGAGATCGAGAAGTCCCTGCAGACGATGCACCAGCACGTCGCTGCCGAGCACGACGTCGCCGCATGGCACCTGGTCATGCCGTGGGACCCGACTCCGGAACGCATCGCCTGGCTGGAGGACGACCTGGCGAAGCGCATCGACCCGATCGAGCTGCGCTGGGACGACAAGGCCCGCCTCGACACCTGGGCGAGCGCCCACCCGAACCTGCTCGACTATTTCCTGCCGGGGCGCTCGCCCCGCGACGAGCTCCTCCTCGAAGCTCTGCGTTCCCGCCTCCCCGACCCCAGCACGGTCGAAGGCGCCGACCTGCTCGGCGTCGCGACCGCCCACTCGCTGCATGTGCAGCGAGCCCTCGACCGGGTCGACCCGTTCTACCGGTACGAGGTGCAGCACCACCCAGACATGGCGGCCGCCAGAGCGGCCGAGAACGCCGCGGCCGGACGCGCCGGGCTCGCCATGATGCAGACCGTCGGGCTCGCGGGAGGTGAAGCTCGCACGGTTGCGATGTACGCCAAGACCGCCTTGTCCGCCGAGCTGTCCCCGATCACCATCAACACCACCATCCACGTCCCCGACGAGCACCGCGCCTCGTTCGAGTCCTTCCACGACTACGGCACCGCCCTCGTAGGAGTGCCCGCCACCGTCGAAGCAGTCGGCGGTCCCCCCGGCCTTGACGCACCCGCCGGCGAGTACACCGTCACGCTGAGCCCCTGGCCCGAGGAAGCCGACCTGCCCGACACCGAGCTCGCCATCCTCGACACCGACGGGACCGAGCTCGCCACCATCCCGCTCGGGCGTTTTCAGCGGACACGCGGCCTCGACGGCCGAGGCGTCCAGCTCCGGGCACGCGCCGTCGGTGGGTCATCCATGTTCACGTTCTCGATCCGCGCGTCCGAGGACGGACGAACGTTCACGGCCCGCATGGGGCTGGAGGCGCCCTCACTCACGGGGATGGCGCCCGCTGCCGCAGCACGAGCGGCGCGTGCGTTCGCGGCCTACCTGCAGGCCGGCCGGCACCAGTGGCGTGTTGCCGACGCGGGGCGCGTGCTTCACGAGGCGAAGCGCGAGGAGCCGCTGGACGACGGCGGCCAGTTCCGACCGCTCGTCCTGGACTACCTCGATAGCCTCGCCACACTTCAACGGCACCTCTCAGAGCGCGTAGTCGTGCCCGACCTCAGCACCGAGCCGATCGAGGCAGCCAACGAGGTGATCGCGGCTGCACGCCTGCTCAACGGCGAGACCCTGCACGTGCCCATGGACATCTGGGTCGAGCGGACCAGCTGGGAGGCCACCGGTGCGGCGCCGGTGCGGATCGCCCAGCAGATGCACTGCACCGTCGCCGGTCGCAAGATCCCGATCATGGCCTTGGTCGAAGCCGAGACCGTCGAAGCCGTCGAGGCGCCCGCCGGACCCTCCGACCCAGTGAAGGTCGCACCTCCAGGAGGCCTGTTCGCCGTCACGCTCCACCGTCCCGACCCCACAGCACGATGAACCGCCCCGACGCGCGCCCCGCGGGGCGCTAGCCTCCGTCCATGGGGACCGCCGATGACCGGACGTGGGAGCCGCCCGCCGTTCCGGCCGGCACCATCGTCTACCACTACACCTCGCCCACCGGACTCGTCGGCATCCTCACCAACCGCGAACTCTGGGCGAGCGAGGCGTCGACACTGAACGACCTGTCCGAGGTCAAGGGCGGACGCAAGCGGGTTCGCGCGTACGTCGACGCCCAGCTCAAGGCGTCACACGACGACGACGGGGCCATCCAGTCGCTCAGCGACGCCCTCTCCGACCGGTACCGGCTGCGGCCGGGACGGCGTCCGTCCACCTTCGTGCTCTGCGCGTCGCAAGAACGCGACGACGCGGCACAGTGGCGCCTCTACTGCGGCGGCCGCGGCGGCTTCGCCGTCCACCTCGACACGAGCCACCCGCTGCAAGTCATCGCCCCGCCCGGCAGGCACCACGCCGCGCAGGACCCGATGTGGACGAAGCTGGGATTCAGCTCCGTGGTCAGCCGCTGGTACCCCGTTGCGTACACCGCCCAGCAGAAGCGCCTCCTTCTCGACGATCTGGTCGCCTGGGTTCGCCGCCGCGACGAGATCGCCCGGGACGACATCGACGCGACGGCGAACCACCCCGACCGCGAGATCCACTGGGCAGACATCGTGGATGAGCACGGGCTCGCACTTGCCAGCGCGGTAGACCTCGCGAGTGCGCTGATGAAGCCGAAGGGCTTCCGCGCAGAACGCGAAGTGCGCGCCGTCGCGTACGCAGCGATGCCGGAGAACCTCGTCTCCTACCGAGCCAACGACGAGCTGCCCGTCCCCTATCTCCGCGTGGCCCAGAGCCAGAGCACGGCTACCTCTGACTCGGCGATGAACGATGTCCGCGACAAGAAGAACGGTCGACCCGACCGCACGTTGCCGATCGTCGGGGTGACCATCGGACCAACCAGCCAGTTCGGCGACATCAACCACACGGTGCGGATGCTGCTCGATACCGCCGACCTCAAGGTGACCGACATCCGCAAATCCAAGGTCCCTCTCCGCTGGTGACCAGGAGCTCGAGCGCCGACTGAGGGCGCGACACTAGCCACCGAGGCCGTGCAGGTTCCGGCCCATGAACACCACACGGGCTCTCATCGCCGACCTCCTTGCTCTGCTCTTCGCCAGCCTCGCCGCCCGCCACGGCCACCCACTCACGCAGAGCGAAGCCGCGCTGGCCGCCCGCGCGATCATCACCACCGCCAGCGCCGTTCTCCGCCACCTCGCCCGACGCCGAACATCGGCAAGCCGGCAGAGCCAGCCCAGCGAGCCGGAGGCGAGCCGCCAGCGGCGATAGCCGCGACCCGGGGCCCCGCCGCCGCCCCATGAGCTCCCTCCCCTCCCTCGCTGCGCTCGGTCGGGTCGGTCGCTGCTCGGCCTGCGGCCTGCGCTGCTCGCCGCTGCGCGGCTGCGCGTGTGCGTGACGGTTGGCGAGCCGGTTGCCGTGACGGTGCTGGGCGGTGTCGTGCGCGCCCGCGGGCGCGCCGGGACCGGACCGGCGCCGGGACGGCGGCGGGTCGGGTCGCGGCGCGCCCGCGGGGCACGACGCGGCCTTGCCGGTGGGTGCCACCTGGGGCGGGCCGGATGCCGCGACGCGGACCACGGTGGCCGCCGGAGGGTGACCGGTCCTGTGCGGGTGCGGGACGGCGGCGGCGCCGGGGCGTGTGCGTCTCGCTGCGCTCGCGCAGGGCCCGCTTCGCGTGGCCGGCTGCCGGGTCGCCGCTGCGCTGTGCCCGGCTCCGCGGCCGGGGGTGCTGTCGGTGTGTCGGGCGGCGGGCCGGTGTTCGTGGGTGGCCGGGTTCGTCAGGTGTGGTCACCTCCGTGTGCGACGCAGCTCGCTGCGCTCGCGCGTGCACGACTCGGTGCGTGCCGGTGGTCGTCTCGGCGCGGACCGGTGACACGGGCGGTGGGTTCCGCGGGTGACGGGTGCCGCTGCGCGGTTCCGGTGCCCGCCCGCGCGAACCCGTCACGGTGACGCCACGGTGACCTGGCCGGTCAGGCGTCACGGTGCCCCGCACATCTACCGGGCGCAGCAGCACAGGACCACACCCGGGCGGGGTCACCGGCGCGGGACCGGGCAGGTTCCCGTCACGGTCAACCGGGACGGCGTCCGCGCCGCTCACCGCCAGCCACCAGTACCGCAGGGCCGGCGCGCAGCGACGGGGCCGAGACGTCAGGGCCGGCCGCGCAGCGGACGGACCGGACGGCGAGCACCACCCACATGAGCAGACGGGGGCAGCCAGCCGCCGGCGACGGTGAGCGCAGCGAACCCGTCCCGGCCGGCGCAGCCGCCCCCAACTGCGACCCCGACCACCCAACCCGGCCACCACACGCGCAGCGACGACACGGCGCAGCCGTGGCGGACGCGAAGCGGCGACGCCCCGCGGGCGGCGCACCCTGACCGGGTGGAGAGCGCCCCCAAGGCGCGACCCATCCCACGGACGAGGACCACAGCGAAGCGAACACGGACCGACGCCCGGCCAGGGGCGACCCGAGGAACGAGGGGAGCGCTGCGGGCGGGCGGGGCGCGGTCCCCTTGGGGGATTTGCTCGTTCTTGACCTGGGGTGGCCGGACTTTGGTCGGGCTGTTCCGGTGGCAGGCCTGGGCATGGGTCCGCAGCGTTTCGGCGCATGTTGAGGGAGCATGAAGCAGCAGGCGACGTCCACGTTCCGGCTCACCCCTGCAGGCGGGATCGAGGCGAACCCCACGACGTTCACGTCCCGGGCGTCGGCGTTCGCGTCGGCGTCCGGTGGTCTGGGTGGCGCCCGGTTGCTCGTCGTCCGCGACGAGCAGGAGGTGGCCTCGTACGTCCAGTTCGCCGGGGCGGCGACCCCGGCGGTGCAGACGGCCGCCGAGCACTTGGCGGCCGCGGTGGCTGCGAACGCCCAGCTCATGCAGTCCCCTCCGGACTTGGGCGTTGCTCGTGCGATCGCGACGCTGCGGGTGGCGCGCGGGTCGGCGACCGGCCGGGACACCCTGAACGGGGTCGACCTGACGGAGGCCGCTCGCACGCTGGCCCGTTCGATGGACCCGGGCCAGTGGGTCGCGGTCACGCTGCGCGCGCCGAGCAAGCGAGAGACGAGGCGGCATCGGGGGTGGCTCGAGGACCGCATGGGAGCGAAGAACCCGACGCACCACTCGATGGCGTCCGACGCGGTCATGGTCACCATCCGGGTCGGGGCCGGCTCCCAGCGGGAGGCCGCGCAGCTCGCGCGGCAGGTTCGCTCGACGATGCCGGGGTTCGACCAGGACACCCGCGCCCAGGTCGAGCACACCGCCCGCGGTGCGCTGGGGTGGACCGGCGGCGGGCTCGCAGCTGGCGCGGGGGTCTCCTTCGGGTTGCCGCTCGCGCAGGTGGCTGACGTGACGGGGCTCGGGTGGCCGGCCGTTGGCGGGCTGCTCGGTTCGGTGCTCGCCGGGGTGGGGGCGCTGATCGCGGCCGACGTGCTGCCCACCCGCGCTCGCCGGGTGCACGCCGCGGCTCGTGCGGGTGCGCTGCCCGGGCCTGCGAGCTCTCCCCTGCTGTGGCGCAAGGCGGCCGACCGGCGGGACGACGACGGCAACTCCCGGCACGTTGCTGCCGGGTACCCCCTGGACCGGTCGGTGTTCAAGGTCGGGCCGCAGGTGGTTGCCGGTCTGGTCGCACCTCACGCCGGCGCGATCTCCGGGTCCGCACGCACCGCGACCCGCGCGACTCCCCCGGCGCTCACCCGCCGCATCGGCCCGCTGATCGGCACCGGCGCCGACGGCAACCCGGTGCACCTGTCGGCTGACGACCTGCACTACGGGGTCGTCGCGACCGGACGGGCCGGGTCGGGCAAGTCGCAGTTGATCCGTTCGCTGTTCGCGTGGTCGCTGCTGGAGCGGGTGCGGCCGTGCGCGATGCCCGGGTTCCCCGGCGCGCGGCACGGCCTGATCGCGTTCGAGTCCAAGGGCGAGGGCGCGGTCGCGTACGAGAAGTGGGGAGCCGCGCTGGGGCATGCCCCGCTCCTGGTCGACGTGGCGGACCCGCAGACCCCGGGCATCGACATCTTCGCGGTGCCCGGCACCTTGGAGGACCGGGCCGCGTTCGCGGCGAACGCGATGCGGTACGTGTTCGGTGACGATGCCGTCGGCAACCAGGCGTTCCCCGCGATGGTCCGGGTGTTCTCCGGCGCCATGGTGATGACCGACGAGCTGGCTACCAGGGCGGGTGTGCGGCCCGGCGGCTCCCCGTTCTACTACGCGCACCTGCTCGTCGGCGGTCAGGGTGACAAGGTGGCCGAGGCGATCTGGGGTGTCATCAACGAGGAGGCGACGCGACTGGAGTCGGCCGGTGCACCGGACCGTGACCTGTCGGCCGCGCGCGACCAGCTCGCGGGCCTGTTCTCCGGTCCGACCCCGGCACAGCGGCGCAGCGTCGTCGGCTCGAGCGAGAACAAGTTCTACCAGCTGCGGATGAGCGAGCAGTTCTGGACGCCGGCGCGCCCCAAGCGCACCTGGGACGAGATCCTGACCGGCCACCAGGTCGTGGTCATCAACACCGGCGTCTCCCGCTCGGGCGTCATCGTGGAGGACACCGCGTCCGCCCAGGTGTCCGGGATGCTGACGTACGCGCTGCGTCACGCGGTCCTGCGGCTGTGCACGGGGTGGCAGGAGCAGGGCCGGTACACCTCGATCTTCGCCGACGAGCTGTCGCTGCTGGCGGGGACCTCCCCGGAGGTCATCGTCTGGCTGCGCAACCAGGGCCGCTCCTACGGCGCCCGGTCGGCGTTCGCCACCCAGTACATGGACCAGCTGCACCCGGAGGTCCGCGCCGCGGTCACCACCTTCGCCACGATGTTCACCTTCCGCCAGGACGGCTTCATCGCGGAGGACGCCGCGAGGGATGCGGCGTCGGACGGGTCGACCTGGTCCGGGGCCGACATCGTCGGACTCCCCGTGTTCTCGGCGGTGCTTCGCACGGACGTGCACCAGGCGCGCGTACCGGCATGCACGGTCACGGTGGCGAACTTCGAGGCGGACCGTGCCGGGTTCGCCGCGTCGCAGGGCTACGGCGGGGCCTCGGCGCCGGCGGTCAGCGCGTGGTGAAGGGCGCGACCGGCGGCGGCGCCTCGCCTGCCAGGTGGGAAGGCACGCCGGTGCCGTTCTTCGAGCTGGAGGACCGCGGGTGCACGCCGGGGTTCGGTGCCGGCGACCGGACGGACCCGTACTACGGCGGCATGTGGACGCAGGGCTCGACGGCGGTGTGGATGTCGCGCAACCTCGCACGCATGCAGGTGGCTTCGGGGTTGGCCCGGATGCCGCGGGCGCTGGACATGTCCGAGGCCGAGGCGCGCGACGCGCTCGCTTCGACACGTTCGCTCGGCCCGCGGATGGCGGCTCTGGGCGCGGTGGACCAGTGGCGGACCTGCTCGGCTGAGCAGCTGGCCGCGATCACGGGCTTCGGCAGGCTGGCCGTCCGCGACACCCGGACGATGACGGCGCTGTTCGCGCTGGGGGTGTTGGACCTGGGCGCCTTCACCTCCGAGCTGCTTCCGGGGGCGGCGGCTCGCCGCGCGCCGCTGTACCGCCCGTCGCGCACGGACGCGTTCGCGAAGGAGGTGGCGCCGTTGCTGTCGTACGAGCAGCGGGTTGCGATCACCGGCGGACTGCCGTGGGACTTCCGCCGACAGTACGACCGGCACAACCTGCTGTCGGTCGAGCTGGGGTTGCGGGTGGCGCAGTTCTGCGAGGTGGGCACGGTTCTCGGCGAGAAGCTGTCGACGGTCGACCTGCTCGCCGGGGCCGGCCTCGGGCTGCCGAGCGTGACCGAGGACCGCGGCTCGGACCTGACGATCGTTCGGGCCGACGGCCTGCGGATCGCGGTCGAGCTGACGGCGTCGGTCGGCCGCGACTTCGAGGAGAAGGTGCGCCGGTGGGCGCGGCTGCTGGCGGAGCGCCCCCTTGCGACGTCCGGCCTGACGGTCGTGTTCGTGGAGGCCGCTCCGCATGACGGTTCGCACCGGTTCGGGTCCGGCCTGTCGCTGCGCGCGCAGGTGCACAAGGCGGTCGGGCAGGTCGTTCGGGAGTTCCCCGGGGTGGGGTCCGACCGCGTCGCCGAACGGATCGGCGTCGTGTCGTGGTCGCAGTGGTTCCCGGCACCGGGCTACGCGACGGCGGAGTTCACCCGGCTCGAGGTCGACCGGCCGACCGGCCCGGCGGCCGATCGCTGGCAGCGGGCGTCGATGCTCGACGTGATCGACCGGCCACTGGCGGCGACGAACCCTGCCGCCCTGACCGCGGTGATCGACAACGCCTCGTTGCTGCTCGGCACACCGCACTGGCTTCGGACCGGGCGGGCGCCGCGGGTGTGGGAGGCGCTGACCGGACCGGTTGGGTGGGATGAGCTCCCGTGCCCGCCGCTGTCGCGTCCAGGTCGTGCAGCTGCCCCGCGCCCGCAGGTCGGGGCGCTGGGGTTCGGGCAGCCAGCGGTCCGTTCGACGGTGAGATGGGCGCAGCCACCGGCGGTCCGTGTGCCTCGTGCGCCGGCGCCGGTGGTGGACCCCGCAGAGCCGGACCGGCATGTGGTCGCGCTGTGGTGACCGGAGTTGGGCGCGCGCTGGGGTGGGGCCCGCGCGTCAGCAGCCACCGTCATCGGAGTCGTGACGTTCGGCTGACACCTGGCGCTTCCGGATCGTGCGCGCCATCAGATGCTCCCTAGGACTCCGAAGTTCGGCAGTAGCCGCTGCCCGTCCGCGCGACCCCACAGGTGCAGGGTCCGCGGGTGGATGTTCAGGTGCTCCGCCGTCGGGACGAAGACCTGCACGGCGTGCCCGCCCTCACCCCACACTGCGCCGTGCAGCAGGACGAGGTCCTCGTACGACGGGATCGCGTCACGCCGGGAGATCGACGCGTGCAGCCAGTCGTCCCGGTCGGTCGGGCCGGCCTCGAGGGGCAGCGGCGAGCACGACACGATCACCGTCCCGTTCCCGTCCTTCGCGCGGTACCGGAACCCGTCCGGCCCGAACGGCTCCGGCGGGGACCAGTCGTCCCGACCGAGCCGGCGCCGGACGGCGAGCGGGTCCAGGCCGGTCACGGCTCCTCCCCGGCGGCGATCCGGTCGGCCTCGGAGGTGACCGTCTCCACGATCAGGTCCACCACACTCACGGCATCCTGCCCGTCGATCATGGCGACCGCCGTCTCGATGTCGGACCGATCGGCGATCAGCGCTCTCAGCGCTCTCGCCGCGACCTGCGCGTCGTGCTCGGCCAGCCAGCGGTCGAACCCGGCTAGTCCGTCGAAACCGCATCGTTCGGCCTCGCTAGCGAACATCTCGCGGACCTGGACGGTGGCGAGCGCGGCGGTCGGCTTCGGCTGGGCGTCAGGCACCGGGCACCCCCTCGGCGGCGAGACGCGACAGAACCCGCTGGGCGCGCTCACTGTCCCGCTGGTCGGCTCGGGTGGCGTCGAACCCGGCGGCTACCCAGATGTCGTACCGGACGAGTGCATCCCGGACCACCTCGGCCTCTCGCACGGTCAGGTCCAGGCGCACAGGCTTCCTGGCGCTCACGCCCCCTCACCTCCCTCGTCCGTGACCTCGACCCACGGGCTAGGTGCGACAGGGCGTGGAGCGATCCGCGACACCAGCACGCCGGGCACCCGAGCCGGGCCCTGGGGGCCGTTCCGACGGATCTCCCGTTCGGCCTCCTGGCGGCTGTGATACTTCTCGACGGGGCCCTGCCCCCAGGGCCATCGCACTCCCCACTCAACCTCGCTGGGGTGAGCCTCCGCCCACGGCATCTCCCGGCCCGCCCGCACGCTGCACAGGTGGCAGTGCGACGGCCCGATGTCCGGGACGCAATCGCACTCGATGTGCGCGACGTCACGGGGGTCGCCAGCACGCACCCCGAGGGCGGCGACCTGCTCGGCCAGGTGGCGTCGGTGCTCGCCACGGCCGTAGATCGTCTGCGCGCGCCAGTCGCAGCCCTCGCACCCAGAGCCGAACGACGCCACGTCCGGCTTGAACGCGTGCGTCGTCAGCGCCTCCTCGATCTGCTCCACGGTCGGGGCGGTCACGGGGCCACCTCGATCCCGAGCGCGGCCAGCGCGGCGTCGGCGGTCGCCTGAGCCTGGGCCCAACGCGGGGACGCCCCCCACTCGGCGCCGCCCTCGCCGTGGTGCTCGTAGAACGCCACGTTCTCCTCCCCGACAGCCTGGGCGAGAAAGCGGCGCGCGAGGATGTCGCGCTGCTCGGCGCTGACCGTCGGCATGCTGGTACCCCGGCCCGACAGCCGCTCACGCGCGTCCTGCACCGCGGCGAGCAGCGGCGAGTCGTCGGCCGCGACCTCCACCGCCAGGTCGGCCAGGCGCCGCAGCGACCACGCCAGGCCATCCGGGTCCGGCGTGGCGGCGTCACCCCGGGCGGGGCACGGCTCCGCCTCTCCGGCACCAGCGGAGATGCGGGGGTCGGTGTCGATGCCGTGCTCGCGGGCGATCCGGCACGTCGAGCACACGCACGCGCCCTCTCGGTCGTGCGTCCGCACCTCCGCCGCAAGGGCTGCTGCCACCTCCCCGGCACCGGCAACGGCGAGGGCGGCGCGGAAGCCCGCGTAGAACCCCACCCCGCGCTCAGCGCGAAGGCCGATCACCACGCCCTCATCCCGCCACCCGTTGTCGGCAGCGCGGTGAGCGTCCTCCATGGCGGCCCGCCCCACCGCGTCGCTCGTCGGGGCCGGCTCCGCGGCTTCGGCAGCACGGGCGGGCAGCGCGTAGACCTTGCAGACCAGCGCGCGCAGCGCCTCGGCCATCGTGAGGGCCGCAGCGTGCTCCACATCGTCGGAGTCGCCCTCCGCGGCCTCCTCCCAGAGGTCCACGGCCTGCGACGCCGCCGCGAGTTCAGGGCCGAGCGGCTCCGCCTCGCCCGCACCGTCGGGCGGGGTGCCGACGATCTGGCGGCACTGGTCCAGCCCCGCCGTTCCGCCCGGGGCGTCGTCCGCCCACGCGAGCACCCGCTCGCGCCACGTCCGGTCGGAGCCGGTCGTCTCGGTGGCGTCCATGCCGCTCTCCTTGGTGTCTCGTCGTCAGCGCGGCGTGGTTCGCCCGCGTCTGCGTGACGTATGTGCGGCACGTCGCGCCCCACCTGTGGAGCTGCCGCACATCTACCAGCCATGGGACGCAACAAGGACCGCTTCGACTTCGCCGGTGCCGACGACCGCGTGGGCCAGTGGCTGCACACCAACGGGCGGGTGGTCATCCCCGTGATCGCGCTGCTCGTCGTCGGCTTCTTCGTCCTGACGAGGTTCGTGTGACGCTGCGCCAGCCCGGTCAGGTCATCGGGCGAGCCGGCACCGGCCTCGGCGCGGGCTGCAACGGCTGGGCCGCGAACCGCGACGTCGCGCGGATCGGTCGGCGCGGTGAGCTGCGCACCGGTGAGGTCCTCAACCAGATCGCCGCGAAGCCCGGCGGGCCGACCGTGCTACACGACCTGACGATCCCCGGCTCGCGGGCGAACATCGACCATGTCGTCGTCTCCGGCCGTCGGATCACGCTCGTGGACTCCAAGGTGTGGAAGCCGGGCACGTACTGGCGCCTGCCCGGCATCGGGACGTTCCGCGGCGCCGAGCGGTTCCCGTACGCCGACAAGGGCACGATGGCGATGGCCGTCGACCGCCTCGTGAGGTTCCTGGACGAGCGGCACCTCGCGGCGCAGGTCGCCGCACCGCTCACCGTGGTGTGGCCGTCGTCGCGCGAGGGGTCGGTGCGGATGCTCGCCTTCGGCGGCGACCTCGCGCGGCGACGGGTCATCCCCGGGCCGCTCCTGGCCTCGTCCGCCCGCCGCCTCGGATCCCGGACCGCCGACCCGAACGTGGTGTTCGCGCTCGCCCCGCTCGTCGCCGGCGCGGCTGGTGCGCGGTCGGCACACCCGACTCGCCCCGTCCCCTCCTGGTGACGTCCCGTCCCCGACCGGAAGGTGCCCATGGTCTCCCGGACCGCTGCGGCCCAGCCTGACCTCTCCCGACTGATCCTGTGGGCAGGTCGCGTTCTCGCCGTCGTCGCGCTCGCGCTCGGACTGCCTGGCGGTGTTCTGCTGGTCGCGTCGATGTTCGCCGCGGCGTTCTGCTGCCCGGCGGTCGTGTTCACCGGCAAGAAGGACCGCGCCGGGCGGCCGACCCCTGCACACCAGGGCGAGTCCGACGCTGTGCGCTGGCATCGGCGCATGAAGGACATGCGCTGGCGCGTCCTGACGCCGAACGCCGACTGGCTGCCCGGCAAGGACGTTCGCGTCTCCTGGGTGGTGGGGCTGCTCTGCGGGCTGGTTCTCGCGTGCATGGGCACACCGCGGCTGCCGGTCGAGTGGACGTGGGCTCCCGCGGCGAACGGCGCTCTGGTGGCGATCGCGATCTGGCAGTACACCGGCTCGGCCCGCCGGTTCGCTTCCGACTACGACCCACACCCCGGGGTGGCGGTATCCGCGCTCGCGCGGGTCAAGGAGCTGGAGGGCAAGGCCCGCGTGGCCGTCGCCGCTGCCGCCGGTTCGATGCTCGTGGCCGGGCTCGCGTCGTGGGTGGTGCTCAGCCTCGACCTCGTGCCGCTCGGTGTCTTCGGGCCGCTGTCCCCTCTGGTCGCTGCCCCGGTTCTCGCAGTGCTGGCCGGGCTGGGCACGCTGACCGCATTCGCCCGCACGCTGGTCCTGTCCGAGTGGGCCGAGCTCGTCGCGACCCGGCTCGCGTGGGACGTCCGTTGGCCGAACGTCGGGGTGAAGGACGACCCGCCGTTCCTGGTCTCCCACCGCCGCCTCGGACCGATCACCGTCGACACGTTCGACGCGCCGGCCTCCGCCGGAGCGATGGCGTTCACCCAGCAGTCCGTCCAGGGCAAGATCACCGTCGCGCTGGGGGCGAACGTCCGCGCGTGGACGAAGGCCGAGCCGAACGTCGACGGTCAGGGGCAGCCGGTCCTGGGCTCCGTGCACCCCCTGCGGTTCTCGGTCGTCCACGTGCCCTCCGACCAGATGGTCAACGTCACCGACGTCGATCTCGACCCCGAGGCCGCGCGGACGATCATCGAGGCCGCCATGGGCCCGGCCTGCGATCTGGGCACCGTCTCGCGCTACCAGCTGCTGCAGATCGAGCAGGTCGCCGCCACCGGCGACCCTGAAGCCCAAGGCCGGGATGGCCTGAGCCCGTGGCGGGTGTGGCGCTCCATCTGGCAGAACCCGGATGGCCTGGGCGGCAGCCACCTGCGCAGCCACGTCCGGGACAACTTCGCCGCCCAGCTCTCGGCAGGGACCGACCCCGTCCAGGTGCTCGTCGACCACCGCGCCGCCAACGGCATGGGCGTCGTCTACATCGGGTACATGACCGCCGAGGAGACCGTCTACGATCCGGCAACCGGTCTGAGCGCGGACGCGCTTCGGCAGATCGAGACCGAGGACGTCTGGCGAGCCAGGTGGCGGGACGTACTCAAGCAGGGCACGAACCCGCCCACCCCGGCGCTCGAACGCACCGCCGAGGCGGCCCTGTCCGGTCCGCGGGGAGGCCCCGGTCCGGTCGTGCACTGCCAGCCGTTCGTGACCCTGCAGGGCGTCGAGCCCGAGAGCTTCTTCGGACTCGAGGACCGGATCAAGGCCACCCTGGCTGGCGCCCCGTTCGTCGCCGTCACCGGCTTCCCCGGGAACGGTGAGCGTCCGGGCGCCCGGCACTCGCAGGCGTTCTGCGTGTACTGGTCCGAGCAGTCGGTGCCCGACGGTCCGCACTCCCTTGCCCCCTCGGTCTCGTCCGAGGCGCCGCGGTGGGTGCTCACAGGGCGGATCAACGAGGCGTTCAAGGCTGCCCGGCTCGCCCGACCGGAGGTGTCCCGGGCGTCGTGCATGACCAAGGCGACCTCGCGAGGGCACATCTGGCGAATCGACCTGCGCCTGTACGGCGGCGTCACGCTGGCTGACGTGCGCGGGGCGCAGGAGCGGATCCGCACCGCGCTCGGCTCGTCGTGGCTGCGGGTGTCCGAGGCTGCGGACGGGTGCACCCTCTACGCCGGCGCGCTGCCGGCGCGTGTGCAGCTGGCCCGCGACAGCGATCGGTCCAAGCTCGTCGCGCTCGACTGGGAGCAGGCCTGGCTCTCGGCGAAGGTCTCGGGCGAGAACGCCTCGCTGCCGCGCCTGAGCGGCGTGGATCACCTGCCGGCGAACGAGAAGGTGCAGGTCCTCGATTTCGACTTGCCGTCGGGGCTGGCCTACTCGGACATCAAGGCGGGTGTCGAGAAGCTCAAGACGGCGACCGGCAACGCGTTCATCGAGGTGCAGCACGGTGTCAACGGTGCGGCGTCGGTGCGGCTGCTGGTGTGCGAGGTCAACCCGCTGCCGGAGAAGGCCACCCACCAGTTCGACGTGTACGACGCGAACGTCGGCCGGCTGCCGATGGGCACTGGCGTAGACGGCGAGCCGGTGATCGTCGACGTGAAGAAGTCCCCGCACCTGCTCGTCATCGGCGCCTCGGGCGGCGGCAAGGACCAGCCCCTGGACGCCCGGATCCCAGTTCCCGTCTCCGAGCGGTTCCCGAGCGGCTGGGCTCGAAACGGCGACCTGGTCGAGGGTGACCTGGTGTTCGCTGCCGACGGCACCACGACCAGGGTGGTCGGCTTCTCCGATGTGATGATCCGGGACACCTACCGTCTGCATCTGTCCGACGGTCAGGTCGTCGAGTGCGGCCCGGAGCACCTGTGGAAGGTGGCGACCGCCGACGCGCGCACCGCGCACTCCCAGCACCGCCGCAACAGTCACGACGCCTCTGTTGCGGAGGCGACAAGCCGGGCGCAGGTGCTGCGCGCCTTGGCGGCCGAGGTCAAGGTCGGCACCTCGGCCCCCTTGTCCGCGATCGCTCGGATGGCCGGCTACCAGGAGCTGTCGCTGTACGGGATGGACCTGCCGATCCAGAACCTGGCCGACGTCGTCGCGCTGCCGTCTGGCAAGAAGGCGTCCGTCTACGACATGTCCATGGTCGCCGATCACCTGGTGCGCATGAGCCGGCGGAGGGGAGCAGGGAACACCTTCGCCGGGCACGCCATCACGCCAGATCTGACTGCCTCGCTGCGCGAGCGCGGCTGGCTGTCGGCCCGCTCGATGGCAGATCACCTGGTCTCGGGGCCGAGCACTCGGAGCGAGAGGGACCTGGCCAAGAAGATCCTGCAGCGCGTGCAGCCGGACCGGCGCGACGGAACAACCACCTTCGCCACGAAGGTCTACCCGGTCGATGAGGTACTGGTCCTGCTCGCCGAGCGGCTCGAGGCCCGCGCCGCGGGCCGCAAGCAGGACCTGGAGACGCTGGTCACTGCGCAGGAAATGTACGCCAACCAGCGGCACCGGTCGGGCTCCACCAGTGCACGCGAGGCAGCGAACTACGCAATCCGGCTCGCAGCCCCGCTCGATCTGCCACTGGCCGACCTGCCGGTGGACCCGTACGTGCTCGGTGCCTGGCTCGGCGACGGAGTCTCCCGCGGTGCCCAGCTCGTGTCGGGCACTTCGCCCTCATGCACCGACTCCAACGGCGTCACGGACCAGGATCACCTGCGGGTGCAGATTGGCGAGCACTACCCGGAGGTCCACAACATCACGAGTAGCCAGGATGTCCTCGCCGTTCCGGGGCTCTACCGCGGTCTGCGGCTCGCCGGGCTGCTGAGCAACAAGCACATCCCCGCGGCCTACCTGCGCGCGTCGGCCGGTCAGCGGCTCGCCCTGCTGCAGGGCCTGATGGACACCGATGGCACGGTCGCGCCCGACGGGGGCTGCGAGCTGACCCTCTGCAGTGCACCGCTGTTCGCCGATGCGCTGGAGTTGATCCGCTGCCTAGGTATCAGGGCCAGCCACAGCGCCGACCCCGCCGCCGTCACCGAGGACGACCCCGAGGCCCCGGGCGCCAAGCGGCGTCGGGTGGTCGGCACCCGGTACCGGATCCGGTTCACCACCGACCAGGTCGTGTTCCGGCTGCCGCGCAAGGCTGCACGCCTCCCGAGGCCGGGCTCGCTGCGCCAGACGCAGGGCTGGACCTACGTCGAGAAGGTGACGATCGGCGCCCCGGCCCTGATGCGGTGCATCAAGGTCGCCCACGCCGAGCACCTGTACCTGACCGACGGGTTCATTCCGACCCACAACTCCGTGACCCTGCAGGACCTCATCTACGGCGCGATCGTGAGCGGCTGGGAGCTGTACGTGGCCGACCCCTCCAAGGGCGCCGCGGACTTCAAGTTCGCCGACCCGTATGCGAAGGCGATCGCGGTCGAGGTGCTGACGGCCGGGGCGATGATGCGGACGATCTACGCCGAGGTGGTGCGCCGCAAGAACCTCAACGCCCAGTACGGCGTCGGCAACTACCGGGACCTGCCCGAGGAGGTCCGCCCTCGTCACCTGATGGTCGTCATCGACGAGTTCACCTCGCTGCTGGGTGCCGACCCTGTGCCGCCGGCATCCGACGACGCCGAGATGGATACCGAGCGTGAGGCGATCTTGGCCTCGAACCGGGCGCGAACCGAGATCGGGGTGTTCACCGGGAAGATCGGCCGGGAGGCGCGCTCGGCCGGCGTGACCGTGGTGCTCGCCACCCAGAAGCTGTCGGCCAAGGTGCTGGACAGCATCCCAGGTGGCAACGACGTCAAGACCAACATGGCCCGGATCCTGCTGGGCAAGGCGACCATGGGTGAGCGGATGTCGGCGCTGCGTGCGCCGATGGATGCGCCCGAGGTCGGTGTCGTGGTCCCTCCCGGGCGCGGGGTGTTCGAGCCTGCCGAGGGCGCCGCGGTGATCTTCCAGTCCTGGTACGACCCCCGCGAGCAGTCCGTGCTGTCCGAGCAGCTCGCCGCTCGCGTGCAGCCGCTGCCGCCGTCCGAGCGGTTGGACCTGGGCACGCTCACGGCCGCTGCCAGCGCCAAGCGCTCGTCCGCTGGAACGAGGCAGCCGGGGTCGCGGGTGCGCACGATCACCGCGGAGGAGGTCGAGGTCTCCGACATGGAGCTCACCTGGGACGACCTCGCCGAGCTGGAGGACCTTGGCCTTCGTCGCCTTCGCGGAGACGGTGCGTCCGAAGCTGCCGACCCGGAACGCGACCTCGTACCGCCCGTCTTCGGCGATGTCCTCGACGAGGTCGCGGGCCTGGGTGACGTCGGCGCGCGGATCGACCCGTCCTGGCCCCCGGATGTGCAGGACGTGATGCGCATGCTGATCGGTGAGGAGCCCTACGGCGCCGAGGGGGCCGCGCCGGCCCCTGCGCCGGCGCGCGCCGAGCCGGTCGGCGGGGGGCGCGAGCCCGAGCCGCCCGCGGTACCGACTGCGATCATCGCCCTGCCGGAGCGGCAGGAGCTGACCGGGCCTGCGCACGTGTCGCCCGCTCCACCTGCTGACGTGCTGCTGCTCGACATCGACGGCACCCTGACCCGCCACGGGGGCACCCCCGAGGTGACGGTCCCCGGCGGGAGCATGCGGGTCGACCCGGCCGTGGCGGACGCGGTTCGGGCCATGGGCGTCCAGCTCGTCTGGGCGACAGACCGTGGCGCCTCCGAGCGCAGCGGCCTGGCCGCTGCTGCCCGGCTGCGTGTCGACGACGGTCTCGACCCTGGCGACGACGCGGGCCTGCTCGGATGGTGGAAGCTCGACGCGCTGGCAGTCTGGCTGCGTCGGAACCCGCACGTGCGCCGTCTGGCCTGGGCCGACGACGAGCTCGGCACCGAGGACGCGATCGGAGTCCCCTACCGGGACACCGCGGCCGACGTGCTCGCGCACGCAGGCGTCGAGCACCTGCTCGTCTGCCCGGCGTCCGGGCTTACGCCCGCAGACCTCGCCACCGTGGCCGACTTCTTCGGCGTCGCCCGGCCGGCTGACCCTTCGGCCGAGTCCGGACCCGCGCTCGCGCCGGCGCCCCCAGCCGCAGTTGCCGAGCCGCCGAACGCGCCGCTGACGCCGCGGGTGAGCCGGTACCTGCCTTCCGCCTACGCCGGCGAGGAGTTCTAGCCGGCCGGGAGTTCGCCGGGATCCTCGACCGCCGCACATCTACCTGGCATGCAGCGTCCAGCAGCCGAGCAGCCCCGCACCGCGGACGGCCGCTTCGGCGTTCGCCCGCTCGCCGAGGCCGAGCTCGTCCTCGGCGACCCCGACGGCGCAGGGCTGGACCTGTCCGACCTTCGAGCCGACGAGGTGGTCGACCTGGCGAACACCCCGCGGTGGGTTCTCGGCTCGGACCCCCAGTTCGAGGATCTGGCTTCGGTGCTCGAGCTCGACAGCTGTGCGTACCTCGGCGAGCTCGCGGACGACACCGAGACCTTCCAGTCCGAGATGACGGCGTGGGCACAGAAGCACTGCCCGGAGCACGCAGAGGCGTTCGTCGCGTTCGCGATGACCGAGCTCGCCGCGGCGGGTCACGCTCTCGAACGCGTCGGGACGCCCGAGGACCTGCACCGCGCGTACCGGCTGGAAGCGACCCGTGCCCGCACGCTCGCGCTGGTGGGCGACCAGCTCCCCGCGAGCATGGCGCAGGCGCTGCTCTCCGGCCTCGACCGCTCCGCGTACGGGACCGGGCCCGCCGGGGCGCAGCGTCGAACCCAGGTCAGAGCGGCGATCGATCGCCTGCGCGCCGAAGGCGTCACGGTCGCAGAGAGTGTCGAACCTGGCCGGGGCACCGTGTGGAAGGTGGCCATCGACTGACCCGGCCAGGGGGCCCCGTAGGCCCCGCACATCTACCTTCCGTGATGCCCTCCTCGAGCGCGCCCGTCCGCGTGCGTGATCAGCGGTCCGCCCCGGCCGTCGGCACCGACGGGCCCCGCGATCCGCGCGCGCCGCTGCACGCCCTCATCCCGGTGCAGCTCGACGAGGAGGCGCTGAGCCCCGCGATCCGTGCGCGCCTGCGCCAGGACGCCGCCGACAGGGAGTCCGGGGCGTGCCCTCCCCTGGTGCGCCGATGATCCGGGCTCTCGTCGCCGTCGAGGCGCCGCCTCGGCACGCCAAGGTTCCCAGCCGCGGCGCCGGGTTGCTGGCACGGGGCATCCCCACCCGTACGCCCGTCGGCGCGGCCGGGACGGCGAGCCCAGCCGCCGCCGACGGGCGCCCGCGCGAGCTCAACGCGCGTGCCCGTGCGACGGGCCCGCTCGCGACGGCGTACCGCCGGGTGCGATCGCTGCTGTCGGCGCTCGTCACCGCCGCACTGCTGGTGGTCCTCGCGACGAACTTCCTCTTGCCGGTGCTGGCTGAGCGGGCCGGGCTGCAGCCGTACGCCGTGCTGTCCGGGTCGATGGAGCCGCTCCTGCACACCCGCACGACGGTCCTGGTCGACACCGCGATCGACGCCGACGACCTGAAGTCGGGCGAGGTGATCGCCTTCATGACGGCACGGGGGCAGACGCCGACCACGCACCGGATCACCGAGCGCTTCACCGACGACGCGGGGCAGCTGTTCTACCGCACGCAGGGCGACGCGAACGAGGACCCGGACCCGAAGCCCGTGTCTCCCGCCAACGTGCTCGGGGTGCTGCACGCCGACCTCGACGACTACGGCCCGACCGTCGCCGGCCGCCAGGTCCCCATTGGACAGGCCGTCACCTGGACGCGAACCGCTGAGGGCCGTATCGCCCTGTTGGCGCCGGCGGTCGCCGCGCTCGTCATCGGAGAGCTCGGCGTCGCGATCAGCGGGTCGTTCGCCGACCCCCGCACCTGGACCAGGCGCCGCGCGCGGCGCTGACCCGAACGACGTCCCCGCCCGGATGGCGCGGACGCCCCGCCGGCCGAGCGGCCTCGGGGAGGAAGGAAACACCGACATGAGCACCAACCCCGAGCAGCCCAACCGGCGCCGCCGCCTCGGCGCCCTGCTCGTCGCCGGCGTCGCGATCGCCGCCATCGGCGTGCAGGGCGCCAACTCCCTGTTCACCGACCAGGAGGTCGTGTCCGACAACACCTTCGCGGCCGGCACGTTCGACCTGACCGCCGCCCAGCCCGGGGAGAAGATCGCCATCCCGAACATGCTCCCGGGCGACTCGGAGACGTTCACGGTGGACGTGGGCAACGGCGGAAGCCTCGAGCTGCGCTACGCGCTCACCGGCGGGTTCATCGCGGTGACCGAGGGTGGCGACAACCTCGGTGACGTCCTGAACCTCGAGGTCGCGGACTCCTCGGGCACCAGCCTCTTCAGCGGCACCGCGAACGCCGCGTCCGCGCCGCTCATCGGGGACACCACGGCTGTGGGTCCCAACGGCGGCCGCATCCTGGCCGGCGGCGCGACCGAGGCGCTCACGATCACGGTGACGTACCCCGAGGACGCGGACAACAGCTACGCGGGCACCGACGCCGAGCTCGTCCTGACGTTCGACGCGGAGCAGACCGCGAACAACGCCTGACCGGGCGTCGCCGCTACGCGCGACCGTCCGTCTCCGATGGGACGGGCGGTCGCGTAGCTGGCGGCCTCGTGCCCTCGGCCGCGGCCAGGCCCTCGAACGCTCGGATCGAACGCGCCCTGACGCCCGCACATCTACGCGCCGTGAGCACGATGCGGCCGCGCGTGCCCGCCGGCTCGCGCGCCGGCGGGCGGTTCGCCCCTGCTCCCCGCGGCGAGGCCAGCACCACGCTCAGCCACCCGGCCCGACGGGGCGACCTCGCAGCGGGCGCCCCGGATCTGGGGTGGGGGCGCCGGCTCGCCGAATCTCTCGCCGACCAGGTGGACCGGGCGAGCGGAGCCGCCGCGGCGCAGTTGCGGGCTCGGACGTACGCCCGCATGGACGCACCGGCCAGCTCGCCCGACGGCTTGCAGTACCGGGCAGACGAGCGTGCGTGCTCCACTGCCCTGGGTGAGGACCGCATGCTGGTTGCCGCCAGTGTGGGCTCGTGGGCTTCGGCTCGCTCGATCGTCGATCGAGACCTCGACATCCCGGCGCAGGTCGCGGCCCGAGCGCTGCTGGCGCGTCACGCGATCGGCGCGGTCGACGGCTGGGACCAGGAGGCCTACGACCGCATGTCCGCCCCGTGGCGCGAGGTCATCGGCCCGCTGCACCCTGACGACCCGCCGCCGGGTCGTTGAGTAGTTCGCGCGACCCGATGCCGTGCCACGCGACCCAACTCATCGTCGAGCAGGGCCTGCGCCCCGCGCCCCGCACATCTACCGGGGCATGAACACCAACATCGCGCGGGTGCCCGCGGGAGTGACCACGGGCGGCCAGTTCGCCCCGACGAGCCGCGGCGAGGCCGTCGACGTCCAGCTGGAGACCGCGGCCCACTCCGGCGTCCTCGCCGAGCGGTACGCGAACGCTCTCGAGCGCATCAGCCAGCAGAGGAGCGCCGGAGTCAGCCCTGGGGAAGTCGAGGCAGCCGCTCTGCGCTGCACCGGTGCTGCTGCGGCCGTCCGGCTGATCTTCCCGACGGCCGTGAGCGTCGACATCGAGGAGATGTACGAGCCGGATTCCACCTCGATGTCCATCACCGCCATCCACGACGCGGCCGGCAACGACCTCGCCGACGACGGTGTCGACTTCGACAAGGCGCAGGACGGTGTCGCGGACCTGCTCTGCGACGCGCTGGACTGCGTCCCCCACGCGGGCGACTCCGTGAACGGCCTCCGCCTGACCGGCAGCTGGAAGAGCGGCCACAAGGCGACCATCGACATCGACGAGGTCCTGCGGGGTGCCCTGCCACCCAGCCAGGAGGGACTCGGCGTCACCGGCACGAAGGTGATCGAGGCGTTCCGTGCCCTGTACGGCGACACAGGAGCCGACGAGCTCGGCTCGGCGCGTGACCTGCTGACCGAGCTGCACCACTGGGCGCGCGCCAACGGGCACGACCTGCAGCTCCTCGTGGAGCACGCCGGGGAGGTGGCCGACGAGGAGCTGGCCCTGCAGGCGGCGCACGCGACCGCCTGAACGCCCCGCACATCGCCAAGGATCCGCGCCGTCCCGCCCCCGCGGCAGACGACGCCCAGCAGATCGGACCGGCCACGTGACCGCTCGAGTTCCCGCCGGCGTGCGCGCCGGCGGCCAGTTCACCATCGACCCCCGCGGCGAGTCCGCAGCGACCCTGGACCTGCAGCGCGCTGAGGACGCCCTCGACGCAGACGACACCCAGGCTGCCCGGGAGATTCTCGCCAGGGTCTTGGCGAGGTTCGAGCACCTCACTGCCGCGGAGGTCGAGGCCGACGACCGGCTGCGTGCCTCGTGGCTGGAGTCGGCCACCTTGATGTCCCGCGCGCGGGAGACGCACGCGAGGGCAGAGGACGCGGCCCTTCGGGAGGCGACCGCGACCGGATCCGTTCGCGGCCACGGCCAGGTGGTTCAGGCCGCAGGCGTGTTCGATGCGCGGAGGGTGGCCGTGTCCGCGGCTCAGGACCTTGAGGACATCAACTCGATGATGCGCGGAACCGTCCTGGGCCTGGCGAAGGCGCGAGCCGTGGTGAACGAGCACGAGCACCTGGTCGCGGTCGGTGCAGACGACCTGGCCCCCGCCCGACTCGAGCGCGCGGCGCTGGCGCTGCTCGCGACGGAGTCGGCCAGCACCCAGGCGTTCCGAACGGCGGCAGGCACTCTGCCACTCACGCACCCGGACTACCCCACCTGGGCCGGGGTGGTCCCGGTCGCCGTCGAGGTCCCTGACAGCGACCGGGCCACCCTGCTGAGGGTCGCGATGGTAGACGTGCGTCGCAGCCGCCTCGTGGGCCGAGTGACGCTGCCGGCGGCTCGGTGCCGGAACCTGCGCGGACAGTTCAGCATGACCGCTGTCGCGGGGGCGGTGCGCTGGATGGCCGCGCACCGGGAGCCGGCCGGCTCCGAGGAGGGCATGTCGCGGGCGCGGGCGTGCGCGAACCTGCTCGCGGAGCTGGACAGGACCATCCCGCCCTTCTGACGAGCACGGCCCGGGTGGCGCGCGCGGCCGGTGCCTCGCCGGTCGGGGACGCATCGCGCCGCCACGGGCCCTGGGCGTGCTCGGTGCACCTGGCGTCCGCCGGCGCGTGCGCCGGTGAGGGCCGCGCTCTCCTGCTCGGCGCGTCAGGCAGTGGCCGGGCTGGTCGCGAGCGAGCGCCCCGTGGGCGTTGCTGGGGGCCGTTTGGCGGGCTGCTACGCTCGCCGTCCCTCGCTCCGGTGCCCGCTCGGGCGCTGCGAGCGTAGCAGGGGCCACCAAGCGATCTTCGAAGGTCGAGCTGGCGTTTTGGGTGTTTCGTCCGACTCGCTCGGCAGGCTGCCGTGGGGTTTCCGCAGCCGCGACCCGCCCTCCGGAGACGTAAGCCCAGGTCAGGGGCAATTCTTGACCCTGCGGAGCTACGGAGGTGCTTTCACCACCTCCCCCCTTAGGAAGAGATGAGAAACACTCTCTTGGGGCAGGGGGCACCGGGGCCCTGGGGGGGGTTAGTACATGGCCCCCCTTATGTGACTACGAATACGTCTCCGTTACTCCGTTGCCCCTTGGTCTTAGGGGTGAGATCTCGGCCTGACCTGCATGGACAGTGTCATCGCTGCAACGGAGAGGGTTGCGGAGATGCCGACTCAGCACTCCGGCGCGCTCCGCAGCGGCACAAGCCGCCCGGGAGCCGCCCGCACATCTACGTCGCATGAGCCACCTCACGGATCGCGCAGCCACAGCCGGCGCAGCGGCAGCAGGCGTCGTAACCCGCGCTGGAAGCCGAGGGGCAGGCGACCGGTACGTTCCAGGGTGGCGCACCCAGAAGGTCGGCAGCGCGACCATCTCCACCTGCACCACCTGCTTGTGGCCTCACCGGAGCACCGACGCCGACCTGGCCTGCATCGCCCGCGTCGACCACGAGCTCCAGCACCGCCGAGGCCTGCAGCCGCCCGCTCCGCCCGCGGGGCGCCTCTCCGCCGCGTGAGGCTTCACCTCACGGGCGAGGCGTACGCCGTCCGCCGCCGCACATCTACCTCGCATGAGTCTCCAGCACCAGGCCCGCGTCCCGTCCGGCGTCACCACCGGCGGGCAGTTCGCGACCCCCTCTCGGGCAGAGTCCGGCGCATCGATCGCGGCCCCGCGTACGGACCGGAGACTCGACGTGCACGCGAGCGTCGCGATTCCGTCGCCGGTCGGCCTGCCGCCCGGGCTGCCCTCGACTCTCGGCGAGCCGGCGCTGTCCTACGCCCGCGACCCCGAGACGGACACGATCATCCTCACCGTCCACACCCCCGCCTCCGGGGAGATCGAGTTCCGGCGCGACGGGAACACGTTCGACGACGGCCTGTACGAGGGTCGCGTGCTCTCGCGCTCGGAGCGCGATGCGCTGATCACGTACGGCAGGCAGGTGCGCGAGAACGTCGACGTGGCGGCCTTCGCCGCCGAGGACGGCGTGCGGAAGGCGATCGAGGACGAGGTCCTCGCGATCGCGACCGGCCGCGCCCCCGAAGCCGAGCACACCGCGCTCGGCACGTCCGGCCACCTCGTCCGGTCGGCCGCGGCCCGCACCGCCAAGATCCTGGGCGCCTGGGTCGACGACGTCGACACCGAGCCGGAGACTGCGACCAAGGACGCACTGACCGACCTGATCCACTTCGCGCGCTGGCGCGGCCTGGACCCGCAGGAGATCTTCGAGCGCGCCCTGGAGCAGGCTGAGGGCGAGCGTGACGAGGACGGGGACCCTCGCGGCCAGGCGCTCGAGACCAGCGAGGCGTGAGCCCCCTGCACGGGGACGACGAAGGGCCAGGCCGGCCGCCGGTTCCGGGCCTTCTGGCGGCCGTCAGGAGGCGAGCAGCTGCAGGTCGACCCCACGACGCGACGCCACCCGGTTGAGCAGCCCAGGCCTCAGCGAGCGGCTGCTGAGCCGGGTGACCTGCGCAGTACCGAACTCGTAGCAGGCCGCCAGCTCGTCCACCTGCAGGGCGCATTCGCGGCCGAGCTCCACCGCAGCCTCGGCCACCTCCTGCGTCGCGAAGGGCCCCAGGAGCAGCCCACGGCGGGGCCCGGACCGGACAGAGACGTAGAAGCCGGTGATCTCCACGCCCGCCAGATGTGCGGACGACCAGAGCGCCCGCACATCTACCCGGACATGAGCAACCAGCCTCGCGTCCCCGCCGGCGTCCGGACCGGCGGCAGGTTCGTGCCCGGTGCGCGACCTGAGTCCGACGCTCAGCTCGCCCCTCGCTCTGCCGGCACCGTGTTCCCGCGCTCCGCCGACCGGGACAACCGACGGACCTGGCAGCACCCCGATGGGGTCGCCCGAGCGGCTGCGATCACCTCCTACGACGACGAGGCCGGCTGGGCCGTGATCGGTGAGGGCCTGCGGGTCACCTACCCCCGCCCGGTCCACCCCGGATGGATCGACACGGCACGTCCCGTCCTCGCCCAGCTGCACGTCGCCGGCCTGCACGGCGCAGCGGTGGCACACACGTCGGGGATGCCGGTGCACACCCAGCGCGACACCTGGACGCTGGACGTCGACCTCCCGTCCGGCCGCGTCCTGCATGTGCGCGGGAGCAACGAACCGGACCGGTGGGTGACCTTCGTCGGCCCGGGCGAGAGGGCACATGCACACGTCGCCGCGCCCCGGACCTTCGCCGGCCTGGACCAGGGCGCGACCGAGGCGGCACTCGACGCCATGCTCCGTCTGCACGACGTCCACGAGGCCTGGCGCGAGCTCGCGCCGCAGTCGGGCGTCGACTGGCGCTCCAGCCGGCCGGCGGTGTCTCTCGACGAGGGTGCCGTTCTCCTGCGGATCGACGCAGCAGCCAACAGCGGCCCGGACACCCTCGTGACGATCGACGACACCGGCGCCCGCATCACGGCTGTCGGCCAGTCCGGGGCTTTCGAGCCCGTCGAGCACGACCGCGACCAGCTCGCGCGCTTCGCCTCCCGCATCGGCATCCGCGGAGGCAGGCGAGCCGGTGCCGGCGAACGCGCGCGGGTTCTCCTCGAGCGCGCTGCGGCTGCCGCGAGTGACGGCCCCGCCCTGACCGCCGTCCGCGGGCACCGTCGACGCGTGGCCTCGCTGTCCCCGATCGAGGGCCCGCACATCTACCCGGCGTGAGCACCCAGACCCGTTCCCGTGTCCCCGCTGGCGTGACGACCGGCGGGCAGTTCGCCGCGGCTGCGAGGCCCGAGGCCGACGTCGTCCTGGCCCACGAAGCGAGGATCCCCGCTCAGGACGCCAAGCTCGATCTGCCTGACGGGCACGAGGTCGCCATCCGGAACACCCTGTCGGGCCACCCGAGGTGGCTGCGGGGAGTCGTCACGCGGGACGCGCCGCTGACCATCGGGCAGCTCGGCGTCACGGTCGGCGCGGGCGAGCAGGTCGCCACCTTCGTCCTCGACGCCGGGCAGATCCTGCCCTTCGTGGAGCCCGCCGAGTACGGCGGCGAGGACGCCGACACGATGGCCGAGGCGTTCGGCTGGTCGAGCGACGACTGGGGCTACTACTACGACGGCCGTGCCGAACGCGAGCAGACGGGTGCGTACCGCAACGGGCTCGACGACGGGCGCGCGCAAGCCGCGAAGGCGCGCACCGACGTCACCGAGGTGCTCGGCATCCTCGACAGCCTCAACTCCAGCGGTGCGATCGACCACCGGCACTACTCCGCGCTGCACGACGCGGTCAGCAACATGGAACCGGCACCCGAACAGCTCACGCATCCGACCGGAGCAGGGCGCGTGTCGGTCTACGTCGGCGAGCGTGACGGTGTCCCCGTGTTCCAGATCGATACCGACTCCCCCGGCCGCATCCGGATCAACCTCAACGACGGCTCAGCCGTCTACGACGGCGACCCGGAACGCGAGGAGCGCAACGGCACCCACGTGATGAACCGGACCGTCGCTCAGATGCGCGAGGCCCTGGACGCCTCCGGAACCGCGGAGCAGAAGGTGAGGCGTCTCGAGCTCATCACCGCGGTGCTCGAGACCGCCGGCTGGGGCGATACGGAGGACCGCTAGAGCTCCGGGCACAGCTCCACTTACACGCGCCGCACATCTACCGGAGGACCGCCGCCGCACAAGACCCCACTGGGCCCGCTGATCAGGGGCCAGACACACCCTCTGCTCCGAGCACGGACGAAAGTGACCTCTTCTCCATGAGCACCACCTCCGCCAGCCGCCGCCGCAGCAGGGCAGCGCTCACCGCCGCCGCAGTCCTGGGCGGCAGCGCCCTGCTCGGCACCTTCGCGCTCTACCACGACGTGGAGGTCGTCCGGGACAACGACTTCACCTCCGGCGTCCTCGACATCGGGCTCGAGGACCAGGAGTTCCACTTCACCGCCGCGGGCATGGCCCCGGGCGACGAGGTGCTCGACCGGGTCCGGGTGGTCAACCAGGGCACGGTGCCGATGTTCTGGAACACCAGCGTGACGGTGGCCGAGGGCGCCGAGATGGCGACCCGGCTCGCGACAGCGACGTACCCCGTCGACGACGCCACGGCGTGCACCGCCCAGGCCCTCGTGGACGTGGACCCGATGATCGCCAAGGACGGGTTCGCGGGGGTGGGCGACGTCGCAGGCCCCTCGACCGCACGCGTCCTGGACGTCGGCGAGCACCAGGACCTGTGCCTCAGGGTCGGCTTCGACCGTGACGCCACAGCCGCCCTGTCCGGGACAGCAGCCAACCTGACCTGGGTGTTCGACGGGTCCCAGATGACCCAGCCACCCGCCCCGGAGCACCTGAGGGTCCTGTCCACAGCTGGCACGACCAGCGTGATCGAGTGGGAGCCGGTCCCAACCGCCGAGAGCTACGAGGTCGACGGCGCCCTGACGGCCGACATCGCCGGCACCTCCGCCGTCGTGACCACCCCCGGCGGGCAGACCACCGACCTGCGGGTGCGGTCACTGAACCGCGTCGCGACGAGCGACTGGTCCGCCCCCACACAGGTCACCGGCCAACTGGCGACACCCCAGGACCTGCAGAGCACGACCGAGGGGTCCTCGGTCACGATCTCCTGGCCCGCGGTCGCTGGCGCCGAGCGCTACGAGCTCGACGGTGCCGCCGGGGCGACGATCGACGGAACCTCCGCCACGTTCACCGGCGCTCCGGGCACGCGCGCGTCCGTCCGGGTGCGCGCGGTCAACGCCGCCGGAGCGAGCGAGTGGTCCGAGCCGGTCGAGGTCGCCTTCGACCTGGACAAGGTCACCGGCCTGCGCGTCGTATCAGCGCAGGGAGCCTCCGATGTCGTCCTGACGTGGGACGCCGTGCCGTTCGCGACCGGCTACCTCGTCGACGGCACGGGGGCCCCCGAGCCGGTCGCCACCACCGACACCACCCTGAGCTTCGCGGCGGCCCCGGGTACGGCCCTCGACCTCAGCGTGCGCGCGACCCTCGGCGACCTCGTCGGCGCCGCCACGCAGCCCGTCCGAACGGGTGTCGCGACCACCGCACCGAACGGCCTGCGTGTGACCAAGGTCGAAGGCACCATCGTCTCGGTGGCATGGGACGCCTCCCCGAACGCCACCGGGTACGACCTGAACGGCGCCGCGAGCGGGGTCACGTACGACGGCACCTCTGCGACCTTCACCGGCACGCCCGGCGACACGTACACGCTCACCGTGACTGCCTCCAGCCCCGGCGGCACGAGCACGGCATCCTCGCCGGCGACCGCGACGCTCGCGCCACCGACCCCGACGGGCGTGGCCGCGTCGGTCTCCGGCACCACGGTCACGGTGTCCTGGAACCCGTCGAACGGCGCCACGTCCTACCTGATCGGCGGGTTCGGCGGCGAGATCACCTACGCGGGCACGACCGCGACGTTCAGCGGCGTCCCGGGCGCGACCTACACCAGTCTCGCGGTTGGGGCGGTCAACGCCGGTGGCATGAGCAACGCCTCCGCGCCCGCCGGGGCGGTGTCGGTCGCGCCGGCGGCACCCACGGGCGTCATCGCGGTCGTCAACGGCCAGACCGTGAACGTCTCCTGGTCCGCCTCCTCGGGCGCGACGTCCTACGTCCTGACCGGCGGGAACGGGACGATTACCTACGCCGGCCCGTCGGCAACGTTCACCGGCACCGCCGGCGAGACGTACGCCCTCCAGGTCCGCGCTGTGAACGCGGGCGGGCAGGGCGCCCCGAGCGCACCAGCGACCGCAACCATCGCGCCGCCTGTGCCCACCGGACTCGCAGCCACGCAGACCAGCGAAGGGTGGGGGGTCGACACATGGTGGAACGCCGCGAACGGCGCCACCAGCTACGAGCTGGTGGGCTACGACGAGCGCGGCACCCCGTACTACTACGACGGGACCCGGGCCAGCTTCGACGCGATGCCCGGCACCACCTACACCCTGCAGGTGCGGGCCGTGAACGCGGGCGGCAAGAGCGCGCTGTCGCCCGCGGTCGCGGTGACCACCCAGCCGATGACGCCGGCGACGCCGACGGCCTCGGTCAGCGGGAACACGATCACGGTCGAGTGGGGTGCGGTCAAGGGCGCCACGTCCTACGCGGTCACCGGCGCCAACGACTCCCTGGTCGTCGGGGCGAACTCGGCCACCTTCACGGCGGTGCCCGGGACGACCTACTCGATCCGTGTCGCGGCCCGCAACACGGGCGGTACGAGTGCTCCCTCGGACGCCGTCGAGGTCGTCGTGCCGAACACGATGACCATGACGTACAAGACCACGACGGCGAACGCCGTGGTGGAGCTGCCGATCTACGGCGTGACGACCGCGGGCACGATCGACTGGGGCGACGGCACCGTCGAGCCACTGACCACCGAGTACCGGCCGTCGATCCAGCCCGGGCCGAGCCACACGTTCACCGCGGCCGGCACCTACACCGTCTCGGTCAACGCCTCCTTCGACACCTTCGGCAAGAGCTCCAGGGCTCTGGGCGTCGAGTACCTGACCGCGGTGACCCGCTGGGACGACGGAACCGGCACCGTGGACCTGTTCAACGCGTTCCTCTACGCCACCACGCTTCAGTCGGTCGTCGAGCCCCCGCCCACCGTCACCTCCCTGTCGGGCACGTTCCAGAAGGCCACCTCCTTCAACGGCGACATCTCGGGCTGGGACACCTCGAACATCACCCAGATGTCGAACACGTTCAACGGTGCGACCGCCTTCAACCAGCCGATCGGCTCCTGGAACACTTCCAAGGTCACCACCATGACCGGGATGTTCACCTCGGCCGCGGCGTTCAACCAGCCGATCGGCTCCTGGGACACCTCCAAGGTGACCTCGATGACCGGGATGTTCACCTCGGCGACCTCCTTCAACCGGCCGCTGTCGACGTGGGACACGTCCAACGTGACCTCGCTGACCATGACGTTCATGGGCGCGACGTCGTTCAACCAGTCGCTCTCGTCCTGGAACACCGCCAAGGTCACCTCGCTGATGGGGACGTTCTCCAACGCGACGGCCTTCAACGGCAGCCTCGCCGGCTGGAACACCGCGAACGTCACCAACATGTCCGACACCTTCAACGGGGCGACGGTCTTCAACCAGCCGTTGTCGACCTGGAACACCGGCAAGGTCACGACCCTCATGTCGACTTTCGCCAACGCGAAGGCCTTCAACTCGAGCCTCGCCGGCTGGAGCACCGCGAACGTCACCAACATGTCCGACACCTTCAACGGGGCGATCGTGTTCAACCAGGCGATCGGGTCCTGGGACACCGCGAAGGCCACGAACATGTCCCGCACGTTCACGGGCGCGGCCAAGTTCAATCAGAACCTGTCGGGCTGGAACGTCGCCAAGGTCACCAGCCACGACATGTTCGACTCCTCGGCGACAGCCTGGGTGCTCGCCCGGCCCACGTTCCCGAGCTGACCGGCGCACCGTGACGGCGCGCCCCGGCATCGTGCCGGGGCGGGCCGTCGGCCTGTCCGCGCGCCGCACATCTACCTGGTGTGAGCCCAGCACCTCACTGCCCCGGGTGGGCAGCCTGGCGAGGGGTGGTGAGCGCCCCGCACCCCTGATGCGGCCAGTCCCACCACCTCACACACCCAGTCGGAGACCTCATGGCCCACCCCGCCCGATGCACCTTCGTGATCGACACCTCGGTGCTGCTGTCCGACCCGCACGCGTTCACCAAGTTCGCCGAGCACCAGGTCGTGCTCCCGATCGTCGTCATCACCGAGCTGGAGGCCAAGCGGAGCCACCCGGAGCTCGGCTACTTCGCTCGGGCGGCGCTGCACGCCTTGGACGAGCTGCGCATCAGGCACCGCGGACTGTCCGATGCGGTCCCGGCCAACGCCGAGGGCGGCACGGTTCGGATCGAGCTGAACCACTCCGAGACCGGCGTGCTACCGGCCGGGTTCCGTCTCGGCGACAACGACACCCGGATCCTGACGGTCGCGGCCAACCTCGCCGCGGAGCACACCGACCGCCGGGTCGTGGTGGTCTCCAAGGACCTCCCGATGCGGGTCAAGGCCTCGGCGATCGGCCTGGACGCGCAGGAGTACCGCGCCCAGGACGTCATCGACACCGGCTGGACCGGCGTGACCGAGCTCGAGGTGCCGGCCGACTACATCAACGCGCTGCACAAGGGTGAGCAGGTCGACCTGGAGGACCTGCTGGCCTCCTGGGATGGCTCCGCGGTCGCCCCGGAGCAGCCCGTCAACACCGGGCTGATCCTGCGGGCGGGGAGCCAGTCCGCGCTCGGGCGGGTGAAGCCCGACGGCACCGTCCGCCTGGTGCGGGGCGACCTGGACGCCTTCGGCGCCACCGGACGCTCCGCCGAGCAGCGGCTCGCCCTGGACCTGCTGCTGGACCGCGCGATCGGGATCGTCTCCCTCGGCGGCCGGGCCGGCACCGGCAAGTCGGCGCTCGCACTGATGGCGGGACTGGAGGCGGTGATGGAGCGGCGCGAGCACAGCAAGGTCGTGGTGTTCCGGCCGCTGTACGCCGTCGGCGGCCAGGACCTGGGCTACCTGCCCGGCACGGAGGGCGAGAAGATGGGCCCGTGGGGCCAGGCGGTCTACGACACGCTCGGTGCGATGGTCTCCAAGGAGGTCGTGGAGGAGGTCGTGGACCGGGAGATGCTCGAGGTGCTTCCGCTGACCCACATCCGCGGCCGGTCGCTGCACGACGCGTTCGTCATCGTCGACGAGGCCCAGTCGCTGGAGCGCAACGTCCTGCTGACCGTGCTGACCCGGATCGGGCAGTCCTCCAAGGTCGTGCTGACGCACGACGTCGCCCAGCGCGACAACCTCCGGGTCGGCCGGCACGACGGCGTCGCGGCCGTGGTCGAGCGCCTCAAGGGCCAGCCCTTGTTCGGGCACACCACGCTGGTCCGCTCCGAGCGCTCGGAGATCGCCGGCCTGGTGGCCGGCTTGCTGGGCGACTTCCAGTAGGCCTAGGCCGTCCCGATGAACGGCGGCCCGATCTAGCTGTACTGACCCGGACCGTTGTTGACGTGAGGAGAGACCTCCGGGTCGAGTGGGAGCGGTCTGACGGCTTCTCTCGAGCACACGGAGGTCTCTCGTGTCCCACGCTAACGCCCGGCTGACTCCTGCCGGCAGGTTGACCATGGTCCAGCGGATCGGTGCGGGTCGTCCGGTCGCGCATGTCGCCGCGGAGATGGGTGTCTCGCGCACCACGGCGTGGCGGTGGTGGCGCCGGTTCCAGGCTGAGGGCCGCGCCGGCCTGATCGACCGCCCGAGCGTGGCCCACACCCACCCGCGCCGTACGAGCCCTTGCGCCGAGACCCGGGTGCGGATCGCGCGGATGCTGACCCCGTCGCGGACCTGTGACGATCGGGCGTCTGGTCGGGTTGCCGGCCTCGACCGTCGGGCGGGTCCTGGCCCGGCACCGGGTTCCGCGGCTGGCGGACTGCGACCCGGTCACCGGGCAGGTCATCCGCGCCATGCGCCGCACGGCGGTCCGCTACGAGCACCCGCACCCTGGGTCGCTGGTCCACATCGACGTCAAGAAGCTCGGGCGGATCCCTGACGGCGGCGGTTGGCGAGCACACGGCCGGGCGTCCACGGTCGATCACCGGCACAAGAAGGTCCCGACCGGATACGACTACGTCCACACCGCGATCGACGACCACTCCCGCCTCGCCTACGCCGAGATCCACACCGACGAGAAAGGCGTCACTGCCGCCGGGTTCCTGGCCCGCGCGACGGCGTTCTACGCCGATCACGGCATCCAGGTCGAGCGGGTGATCAGCGACAACGCGTTCGCCTACCGCAACTCCGCCGTCTTCCGGCAAACCGCGGCCGACCTGGGCATCGTCCAGAAGTTCATCCGACCGCACTGCCCCTGGACCAACGGCAAGGTGGAGAGGCTGAACCGAACTCTGGCCACCGAGTGGGCCTACTCCCGCATCTGGTCATCGAACGCCGACCGCGCGGCGGCCTTGGCCGCCTGGCTCGAGCACTACAACATGGACCGACCCCACCTCGGCATCGGCGGCCTCACACCCATCGACCGCGTCAACAACGCAGCGAGTCAGTACATCTAGCCGTGCTGAGGTCGGGCCGCCCTAGACTCCCGATCGTGGACGAGGAGCCCCGCGACGACGGGCCGGGTGGGCGCAACAGGGCGAGCAGCGCCCCGCGCCTCGTCGAGCTCATCAGGAGCGTCAGTGCCCTGAAGACCGCGGCGGTGCAGGAGATCAACGCCACGACGATCCTGGTCGGTGCGACCGCCGTGATCGACGTGGACGCGCGCCTGCGAGCGGCCTTCGCTCGAGAGACGCTCCGAGCGGCTCAGCGCGCGGGCGCGACCGACCTGCTGATCACCGTCTGGACGGAAGACGATGACGACCTGGAGGTCGCCGAGCTCGTGGGCATGGAGACGCTGCACGAGGCGGAGCGCGCGGGACTGGCGTGGCGGGAGAACTCGGTGTTCCTCGTGCACGCCAAGAGCTGGCGCTCACGGGGCGCCGGGGAGCTGGAGGCGCTGACCTCTCACCTGCGAATGCTCTCGGACCTGCACCGCCCGATCAAGGTCACAGCCGACGTCGCCCTGCTGGCGATCGAGGCGGAGATGTCAGAGAGCCTGACCGACGCACCCGCAGGAGAGCGGCCCGTGCTGTGCCACCCGGGCCACGACTCGCACCGTGGCCCGGCGTTCCAGTTCGACCTCGCGAGCGGCCGGGTGCATCCCGTGGTGCGCGAGCTGGCCGGGACGCTGCGCTACGCCGAGGACCCCGTGGGCTCGTACTCGTGGTGGACCCGCAGGAACTCGTGGATCGCCGCGACACCCGCCGAGCTGCTCGGCACCGGCCAGGACGACCTGATCCGGTTCGCAGCCGCCCAGATCCGCGAGGACGCCTGGTGACGAACAACCTGCCCCCGACTGCGTACGCCGGAACGCCGCAGCTCCTCACGCTGGCAGCAGGGACCGAGCTTCACCGGATCGGCCAGTACCGGTACGGCGCGACAGCGTTCAACCCGGGGCCGAGCCATCGGTACTACGGGGGTGGCCGGTTCGACTCCACCGATGATGATCGATACGGGTTCATGTACGCCGGCCTGACGATGGACGTGGCGGTCGCTGAGCGCCTGCTCCGCGATCAGGTCCCCGGTCCGTCTGGCGCGATCGCACTGCCCCAGGCGGCCCTCGACGGGCTGCACGCCTACACGGTCACCCTCGCCCTGGAACTCCAGTTGGTGGACATGACGGGGAGGCCGGGGCTCTCCTCCGTCGCCCAGTCCCCGTGGCTGACTACCGCCGAGCCGCGCGACTACGCCCAGACCCGCCACTGGGCTCACTGGATCCGCACGCAGTGCCCCGTCGCCGCCGGCTACATCTGGGTCTCGCGTCGCGAGCCCGCCGGGCGCGTGGTCGTCCTCTTCGATGACCGGACGCCTAACCCTGCGTCGGCTCTCCTGACGCCGGACCCTTCGTCGTTCATCAGGCTCGACGACGAGTCCGGCCGCGCCTGGCTGCGCTCGGTGCTGGCGAGGCAGAACGCGACCGTGTCCTGAGGCTCACGGCCCGCACATCTATCGGGCATGAGCGCCCAGCCCGAGCCCGCCCGTGTCCCTGCAGGCATCTCCGCTGGTGGCCAGTTCGCCACCCAGCCGCGTGCCGAGTCCACTGCGTCCCTGGCGCTGCACGCCACAGGGGTGCTGATCCGCAACCGGGAGACCGGCGCCACCCACGCCGTCCATGAGGACTGCCTGGAGGCGCTGCAAGCTCAGTCCGCCACGGCGTTCGACCCCTTCCACGGGAGCTTCGCGGTGCTCGGCCCGCACGTGGGCCAGCTCGAGTGCAACTACACCGGCTGCACCCACTGACAGCCGCACATCCACCAGGCATGAGTACCCGGGCACGCGTCCCTGCCGGCGTCACCACCGGCGGGCAGTTCGTCACCTCGGCCCGCACCGAGTCGGCTGTCGACCTGCCTCACGGCGCCGACCGGTACGCCGGGTGCTGGTCGGTCGACGACTTCACGCTCGAGCAGCGTAAGAAGTTCGATGCGATCCACCGGCACGCCTACGGCTGGGCGCACCCGCTCGTCGGCAACCTCGGCATGGAGAACACCGACTACGCCGAGGACTACGCCGCCTGGGTCGCGCGCCGCTACGTCGAGCACGAGTTCGACGACGACTCCCTGGGTGACCACAAGGACCTGCACGCCCGCTGGGACGCCGAGCGCGCTGCGGTCGCCGCCCAGCACGTCGCCAAGGGCATCGACGAGGGCCTGTGGGTCAGCCAGATGTCCCAGGGCTGGGTCCTGTCGGGCGCGGAGGTCGGCAAGGGCAACGCCATGTCGTTCACGTGGCTCAGGGACGAACTGGCCGCCGCCGGTGTCTACGTCTCCGAGGCGCGCGCGGCTTCCGGCCGGCTCGCGTTCACGATCACGCGCCTGGACGGCGACAAGTTCGGTCGCCAGGTGTGGGTCGGAGACCAGACCGGCCCGCGCATCGACGGCGACGCCGACGCCTGAGCTGGCTCCTGCCCTGGACTCTGCTGGTGTGATCTGATCTGATTACACTCATGGCAGCGTTCGACGGGACCAAGCACCCCCGCGGAGGCCCGGGCAACCCGGGGCAGTTCCGCAGGGTCGAGCGCGGCGAAGCCGATCTCACCCTCACCGCGGACCAAGCCGCGCCCATCGCTGACGTGCTCGACAGTGCCGCCCGGCTCCAGGAGATCGTGCCGGACGCCGTCATGGTCGGCGGGTCGGCCGCTGCCGTCCACGTCGGGCACCGCCAGTCGTTCGACCACGACCACGTGCTGACCGACCTCGCCGAGCGGTTCGACGCCGTCCTCGAGGCGCTGGAGCGCGAGCCCGAGTGGGTCACCAACCGCGTCGTGCCAGGCAAGATCATCCTCGGCGAGCTCGGCGGCATCGAGACCGGCATCCGCCAGCTGCGCCGCAGCAGGCCGCTGGAGACCGAGGTCGCCCACCTTCCCGGCGGGGACCAGGTCATCGTCCCGACCCTCCCCGAGACGCTGCGCGTCAAGGGATACCTGATCGTCAAGCGCAACCAGGTGCGCGACTACCTCGACGTGGCCGCCATCGCCGACGCGGTGGGCCCCCAGACCGCCGCTCGCGTGCTCGCGCGCATCGACGACTACTACGAAGACCTGGCCCACGACGAGGGGCCGGTCGCGACCCAGCTCGCCGTCCAGCTGGCCGAACCCCAGCCCAAGGACCGCGCCACCATCGGGCAGCTGCCGCGATACAAGGGGCTGGCCCGCCGCTGGCACGAGTGGTCCGCCACCTGCACCATCCTGGCGGCGGTAGCCGACGAGATGGTCGCCGCACATCCGGACGCCGAAGGGAGGTAGCCACCGTGGCACTGCAGTTCCGCAACATCGACGCCGACCCCACCGACCCCGTGGACTCCTGGGGCGTGGAGGGCATGCTCACCGCGATCGAGCGGGGCTACCTGCCGCACTGGCAGCGCATCGCCGCCGCCGTGCGCGCCGCCCCCGACGGCCAGGCCGCTCGCGACCTGGAGGTCGCCCTGGACCTCGCCGACCGCCCCGGCGCCACCCGGCTGCTGCGCCGCGCCCTGGACCAGGCCCGGGCCGGGGACGCCGGCGAGGTCGCCCGCCGAGTCGAGCTGGCGGTCGCCCGCTCCGGCCTGTCGCTGCGCCAGTTCGCCGCGCAGGCGCACACCTCCCCCTCGCGGCTGTCGTCCTACCGCAGCGGATCCGTCGTGCCGGGAGCCGACGTGCTCGTGCGCATCGAGCGGACGTCGCGCGACCTCGCCGGCGCCCGGGGCTGACCCGGCCGGGCCCGGGCACCGGCGGGCCATCAGCTAGCCCCGCGTGCGTGCGGGGTCCCGACCGGCCGCCAGCTCATCACCGGCGCGCGCTGCGAGTCCACCACCACCCTGACCGCCCGGGAGCCACCAGGGCAGCGCCCGCCACCGCACATCTACGGGGCATGAGCGCCGCCCTCACCACCCAGCCACCCCGAGTCCCGGCCGGCGTCCGTTCCGGCGGCCAGTTCACACTCCGAGTGCGCGGTGAGTCGTCAGCGGCCCTGCTCGAGCCGGAACCGGCCGCTGAGGGCGGCGACCTCACCCTGGCTGGCACCTCGCGGGTCTACGACATGCGGCGGCAGTACAGACTGCGCGAGGTCACCACCCGCCCGCCCGTCATCGACGCTGACGACACCGTCGCGACAGCGGTCAAGAAGTGGGGCAGGTACACGGCCGCGAACAGCGACCTGGACCCGCAGGACTACGCCGCCGCCCGCGGCTGGACCCCGTTGACGGAGGCGGAGGCCGACCGGCTGCGCGCCAAGGCCGGCAAGACGGTCTCCGCCGACGCGACGGCCTGGGACACCTCGGCCGACCCGAACGCCAAGCGCGCGGTCTTCCTGGAGACCCGGGCCGGCGCCAAGGAGGGCGCCTGGTGCTCCCGGTACGACCGCGACGACACCTGGGCGGTCGTCAACCTGGCAAGACGGCAGGCCGCTGAGGCCATCACCGCGGACCTGCGCGACTTCGTGGCGCAGCACGGCGGCGACCCCGAGGACATCTCGGCGAACCTGGTCTCGCAGTGGCTGAGCATGACCGGCCCGGAGGCCGCCAAGGATCGGATGCGCAACGGCCTCTCGGCGATCTCCGCGCTCGGCGACACCCCGGTCCTGGGCGTAGCCCCACCCCGGCATCCGTCGGCGTACGGCGCCGACCTCGACGCGTACTACGCCGACCGGGCCGCCTACCAGACGGCCATCATCGCGTTGTGCCAGGACGAGAAGGCACTGCGGGAGGCATTCGGCGCGACCGACCCCTCCCGCGACGAGGAGAAGTCGATCTACGCGCCCAGCGCCTGGCCCCACGAGCACTCCTTCGCCGAGGTGCTCAAGCAGGCCCGCAGCACAGCGAAGGTCGCCACGACCCGGGCCGCCGCCGCGGCGATGGTGGCCGAGCGGTTCGGGATGGCCGACGACCTGTACCTGACCCAGCAGCGCCGCAGCGGGGAGTACAGGCACTCGGCCACGGTGTGGGAGGACAAGAAGAACATCCCCGCCACGCACGCGGCCGCAGCCGCGGGCTCGACCTTCCACCGTGACGGCATGAGCCACGTCGAGGTGGATGAGTCAGTCGACCTCGACGACTTCCGCGCCGTCGAGGCCGAGTGGGCCGAGCTGTCCCGGCGCGTCCCGCACACCAAGGCGCCGGCGCGCATGGCCTTCCGCCTCACCGGCCGGCACAACGCCGCGGGCGTCTACTCCCCCGACCGCGACGCGATCGCCGTCGACCCGCGGCATCCGTCGTCGATGTGGCACGAGTACGTCCACCACCTCGACCACACCAGCGGCGCGGGCCAGGTCTCGCTGTCGGACGAGTTCCGCCCCATCCTGCGCGCAGCTCAGCAGGCCGTCCGCGCGGACGGCCGGTTCGCCACGATGGGCAAGTCGCTGGACTACTGGCGCACCCCGACCGAGGTGTTCTCCCGTTCCGCCGAGCTCTGGCTCCACTGGCGTGGCGTGCGGACCTCCCTGAACGGCGACGAGCACAAGTTCGACGACAACCCCGCCTACTCGACCCTGTACCCGATGCGGGAGCAGATCACCTCCTTCTTCGACGCGACGTTCGGCGACCCGACCTGAGCACGCCGCACATACGCCGGCCATGATCAACCGCCTTCGCCGCCTCCTCCTCGGGCGCGCCAACCGCCGCCACATGGCGCAGATCTGCCGGTGCGGCCACACGCGCTCCGTGCACCTGCAGCAAGGTGCATGTGTCGAGGGATGGGCGTGCTCCCTGACTAACGGGCGGTACCCTGTGGCACCCGGTCGCCCGGTTCTGCCTGTGCCCGGGCTTCCAGAAGCCGCGCACTGCACACGCCCAGGAGCAGCTGCACTGCGGTGCGCGCTGCGCGTGCCGCCACGTCCGCCCCCGGCCGGCCGACCGCTAGCCCAAAGACCGAGCGCCGCAGGCGCCGTCGACCTCGCCCGCGGCCGCACATCTACCGAGCATGAGCACCGTCGCCCAACGCTCCCGTGTCCCTGCCGGCGTGCGCGCCGGCGGCCAGTTCGCGCTCGAGGCCCGCGCTGAGGCCGACGTCGACCTGACCGCGCCCGCCGCCCTCGAGGAGCCGGACGAGCCGCGCACACCGCGGTACGCGCTGCTGGCTTCCAGCGTCGCCGAAGCAGAGGCCCGCATCACCAAGGCCAACCGGCGACTGGAGCGCGCCGGGATCACCGAGCGGTTCACCTACGAGGTCGGCGAGCCGTACGTCAGCACGGACGAGAACGGTCACGACCGGTTCTACCGCGACCTGACCCTGTCCCACCCGACGATCAGCTACAACGGCTGGGAGTTCGCCGCCGCGGTCGACCACCTCGAGACCGGCCCCATCGTGCGCTCCCGGCCCGGGGTCGAGCTGAACGGGTGGCGCCCGGAGGTCTCCGAGTGCGACCACTGCGGCACGACCCGCCGCCGCTCGGCCACCTACCTGGTCCGGCACGCCGACGGCACCACCAAGCAGGTCGGGTCCTCCTGCATGGCCGACTTCCTCGGCGTCAAGCCCGCCGGCCTGTGGGCCCTGGGCTTCGACCCGCTGGAGGACGACGAGGACGGCTGGCTCGCCGGCGGCGGCGGGCACACCGACGACGCCACCCCGACCCTGGAGGTCCTCGCGACCGCGCTGGCCGTCACCGACGGCGGCCGCGAGTACCTGTCCCGGGACGCCGCCATGTGGCAGGGGCGCCCGGCCACCGGCGACGCGGTCCGCACCCAGCTGTACGGCGCCGGGCTGCGCGAGACCCCCCAGCAGGCCGCCGAACGGGTACACATCGCCGAGCAGACGCAGCGGTACCTGGACGACGGCACCGCCGCCGCGGTGCTGGAGTACGCGCGCACCATGGACGGCGAGGGCGACTACGCCACCAACCTGCGCACGCTCGCCGGCGGCGAGCACGTCACCTACCGGCACTCCGCTCTGCTGGCCTCGGCCGTGTCCGGCTGGGCCCGCGAGAACGAGCGCCGGGCCGTCCGCGAGGCGAAGGCGGCCGCGTACGTGCCCGGGTACCTGGCTGGCGTCAGGGAGAAGGTCGCCGGGCACACCGCCGTCGTGGAGAAGGTCGTCTACCTGGACGGGTACGCCTACGGCAGCACCGACACCCTGGTGCTCATGCGCTCCGAGACCGGCCACACCCTCAAGTGGAAGGCGTCCGGGCGCAAGGACCTGGAGGCCGGGCAGAAGCTCACGCTGACCGGCGGGACGGTCAAGGAGCACGGCTCCTACCGCGGGCAGGACCAGACCGTGCTGACCCGCGTGAAGTACGAGTTGGAGCCGGCACCGGTGCAGGAGAACGCCTGACCTCGCCAGCCCGCGCAGCCGCACATCTACCCGACATGAGCACCCAGGCACGCACCCCCGCCGGCGTCACCGAGGGCGGCCAGTTCGCCGCGACGGTCCGAAGCGAGTCCACCGTCGACCTGCGCCCGGACACCTACATGATGCACGCCGGGGCCCTCGGTGCCCGGCTCGCGGCCGCGGTCGGCGTCAGCGAGGTCTCCGAGCTCACGGTCGGCACAGGCGTCGCGTGCGGCGCCCCCGACGGCTCCCGGTACGTGTCCGTCCGCGTGGACGTGCCCGGGTCCACCATCGGCGAGCAGGTCCGCACGGCGGGTACCTGATGCCCGATGGCACGGTGCGCGAGCTCTCGCTGGAGTCCATCTGGGACGACCCCGAGCGCGGCGAGAGCAGGGACGGCGTCGCCGTCCCCTACGACCCGACGCGCACCGCTGATGACCTAGAGCTGCACGTCGAGACCGCCCGTCGGCTCGGGCGGCACCAACGCGCCCTGGACGCCGCCATCAACGCCCCGCAGCGGCGCAGCAAGCCGAGCGTGATGCGCGGCTTCGACATCCTGTACGCCAGCGCCGCCTGCGACAGCCAGGGCCGGACCATCGTCCAGTTCGAGGACGGGCGCTGCACCAACAGCGACCGGGTCGTCCTGCGCCTGGACGAGCGCCGCCGGGTGGAGGCCATCGGGGTGAACACCCAGTTCGGGCTCCTGCTCGTGCGTGACGACGACATGGACCGGGTTGCCGGCGCCGTGGACCGCGACCTGGGCTGGGCGCTCGGCGAGAGCATGGACCTGGCCGAGCGGGGCGTGACGACCCTGTCCTCCCGGCTTGCCCGGGTTCTCCCGCAGGACGACTAGCGCCTTAGCCCGACCGGCGACGACGTAACACCCGCACCCGGTGCCCAGTCGGCCGCACATCTACCTGGCATGACCACCCCGCCACCCCGGCTCCGCGTGAACCCGGGTGGCCAGCGCGCACGCGTTCGCGCCCACGCTCGGGCCACGCCGCCGCGTGCGCGGCGAGCCCCGAGCACGCCGAACCGGCCCCGCACGGCGCCACAACGGCCGGCCGATAGCCCCCGCACATTCATCAGGTACCCGGGCTGACCGTGGACCACCGCACAGCCCACCGACCCCGGCCGGCACACCGCGGCCGGACCGGCACCAGGACCATCCCGGCCTCACCCGACCGGGGCGAAGCCAGCCCTGGAGCCGGCACCGACCACGTGCCGCAGACGAAGGGAACACCCGCAGTGACCACGATCGAGGCCCACGACACCACCCTGACCCCTGGCCTCGAGCAGGCCACCGCGACCGGCCTGGAGACCTGGGTCCGCAAGCGTGACGGACGCCTGCTGCCTTTCGACCCCCGCCGGATCCGCGCCGCGCTGCAGCGCGCCTTCGAGGCCGTGCACGGCAAGCTCGACCATGTGCACCAGGCCACCATCACCGACCTGGTGGCCCGCTCCGTCGCCGAGATCGGAGAGCGGTTCTCCGGCGAGGTCCGCATCTACGAGGTGCAGAACGTCATCGAGCACGTGCTCCTGGAGTCCCACCTGACCGAGGTCGCCGGCGTCTACATCGACTACCGCGTGCAGCGGGACATGGCCCGCTCCCGCGCCCTGGACATCAACCACTCGATCGGCAAGCTGGTCGACCGTGACACGGCGGTCGTCCACGAGAACGCCAACAAGGACGCCGACGTCTTCAACACCCAGCGCGACCTCACCGCCGGCGCCGTGGGCAAGGCCATCGGCCTGAAGATGCTGCCGCCGCACGTCGCGAACGCCCACGCCAAGGGCGACATCCACTACCACGACCTCGACTACCACCCGTACGCCCCGATGACGAACTGCTGCCTCATCGACTTCCGGACGATGCTGTCCGAGGGCTTCCGGATCGGGAACGCCCAGGTCGACCCGCCGCGCTCCATCCAGACCGCCACCGCGCAGATCTCGCAGATCATCGCGAACGTCTCCTCGTCGCAGTACGGCGGGTGCTCGGTCAACCGGATCGACGAGCTCCTGGCCCCGTACGCCGAGCGGAACTTCGCCAAGCACCTGGCGGATGCCGAGCGCTGGATCGACGACCCCGACCGGCGCCGGGCCTTCGCGGAGGAGAAGACCCGCAAGGACATCTACGACGCGATGCAGTCGCTCGAGTACGAGATCAACACCCTGTTCACCTCGAACGGGCAGACCCCGTTCACGTCGGTCGGGTTCGGCCTCGGCACGGGCTGGTTCGAGCGCGAGATCCAGCGGGCGATCCTGCAGATCCGCATCCTCGGCCTCGGCAAGGAGCGCCGGACCGCGATCTTCCCGAAGCTCATCTTCACGCTGCGCCGCGGGGTGAACCTGCGGGCCGAGGACCCGAACTACGACATCAAGACGCTCGCCGTGGAGTGCGCCACCAAGCGCATGTACCCGGACATCCTCAGCTACGACAAGATCGTCGAGATCACCGGCTCGTTCAAGGTGCCGATGGGCTGCCGGTCGTTCCTGCAGGGGTGGAGCGACGAGGACGGCAACGACGTCGTCGAGGGCCGGATGAACCTCGGCGTCGTCACCCTCAACGTCCCGCGCATCGCGCTGGAGACCCGCGGTGACCTGGACGCGTTCTGGGCCCTGCTGGAGCAGCGGCTGGAGACCGTGCACGACGCCCTGCTGTACCGCGTCGAGCGGTGCAAGGAGGCCGTGCCGGCGAACGCCCCGATCCTCTACGTGCACGGCGCGTTCGGGCAGCGGCTCGCCCCGGACGACGACGTCGACGCGCTCTTCCGGAACGGCCGCGCCACGGTGTCGCTGGGCTACATCGGGCTGTACGAGGCCGCGGCGGCGTTCTTCGGCGGCGCGTGGGAGTCCAACCCCGAAGCGAAGGGCTTCACGGTGGCGATCCTGCGCCGGCTCGCGGACTCGGCGGCGGCGTGGAAGGCCGCCAGCGGTTACCACTTCTCGGTGTACTCGACACCGTCGGAGTCGCTCACCGACCGGTTCGCCCGGCTCGACCGCGCCAAGTTCGGCTCGGTGCCCGACATCACCGACAAGGACTACTACACGAACTCCTTCCACTACGACGTCCGCAAGGCCCCGACGCCGTTCGAGAAGCTCGACTTCGAGGCGGAGTACCCGCAGTACGCCTCCGGCGGGTTCATCCACTACTGCGAGTACCCCGTGCTGCAGCAGAACCCGAAGGCGCTCGAGGCCGTGTGGGACTACGCGTACGACCGGGTCGGCTACCTCGGCACGAACACCCCGATCGACCACTGCCTGGAGTGCGGGTTCTCCGGCGACTTCACGCCCACCGAGCGCGGGTTCGCCTGCCCCGGCTGCGGGAACACCGACCCCCGCACCTGCGACGTCGTCAAGCGGACCTGCGGCTACCTCGGCAACCCGCAGCAGCGGCCGATGGTGCACGGGCGGCACGTCGAGATCTCCTCGCGGGTCAAGCACCTGGCCGGCTCCGCCGGCTCGATGCCCGCCACCTCCGTCGAGTTCAAGGGGACGGTCGCCTGATGTCGAACTCCGTGCGCACGGTCCACCGCATCCCGACCGGGTTCTTGTTCACCGGCGAGTACAGCCGCGGCATGCTCGAGACGCTCTCGATCGGTGACTACGGCAAGAAGCACAACGTGAAGGCCGACTGGCTCGGGTACACCGAGGACCTGGACGGCGTCGCGAACACCACGTGCATGCCGCTGTCGGAGAAGTGGGTCGTGACACTGTCCACCCAGTACGGGTGCCCGATGGCGTGCACGTTCTGCGACGTGCCGAACCTCGGCTTCCACGGCAACGCGAGCTTCGAGGACCTGCAGGCCCAGCTGCTCAACGCGATCGGGATGTTCCCCGGGCAGCGGTACACCGAGCGTCTGAACCTGCACTTCGCACGCATGGGAGACCCTGGCTACAACGACGCGGTCCTGGACTTCACGCAGTGGCTGTGGCACGGCAAGCGTGACATCGCCGCGACCACGGGCCTGACGATCGACGTGCTGCACCCGGTGTTCACGACGTCCTCGCCGAAGAAGGTCAAGAAGCTGCCCGAGCGGCTGGCGCGGTGGGTGTCGCTGAAGAACGACCTGTACAACGGTCAGGCCGGACTGCAGCTGTCGATCAACTCGACCAGTGACGCTCAGCGTGAAGCGATGTTCGCCGGGAAGGCGATGTCGCTGGCCGACATCGCTGCGATGGTCGCTGACCTGCCCGACCCCGTGGGGCGCAAGTACTGCCTGAACTTCGCGCTCGCGTCGGGGTACGAGGTGGACGCGGACCGCCTGGTGTCCCTGTTCAGCCCCGACCGGTTCATGGTCAAGCTGACCCCGATCCACAACAACAACGCGTGCCGGGCCAACGGCATCGAGACCGTCGGCGGGTACGAGGCGTTCACCCCGTACGCGACCGCTGAGCGTGACCTGAAGTCGGCCGGGTTCGACGTGCTGGTGTTCGTGCCGTCCATGGACGAGGAAGACGGCCTGGTCACGTGTGGCAACGCGATCCTGGGTGGCTCCACGCTGCGGACCACCCCGACCGGCCCGCTGAAGATCGCCGGCGTCCAGCTGCCTGTGGGGCAGCCAGCATGACCCGCACCCCCGCCGTCGGCCAGTGGCAGGCCCGCACCCTGAGCCAAGGCCGTGTCGCGGACTACAAGCCGTTCGTCATGGTGGACGGCGAGGGCGTCCGGTGCAGCCTCTACGTCAGCGGCTGCCCGTTCGCCTGCGCCGGCTGCTTCAACGAGGCCGCGTGGTCGTTCCGGTACGGGACGGAGTTCGGCCCCGAGCTAGCGCAGCGGATCGCCGCGGACCTTCGCCACGCGGCCGTCCAGGGCCTCTCGCTGCTGGGCGGGGAGCCCTTCCTGAACACCGGCGTGTGCCTCGAGGTGGTGCACGCGCTACGGGCGGAACATGGTGCAGCCCGGGACGTCTGGTGCTGGACCGGGTACACGTACGACGAGCTCGCCGCGGAGGCTGCCTCTGGCACGGCGCCGGACAAGGCCGAGTTGCTCGGCCTGGTGGACGTCCTCGTGGACGGACGGTTCGAGCTCGCCCAGCGCGATCAGTCCCTGGCCTTCCGCGGCAGCCGCAACCAGCGGATCCTGGACGTGCCGGCCTCCCTGGCCGCCGGAGCGCCGGTGCAGTGGCAGGGGTCGGCGCGCGCCGAGCACTCCGTTGAGCAGGTCGACAGGCGTCGGCTGATCTAGGGCCACCGCACATCTACCCGTCATGACCACGGAGCGCACCCGAGTCCCCGCTGGAGTCCGCACCGGCGGCCAGTTCACCACCCATACCCGGGGCGAGGCCGCGGTTGACCTGGCGATCCTGTCGCCTGAGGTTGCTCAGGCCGTCCGCGCGGACATCGCCGCTCTGCACCAGGCAGCCCAGAGCAACCTGGAGGTGGCTCGCGAGGCCGCCGAGGGGGCCCGCCTCTCCCTGCTCGAGGCCGAGGATGCCCTGGAGGGCGCCAAGGGCGCCTACGAGCAGGCGCGCCGCGCGCACGAGCAGACCAGCGGGGAGCTCGAACGCGCCCAGCGCACTGCCGCCGCGCTGCAGACCACTGTCCAGGAGTGCGCCACCCCTCCCACGCCGGCCATGCCCCACGACCCGACCAGGGTGCTGGACGTCGTCGAGGTGGACGGCTACGGCCGCTTCACCAGGATCACGCCCGACAGCCCTCTGGACGCCGACCTCGGCTACCTCCGCGTGCAGGTCGACCGAGACCTGACCACCGATGAAGCCACCCGCCAGCTGGCCGCCCTCGTCGGGTACCGGTGGGCCGCCGTCGGCGGCGAACCCATCGCGCAGGTCCACCAGGACTCCCCCAACTCGATCATCGTCTACGCCGACGCGACCAAGACCCGCAGCTTCGAGCGCGTGGCCGCCTTCCTGACCGAGGTCGGCGACACCATCCGTGAGGGCTCTCCTGTCCGCGTGACCGACCGGTCTGGGCCTGGCACCTTGGGCACCCGGCTGGTGTCGCCGCTGGCCGGTGTCGGCACGGTGACCCTCTACCAGGAGGTCACGTCGTGAAGGCCCCGATCGCTCACCCCCATGCCGGCGACCGCCGCAGCGGGCAGCTCCAACCGGGCCCGCCGATGGGTCCGCACCGCGTGCCCGCCGGGATCCGCACCGGCGGCCAGTTCACCGCGAACACCCGCGGCGAAGCGACTGTCGAGCTGCCCGCCGCCGAGCCGACCTGCCTGGTCTGCCCGGCCCCGGCCGAGGTGCACGTGCAGCCGATGACGGCGCGTGGCCCTGCCGGCGACGGAATGCACTCCTGCCAGGAGCACCGCCACGCCCCGGAGTTCTCCGACTTCGGTGGCGGGTGGATGGAGCAGCAGGACCTGCCGCACCCTCCCAGCCTCGAACGCCTGGAGGTCATGCAGGGCTGGACGCGGCCCGGCCCCGACGGAGAACAGGCGCGGTGGGAGCTGACCGTGCAGCTCCACGATGAGCTCGCCGGCGCCGCCAGCCGACGCGACTACAGCGACGAGGTGACCCTGCCGGCCGGACAGCCGGCCTTCACCTACCCCCACCAGGACATGGTGATCGACCACGCCACCATCGAGATCGGCGCCGACTGGCGACCCCGGCTGCGGATCCGGATGCCGCGCGCGTACAAGACCAGCGCGGTCATCACCTCCGACGGAGCGACCTGGAGCGGGGAACACGACCGCATGGACGACGACGACATGGCCGCCATCGAGGAGTGGCTGGCTCCGTGGCTGGAGCGGGTCGACGCCGCTGCGCACACGATCCGCACCCACGGCTGGCTCGACCCCGAGGAGTACCTGCGCTTGTCCGGCGCCTCTGAGCTGTACCCGGCGTGACGGCAGGGCCCGGCTTCTCCAGCCCGAGCCCTTTCAACGGGGGCGGTCCGGTTTCGGCGCATGTTGACGTGGTGACCGACGTTCGCCCACCCAGGAGCCGCTACCGATGCCACGCCCCCGCATCCGCCGTCGCCACAGCCACCCCGGCGGCAGGCGATGAACCGGCGCACGCGCGCCGTGCGGATCGAGCGCACCCGGATGCGGATGCCGCCCGGCTTCGACACCCGCAAGCTCGCCGACGAGCGCGTGCAGGCCGTGCTGAGCGAGCGGATCGCGCGCAACTTCGGTGAGGGCTGGCGGATCGACGGCGCGAACGCGGACGGCACCCTGAACGTCGTTCGTGAGGTCGAGATCAGCGACGTCGCGAGCATCACCGTCCCGCTGGCGACCGGGATCAAGCCCTCCGACGGCGACAAGACCCAGGCCAAGCTCGAGTCGGACTACCCCGACTACACGATGACCGCGTTCAACCCGTACGCCCGCTCGGCGACCCTCACCCGGCTGGCCGCCGAGGAGGTGCGCGCACGCGGGCTCGTCGCGGAGGCGCTGCAGGTCAAGCCGTGGGACGTGCAGGTCACGTCCCGGCCCGACGGCGGGTTCGACTTCCAGCTGCGGTCCTACGTCCCGTCCAAGCACGACGCGCGCATCCGGGAGGTCGCGACAGCAACGCTTGGACGCCCAGGCTGGTACTTCCGGGTCGACGTCCAGAACACGGTGCTGTCCATCATCCCCGGCGAGCTCCCGACCTTCCCGGCCGCGTACCCGTACCCGTTCGACGGGCCCGTCGACGACGTCTTCCGGGTCCCGATCGGCGTCGCGCTCGGCGGAGACGGCTCGCCGAACCTGCCCCTGGACCTGAACCTTGCTGACTCGGCCGGGGCCATCCTGCAGGGGTTGGCCGGGTCCGGGAAGTCGGTCCTCGTCAACGCGTTCGTGTACGGCGTCCTGGCGCGCGGGCACGAGCTGGTCGTTCTCGACGTGCCGCACAAGGCGGTCGACTTCGAGTGGTGCCGCCCGTTCGTGCGCGAGCACGGGTGGGGGTGCGAGTCCAAGGCCGCCGCGGTCACCGCGGCCCGCCTCGTCTACGAAGAGGGCATCCGTCGCGGTGAGGTCCTTCGGCAGATGGGGGCCCAGAAGTGGCAGGACCTGCCCGCCGACGTGCGCGCCGAGATGCCCATCATCACCGTGGTCGCTGACGAGCTCACGGGCCTGCTGGCGTTCGACCCGATCCCGAAGGCTCTCCCGAAGGACCACCCGGTGCGCGTCGAGGCGGCTCAGGCCGCCGCCGAGACGGAGCTCCTCAAGGCCGTCGTCACGAAGATCCCCGCCGAGATGCGCGCGGCAGGGATTCGCCTGGTTCTGGCGACCCAGCAGGCCCAGTCGAACACCGGCATCCCGCCGACGGTCAAGCACAACCTGCCCAACCGGGTGCTGCTGGGCGTGAACGCCACGAAGCAGGCACGTGGGCACGCGTTCGCCAACCCCGACTCGGTGCCGTGGGTCCCCGAGCACATCGCCGCGGACGCTGGCGCGGGGCGTGGTTCCGGCGTCGCGGAGTTCGAGGGCCAGCCGTCCACCGTCTTCAAGGCCTTCTTCGCCCCCACGTCGCAGTACGAGAGGCACCTGCTCACGCTCGGCCTCCCGCGCGCAGTCAGCCCGGAGCCGACCGCCGCCCAGATCGCAAGGCACGTCCCACGCCTGGACGAAGACATGGGAGACGACCGGCCGGCCTCACGCCTGGAGTCCGAGGGCGGCTGGGGCGAACGGGACGGGCGTGACGCCTCGGAGGTCCGGTTGCGTGGCGCCGCCGCGGCCGCCCACCAGCTCGCCGTCGACGCGGCGCAGCATGCGAGGGCGGCGCGGTGAGCGGCCCGGCCCTTGTCGGGCTGACCGGCCCTGGCGCCCGTGCCGTCGCCGACGTGCTCGCCGAGCAGGGGTTCCGACCCCACGACGCCGGGGCGCCGGCCCGGCACGCGCTCACGCTGATCGATCCACTCCTGCCGTCGGGCACGCCACTGGGCGCCCTGGTCGACTCCCGTGGGTGGGCCGGCGCCCTGCTGGACCGGACCGACGGGCCGGAGGTCACGCGGCTGCTGCACGCGGTACGACATCGAGTCCCGGCGCTCGTGCTCGGCGGTGACGCCTGGCTCGCTCGGGTGCGGGCCGACATGGCGGCTGCGGCCGACCTGCTCGGAGGGGCTCCCGTCGCCCTGATCGACGTCGACCTGGACTCCGAGCGGGCCTGGGTCCGAGCGCACGGCGGCGTTCTGTGGCACGCCGGGCAGGCGCCCGATCCTCACGCCGACGTCTGGCTCCCCGACCTCACGGGTTCGCCGCTGCGGCGCCGAGTCGAACGCGAACTGGCTCGTGCCGCACATCCACCGTTCGTGGCGTGCACACCCACGCCGCGCCCCTGACCTGAGGAGGTCGCCCGCATGGGTGACGACAGCCCCTTCGCGATCGACGTCGACGGCCGGACCGTTCGTGGTGAGTCGCTCACCGAGCTGGTCGCCGCGCTGATCCCCGGCTACAGCGACGCACCGGCCGAGGCGCTCGAGCAGCGCTACCGCGCCGCGGTGGTGCGTGCCGACGACCTGCAGCTCTCCGCGTGCCTGAGGGCCGTCGAGGACGGGTCGCTGGACCTGGACGAGCTCGACGAGTCCGCCTTGACGCCGCTGTTCGCATCCCGCTCCGAGCTCCCGCTCGTCCCGGGCGACGTCTGGGAGCTGGGCGTCACGCTCTACCTCGTCGCGACCGACTACGAGCCGTTCACGACCCGGACGAAGCCCGTGGGGAACGTCGCCTTCGTCGACCCCACCAACGAGCGGACCCTGCTCGCCTCGTTGTCCGACGCGGGCTCCCTGACCCTGTTCGTGCAAGAGGGTGCCGCGTGAACGCGGCAGTGCGCGGCACGTTCCCCTGGGCGGACCGGTCCGCGCTGTTCGTGCCGGACGCGGACTCCGACGGCGGGCCGCTCGCCGCGTCCCGCGAGGTCACGTACACCTGCCAGCGCGAGCACACGACCGTGCTTCGCTTCGCGTCCGACGCGCCGGCACCCGCGACGTGGGACTGCTCCACGTGCGGGCGCGCGTCCGCGCTCGTGGACTCCGGCCACGGCCCGGTCGGAGCGGAGGACGCGCGGCCAGCCAAGGCGAAGCGCACTCACATGGACATGGTGCGTGAGCGACGGACCGACGCCGAGCTGCAGGCCCTGCTGGACGAACGGCTGCAGTTCGTGCGCCAGCGCCGCGGCCTGGTGTGAGGCGCCCGCACATCTACGGGCCATGACGAGCACGACGAGCCGCGGCGCGGCCACGCCACGCGTTCCCGCCGGGGTGCGCGAAGGCGGACGGTGGACAACTCCGTCACGTGGCGAGTCCGAGGCGCGCCTGAGCGCCGACCCGTCCCAGGCCCTGCGCCAACGGCTTGTTGCGCTCGCCGGTGACGGGTTCGTCAGCGCCGTCGCTCTGGCCGCGCGACAGGACCCCCGCACGACCCGGGGGATCAAGGCCTGGTGGGAGGACCACTTCGCCTCGGCCGAGTACCGCGCCGGCGAGGGCGGGTACCCGCAGATGCCCGACGACTACGGGACCCGCGGCGACGGCAACGCGCTGTCCGGCGGGCGCCGCACGCCGCGACGGCTCTACGCCGGCGGTGGCGTCCAGCTGCGGATGCCTGCGGCGGCGGTCGTGCGCCGCTACGCCGCCGAGCTGGACGGCCGCACGTTCGACATGCCGGTCACCGCGGAGGTCCCGGGCGCCGGCGCGTCTCGTCAGGTCACCGCGTGGGTGCGCGTCGTGACACGGCCGGCCGGTGGGTACTCGGTGGCGACCATCGGGCTCGACGGGACGACCGGCGAGCAGATCGCCGAGGCGGTGTCCGCCGTCCTGGAGTCGCGGCGCCCCTCCCTCGCCCTGCACGAGATCGGGGACCTGCTCGGCCGCCGCCGGGAGCGGGAGGCTGGTGCGGGGGCACCGTTGCGGCCGGTCGACTCCTCGTGGGTGCAGGCCGTCGGCTACGACGAGGCGAACGGCATCATGGCGATGCAGACCCGCACCGGCGCGCTGTACGGGCACGAGGTCTCCCGCGTTCGCTTCGAGCAGGTGATGTCGGCGCACTCCCCCGGCGCCCAGTTCAACCGGATCATCAAGGGCAACACCCGGCACGCTGTGACGCGGTGCCAGACCTGCGGCCAGTTCTCCGCCGCGGAGAAGACGCACACATGCCCCGCGGCGCCGTCGGCGCCGTCGACGGCGCGGATCGACCACAACGCCGCGGCGCGGGCTGTCGCCGTGACCGCCACGGCGCCGAAGCGCTCTGCCGTGCAGCCCGCGCGCGCCGAGCACCAGCCGGCAGCGACCGTCATCGCTCGGGACGTGCACGACTGGCAGGAGCGGCGCTTGCGGCGCCGCCGCGCCCGGACCGGGCTGTACGGGCCCGCGGGCTACACGCTCGCGCTGACTGGCCCGCTCGCAGCCTTCACGACCTCCACGTACGTGCCGAAGCTCTACCGCTCGTTCAGCGTCGCCGGCCGCACCACCCAGATGCACAACGGCGACAGTGACGTGATGCGGTTCGAAGGGCTGCACGGGACCAGCGCCATGCAGATCGGCCGCACCCTCACGCGTCGGCAGCGGGGGCTTCGTCACCGGCACGGCCCGACGGTCGGTGCTGCGCTGCTCGCGACCGACCGACACCCCGGCAAGGTCGAGGCGTTCGGCTACCTCGTGAGTGCCGAACGAGAGGACGAGCGCTTCGCGGTCGGTGGCGTGCTCGTGTTCGACGACGCCGCGGCCACCGAGCGGGGCCTCGTGGACCTGCTCGACCGGTACGGGCTCGATGCTCAGGAGCCGCCCCTGCGAGCCGAGCGGGTCGAGGTGCCCTGGCGCCCGGGCGAGCAGGCGTGGCGGCTGTCCTGGTGAGCACCGGGCTCCCGGCCCAGCGCCGGGCCCTGGCCTGCGAGCGGCACGCGTGTGCAGCGCCCGCCGCGGTCCCGGCTGCCTGAGCACTTCGGTCCCGCACATCTACCGGCCATGAGCCAGGTGCGCAGGGTGCCCGCCGGTGTCCGCTCCGGTGGGCAGTTCACCGCCGCCGCCCGGCAGGAGGCGCCGCTGGTCCTGACCGGCACGCCGTACGACCCGAGCCGGGTCGACTCGCGGCGCACGGCCAACGGGGACTACCTGATCGCCCAGATCGCGCATCACGACGGCGTCACTCGCACCGGGCCCGGTCACCCGCACCTGGCCGCCGCGAATCAGGCGGCCGCGTTCCGCAGGGACCGCGAGACCGGGATCGAGCTGCAGGAGCGCGCGAAGAGCTGGGCGCGCCAGTCGATCAAGGTGACCGCCCTCATCTCCTCTCCGACCGGGGTTGTGCGCGCTCGCGAGGGAGCCCTCTACAGGTCGCCGTCGGGCAACCTCGCGATCCTGGCGAAGGGTGCGCGGGGCACGCTCGGCGGGACCCTGCTCTACCGGGCCGACGACGACTCGTGGAGGCAACGACTGCTCGACCTTCATGCCGGATACGGCCGCGTCGACGACGCCCTGCGGACCTGGCGCGAGACCGCTGCGACGATGCCGATCCTGCAAGAGGCCGCCCCCGAGCGCCTGCCGCTGGTGCGCCCACTGGACGAGTCGACTCCGGTGGCGGCGATCTTCTGCTCGACACGCACCGCACCGGATGGCACGCCTGCGCCTGGGTCACTGTGGTTCGCCACACACGTGGAAGGTGAGGTCGTCAACGGCTACGGCATCGCCGCGAACGGCACAGGAGTTCCGTGCGGACCGGGGAGCGTGGCGGTCGCGGAACTCCGGTCAGGCGGCGAGGTCAGCGGCTACGCCTCGGGCGCGCTGACGCTCACCGGCGCCCGAGACCTCGCCGCCTTGGCGAGTCACGACAAGATCGAGGCAGTGTGGGACCGGATCGCGCACGTCGCCCGGCCGACAGGGTCCCGCAAGCCGCACATCTACCCGGCATGAGCATCCAGCAGCCCCGCGTCCCGGCAGGCGTGAGCGCCGGCGGCCAGTTCGCCGTTCAGGCCCGCGGCGAGTCCGACGCCGTCTTGTCGCCCGACAGCGAGCTGGCCCTGATCTACCTGGGCGCGGTCGCCACGGGCATGGGGCTGCGCGGGCAGCTGTTGCCCGGCGACGGCTGGATGACGCGAAGCGACGGCTGGGCCGAGTTGAACGCGACCGTTCCGTCCGGGGACCGGATGCGGCTGCGCGCACACCAGGGCAGGGACGGCATCTCCGCGTTCGTCGTCGAGATCGAGCGGTCCGAGGACACACCGCCGCACGAGACCGACCAGACCCTGCTGAACGAGTCCTACGGCGGGGCGGTCGGCTGGCCGGGGCGCGCCCACGCGATGGTCCGCGGAGCCGTGCTGACCGCGGGGATGCTGCAGGTCGCGGCCGGCCGGTTCAGCGACCGCAGCGAGCAGGGCGTGCGCAAGGTGCGCCTGGGCGTCAACATCGAGGAGCCCTCCTGGCGCTCCAGCCAGGACGAGGAGTACGAGACCACGCCGTGGCTGACCGCCGAAGTCGACGGCGAGGAGCTGACCATCAGCGTCGGCGAGGACCACCTGCTGGTCGAGCTCGACGGTCTCGATACCAACGGCCGCTCGGCCCTGGTGCGCGACCTGGTCGGCAAGGACCTGGGGGCCTGACCCCGGTTCTTGGACACGCTGAATCCAGCAACGCGCTGGGGAAGCGAGATGATCCAGTTCATGGCCAGGAAGAGCTACTCCGAGGAGTTCCGTCGTCAGGCCGTCGACTTGTACGAGTCCACTCCGGGCGCCACGGTGCGCGGGATCGCCGCGGACCTGGGCATCGTGCGCGGCACGCTGCGCCACTGGCTCGAGGTCTACGGCACGGGCGCCAAGACGGCCGTCGACGGGTCGGCGACGCCCAGCCCGTTGCGGTCCAAGAGCGCTGCGGCGAGCTCGACGGCGCCTGTCGGCGAGTCGCCGCAGGAGCGGATCGCCCGGCTCGAGGCCCGGGTCCGCGAGCTCGAGGTCGAGACGACCAAGCTGTCCACCGAGCGGGCGATCTTGCAGCAGGCGGCGAAGTATTTCGCCGGGGAGACGCGCTGGTGAGTCGCTTCCAGTTCGTCGCCGACAACTCCGCCACCTACCCGGTGAAGCGACTGTGCGAGCTCGTGCAGGTCGAGCGCTCGTCCTACTACGCGTGGAAGGCTGGCGCGCCGGCGCGGGCCGAGCGCGCCGCGGCGGACGCTCGGCTCGAGGCACGGATCCGCAAGGTCCACGCCGCGGACAGCACGCTCGGCGCGCCGCGGGTCACGGCCGAGCTCAACGACGACGCGCCCGCCGGTGAGCAGGTCAACCACAAGCGCGTCGCCCGGGTGATGCGCGCGGCGGGTATCGCGGGCTACGTCAAGAAGCGTCGAGTGCGGACCACGATCCCCGAGCCGTCGGGCCGCAAGCACCCCGACCTGCTCAAGCGGGACTTCACCGCGCCGGCACCGAACCGGCGCTACGTCGGCGACATCACCTACCTGCCGATCGCCGACGGCACGAACCTCTACCTCGCCACGGTCATCGACTGCCACTCCCGCCGGCTCGTCGGGTGGGCAGTCGCCGACCACATGCGCACCGAGCTCGTCGAAGACGCGCTCAAGGCCGCCGCCGCGACCCGCGGCACCCTGGCCGGGGCGCTGTTCCACTCCGACCACGGGTCGGTCTACTGCTCGAAGGACTACGCCAGGGTCTGCGCGAGGCTCGGCGTGACCCAGTCGATGGGCGCCGTCGGGTCCTCGGCCGACAACGCGATGGCCGAGTCGTTCAACGCCACCCTCAAGCGCGAGGTCCTGCAAGACGACGCCTGCTGGCCCGACGAGCCAACCTGCCGCCGGCAGGTCTTCCGCTGGCTGACCCGCTACAACACCCGCCGCCGCCACTCCTGGTGCGGCTACCTGTCCCCGACCGCCTACGAGGCCCGCCGGGCCGCTACGCTGCCGATCGCCGCGTAATCACACCCCGTGTCCAAGAACCGGGGGTAGGGCCCCTGTGCCGCCGGCTGGGGATCGAACCCGGCACCGACGGGATGGACGCGATCGCCCAGACCCTGCGCGACCTGCACGCGCGGGCCCGCGGCAGCGACGTCTACCGGTCCTTCCTCGCCGACTGACCTTCCGCACATCTACCCGGCATGAGCACCCAGCCCTCCCGGGTCCCGGCCGGCGTGTCCACCGGCGGCCAGTTCGTCACCCAGGCCCACGGCGAAGCGCCCATCGACCTCGGCTCCCTCAACGGCCACCCGTTCGTCGGCGTCGACGCCCGAGGCGTCCGGCTGCTGCGCGACGACTGGGTCACTCCGGTCGAATCCTGCGACCAGTGGCTCGTGGAGGACGCCGACGGCGACCTGGTCCGCCTGCAGTCGATCGACGACCCGGCCGTGCGCAAGAGCGTCGACCCCAGCAGGTTCGAGGTGGTCCGGCTCGACCCCACCGAGGTCGCCAAGCGCGGCGACCGGGCCCTGCTGGAGCAGCTGGCCGAGGAGTGGTCGGAGCGCGACCCGGCCTACGGCGCCCGCGTGCGGCAGGCCCTCGACCAGCTCTCCCCCGCCCGTGACGGCATCTTCACCGAGCCGGCCCACCTGCTCCAGGCCGCCGAGAACCCGACCGACGAGATCGGGGCACGCCGCCGCCGCGCCGCGGAGCTCGCCACCACCCGGTTCCTGGGGCCCCGGCGGCCCACCGAAGAGGTCTGCCCGGCCACCCTGACCGAGGCCCGGGCCGCCCTGCGCGCCCGCCGCGCCCCGGGCCGCGTGGTCGAGCTGCGCCGCCTGGACACCATCGGAAAGGCGCCGCTGGAGGTCCACGGCCACGACGGCGCCCCGCTGGTCATCATCAACTCCTCCGGGTTCCACCACCTGCACATCACCTCCGGCACCGTGATCGTGTACGCCAGCTCCGCCTCCGGGAACCCGGTCACGGTCGCCGACGGCGCCACCGCGGTGATCCTCGCCGGCGCCGGCCGGAAGGTCTCGGTGACCGTCAAGGACTCCGGTGTGGCCGTGCTGGACTGCGCCGAGCGAGTGCACGGCTTCCAGCACCGTTGCGAGGGGTCGGGGTCGTTGGACGTCATCCACTGCGGCACGGACCGCATCACGGTCCGGACGCCGTCCAGCCCGGTCGCGCGCCGCGTCTGAGGCCCCGCACATCTATCGGGTGTGACCGACAAGCCTCGCTCCCGTGTCCCTGCCGGCGTCAGCACCGGCGGGCAGTTCGCCACAGCCGCGCGTAGCGAGTCGCAGGTGAGCCTGCCCGCCGCGCGCGGCTGGTTCACCTGCGAGGCCGACCTGCTGGCCTCCACCACCCCCGACGCCGCCCCCGGGAGCATCGGCGCCCGCCGACGCCGGCTGGCCGAGCTCGCTGCCGAGAGCATCTGGGACGAGAACCACGATCCGATCGACCTGCAGCCGTCGGTGGCGTCGGCCTCGCTGCGGTTCCGGGTCCGCCATGGCCAGCCTGACGAGCCGATGTGGGCCGACACCCTGCCGGGCGCGCGTGCGGCTCTGCGCGGCTCGCGCGCACCGGGAAGGGTCGTGGAGCTGCGAGGGCTGCGCGACAGCTCGGACGACCCGCTGGAGGTCACCGGGCACCCGAACGAGCCGATCCAGGTCCTGCTGCCCGGGTTCGGGGCCAGCACCCCGCTGCGGGTCACCAAGGGCGCCGCGATCGTGCATGCCGGCCAGCAGTCCCGCCGGGCCGGCCGCGAGCGTGACCGCGCGGCGCGCGTCGACGTCACCGTCGCCCCCGGGGCCAGCGTCCTGGTGTTCGGCGCCCGCTACGGCCAGGTGAACGTGACCGTCGAGGGCGACGGGGTCGCCGTCGTCGTCGGCGAGCGGTACACCACGGGAACCCTCGCCCGCACCCCGGACGGCTCGATCGACGTGATCGCGCCCACGAGCCCCGACCTGCAGGTCCAGACCCACTGACCGCAGGCGCCCCGCGGCGCCGGTCGCACCAGCCAGGAGGCCCAGCCGTGACCACCGACCGCTCCCGCGTCCCCGCCGGCGTCCGAACAGGTGGGCAGTTCGCCGCCGGGGTTCGCGCCGAGCCCGACCTCGAGCTGGCCGCCCCGGTCGACCCGGAGCCGCTGACCGACGCCCTGGCCCGGTACGGGCTGACGCTGGCCGACGTCCCGGCCGACCACGAGGGCGTCGGCCTGCAGCAGCGGTGGGAGCTGGTGCACCAGCTCGCTCAGGGTCCGGACGTCGTTGACGTCACCGCGACCTTGAACAGCTTGCTCGGCGACCTGGACACCGGCCGCCACCGCGGTGGCCCCGTCCCGGTCTGGTGGGACGAGCGGGCGGCCTGGGACCCCGACGCCGAACTGGACCGGGCCAGCGACCCCGACGATCCGCGTTGGGCTGACCCTGAGGCGAGGCTGGCCGTCTGGATCCACACGCGCAACGGCGGTGGCAACCGGGACTGCTACTGCGAGCGCATCCAGCCGAACGGACACGAGGCCGGGTGCCTTGCCGCCGTACTGGAAGCGATGGCCGCCCGCCCGGACTTCCTGGCCGACCACGACGACAGCGGCGACTCCACCTACGCGAACCACTACTTCGCGATCGCCGACAAGAAGGCCGTCCAGGACGCGGTCCGTCAGGCCCCGCAGGCCAGCGCTCAGGGCCGGGCCCGCGCCACCCTCGCAGCGGTCGCCGCCGGCGCCAAGGCGCCCTGGGAGATCATGCCGGAGAACCCGGACACCGCGGCCGAGCGGGACGCCGCCCGGCTCGAGCTCGCCAGGATGCCGGCAACCGACCTGGACCCGCACACGGCGGCGTTCCTGGGCATCCCCACCAGCGACCACGGCGGCTACTACGGCTCCCCGAGGGTGCACACCGTGCACCTGAGCCCCGAGCACCTGGCCGACGTCGACGCCGCGCTGGCGTGGGCAGACGACCCCACCGGCCCCATGCCGGCACCGACCGCGGCCTGGACAGACCGGATCAACGCCTGGACGCACCTGACCCGGGACGCGCAGCGGCTCGCCACCGCCCAGACGGCGCTGCGGCAGCGGCGCGCCGCCGAGAGGGCGCTCGCTGAGGGGCGCGTGGACGCCGACGTTGCCGCCGTGATCCAGGCCGCGTTCGAGACCTCCTTCACCCCGTACAAGAACGCCGAGCCTGACCACGACAAGGCGCTGGCCGCGGTGCGCAAGCACGCCGACCGCATCGCCCAGACCCGACCGCACCTGGTCGAGGCGGGCCGTAGCTCGGCCCGGCGCGCCGAGCTCAAGGCGCTGGACCGGATGGACGCGCACGAACTGCACTGGCCCGGCCCGCGCAGCGGCGCGCCCGCCCGCCCTGCGAAGGCGACGAGCCAGCAGGACCCGCTGGAGTTCTGAGACTCACACCGGGTGCAGGTGTGCGGCCCGGGCCGCACATCTACCCGGCATGAGCAGACAGCACCCTTCCCGCGTACCCGCCGGAGTGACGACCGGCGGCCAGTTCGCGATCGAGGCCCGGTCCGAGGCGCCCGTCGTCCTGTCGACCCGTCCGTGGTACGCCGCGGTCGCGGTCGAGGGTGTCCAGGGCCCGAACGCGAGCACCTACGCCACCGCGCTCGAGAAGGTCGCGCCACTGCAGGACGTCGTGCTCAAGGTGCACGTCGACGAGCCTGACGGCCGGTTCTCGGCCACTGCGCACGCCCGCGGCTTCGAGTACCGCATCGACTCCTCGGACGGCCTGAACGTGCGCCTAGCACGCGCCGACGGCGCCTACCTGGGAGACCAGCACGGGCGAATCTACGCCCTGGACCACCAGCTGCCGGGCATGGTGGCCGCCGCCCACGTCAGCGCCCACGAACGCGACACCGTCAAGAACGTCGAGCAGATGGTGCGCCAGGAGTTCTCCACCGAGCTGATCAAGCGTCACGTGGCGGCGGTGCGCCGCGGCCACCTCAGCCTGATCGAGGTCGGCGTCCCGCTGCCGGGGGACCACATGAAGGTCCTGGGAGCCTGACCCGCTTCTCCGGACACCTGGTCCGAGGCGATGATCGTCTCGGGAAGGGAGTCTGGGATGCCTGCAGCCAAGCCGCCGGAGTTCCGGCGTCGAGCAGTGGATCTGGCCCGCTCGGGTCGGCAGCCGGTCGCGAAGGTCGCGTCCGATCTCGGGATCAGCGAGTCGTGTCTGCGCCGGTGGATGGCCCAGGACGACGTCGATGCCGGTCGCCGTGAGGGCGTGAGCTCCGACGAGCGCCGCGAGCTGGTCGAGCTGCGGCGCCGCAACCGGGTGCTGGAGATGGAGGTCGAGATCCTCAAGCGGGCCTCGGCGTACTTCGCCCGGGAGAACGTCCTCCCAAAATGAGCGCCCGGCTGGTCCAAGAGCGTCGCTGACGGGGTGCCCGTCGCGGCGACCTGCCGGGTCCTCGGGATCTCCCGCTCCGGGCTCTACGACGCCATGAACCGACCGCCGAGCACCCGCGCGATCGCCGACCAGGCGCTGACCGCGACGATCACGGCGATCCATCACGGCTCGCGGGCGACCTACGGCGCCCCGCGAGTCCATGCCGAGCTGCGTCTCGGGCTCGGGGTCGCCTGCGGACGCAAACGCGTCGCGAGGCTGATGCGCGCGGCCGGGTTGATAGGGGTCTGCCACCGGCGCAAACGCTGCGGGCAACGACCGCTGCCAGCACCGCACGACGACCTCGTCCAGCGGCGGTTCACCGCCAACGGCCCGGACCGATTGTGGTGCACCGACATCACCGAGCACCCCACGGGCACCGGGAAGGTCTACTGCGCCGCGGTCCTGGACGTGTTCACCCGCAAGATCGTCGGGTGGTCCATCGCGGACCACATGCGCTCGGAGCTGGTCGTCGACGCCCTGCAGATGGCGATCTGGCGGCGCCACCCCGCACCAGGTGCGATCGTGCACGCGGACCGCGGAAGCCAGTACACGTCGTGGATCTTCGGGCACCGGCTGCGCGAGGCCGGCCTGCTCGGCTCGATGGGCCGAGTCGCGTCCTCGGTCGACAACACCATGATGGAGAGCTTCTGGTCGAGCATGCAGCGCGAGCTGCTCGACCGCCACGCCTGGTCCTCCCGCGAGGAGCTCGCCTCGGCGATCTTCGAGTGGATCGAGGGCTTCTACAACCCCGTCCGACGCCACTCCGGCCTCGGCTACCGGTCCCCGAACGACTTCGAGGACCTACACACCGCCGCCACCGCGGCGGCATGATCACCACACCGCAACTGTCCGGGAAACCGGGTCAGGCTCCCCTGGCCTTCGACGCCCCGTCGACCGGCACGGGCCACGATGCCCTCGCCGAGGGTCGCCTGTTCGCCCGCTCGCCCATCAAGGACGACCAGCTAGCCGAGCTCACGGACCGGCAGAACACGAACCGGCTGAACAAGGCACTGGACGCCATCGGTCCCGACCGCGCGTACAGCGAGCGGTACCTGCGCCGCTACATGGCGCTCGCCCGCGCCGAGATGGACGCGCGGCTCGCGGCCGACCCGATCTTGGCCCGGGACGTGTGATGGGCACCGCGACACTCCCCCGGGTGCCGGCCGGGATCCGCACCGGCGGGCAGTTCTCCATCACCGTGCGCGCCGAGGCTGGCATCACGCTGCTGACCGCCGTGCAGGAGCCGCTGCGCGGCATGGCCCGGCTGCGGCCCGGGCGCCCCACCGCGAAGGCCGCGCTCGCGACCGACGTCGTGGCGCGCCTGGACGGTGTTGGCGCCTGGCGCGCGTGCGACCCGGTGCCCGACCCGGGCGCCGCCGGTAGCCCGCCGGCCGCGGTCCAGATCCCCGGACAGGTGCTGATCCAGCCGTACGCCGACGCGGCCGACCCGACGATCTTCCTGGCCGAGCTCGACCCGTCCCGCGACGACCCGTGGGCCCAGGCGTCATTCTGGCGGCTGGACGACGGCGAGATGGTCCGCCTGGAGACCGACTGGCACGGGCGCACGTACGAGGATCCGGACAGCCACACGGTGGCCGGCGCCAAGGGCGAGCCGGACCCCGAGAAGGTCGCCGCCGCGCTCGCCGAGTGGTGAGCACGGCGACCCGCCCGCCCCGCACATCTACCGGGCATGACGAGCCTCGCTGACCGCTCCCGCGTCCCCGCCGGCGTCCGCACGGGCGGCCAGTTCGCCACCGAGGCGCGTGGTGAGTCCGTCGCGACCCTCACGGGCCCCGCCGATCGCGTCACCGAGCTGCAGCGGGCCATCGACAAGCTCGCGCGCGAACGGCACGACTGGCAGTGCCAGATGGCCAACGCCGGCGCCCTCGGCGGCAACGAGCTGTTCCTGACGTGCCAGGGCGAGCTGGAGTTGCTAGCCGAGCAGATGTCTGAGGCCGAGACCGAGCTCGCCCACCTCGGTGGCGCCCCGGCGGCTGCCCCGGTCCCCGTGCCGACGACAAGCGAGTCGATCGACAAGCTCGCCGCCCTGCTCGAGGACACCTACGCCCATCCCGAGGTGGCTCGCGACCAGGCCGCACGAATGGTGGAGGACGCGGTCCGGGTCGCGGGTCGAGACGTGGACCCGGACTGGGTGGCCGCCGTGATCGTCGTCCACCGTGCGGGTCGCCTGGTCACGAGCGACCTCGGCACGTGGACCCTGACCTCCCCCGAGACCGGGCAGGTGCTGCGGGACGCCTACGCCGCGGGGATGCCGGTGAACTGGACCGAGCAGATGGCTCAGCGCGGTGAGGGCTGGACGGACCGTTGCGTGAAGCGGTACGCCGACGGCCTCACGGGCGACGAGCTCGCCCGCCTGGACGCTGCAGGCCTCGCGAAGTCCCCGGCCATGGCGTACGCCTTCCGCGGCTGCGACGCCGACACCGCACGCGCCTGGCTGGACGCCGCCAAGGCCGACCCAGACTTCAACAGCTACCTGGCCCGGTACCTGCAGCTCGACGGGGTCGGCAACGACATCCGAGCCGGAGTCCCGTTGGCCGACGTCCGCCTGTGCCACGAGCTCGGCGTGGAGCCGGGTCTGGCGTACAACGGGCTCCAGCGCCCCGACGGCACGGTGGAGAAGGGGCCGGACGCGATCCGAGAGCTCGCCGAGTACGCCAAGGCGTGCGGCCAGTCCACCGACGAGGCCTACCGCGGCATCCGGCTCGGGATCGACGCCGCCAAGGTGAAGGCGTTCGGCCTGAAGATCGACCCGGGCGAGATCTCCGGGTTCGAGCTCAACGGGGTCCCGGCCAAGGTGGCGCGCTCCCTGCGAGGCCGCGTCGGAGACATCCACCCCGCCGAAGCGGGCCGCGCCTACGCAGCGGGCATCACCACCGGAGCGGACTACAAGGCGTGGCTCAAGATCGGCGAGCAGACCACCGGCGGGCACATGGGGCACCGTCGCGAGACCACCACCGACGCCGCCGGGGCGCTCGCGCTGGCCAAGGCCGGCGTGCCGCTGGCCGCGGCGCAGCGGCTGCGCGACCAGCGGGTGCCGCTCGAGTCCATCGCCGCCCTGCACGAGGCCGGCGTCCACGACATCAAGCCGTGGTCCGCCGCGCTGCATCCGCGCACGCAGACGACCATGCCCCACGAGCGCCGGGTCGAGGAGGCCATGTCCCAGATCGCCCGCTTCGCGCGCGTGGGCGGCACCCCCGAGCAGCTGCGCCGCATCCAGCGTGCCGGAATCCCGCTGAGCAACGCCGCGGAGCACGTCGACTCCACACCCGAGCAGCTGTGGGCGCACGGCGCCGGCTACCGCAACGGCGTCATCAAGGAGGAGCAGCGCCTGCGCGATCAGTGGGGGGCGATGGCCCCGCGGGCCACCGGCACGTGGGATGTGGAGGGGCCAGCGGACCTGTGAGCGGCCCGCACATCTACGGGCCATGACGGGCGCCGACGATCTGCCACGGATCCCAGCAGGCACGCGAACGGGCGGGCAGTTCACCTCGCGTTCGCGTGCCGAGGCGCGCCTGCACCTGGACGACCGGCTCGGCCCGCCACGCTTCGACGAGAGCGCACGCTCGCGCGCCGCCGAGCAGGCGTCAGCATGGTTCACCGAGCAGTTGAGCCGCGGCGTCATCGAGGCTGACGCGCCGCGAACGGTCGGCCAGCTGATCGACCGCGGCCGGGCTGCGCGCGCAGAGCTCGGAGTGCGCCTGGCGGGCGCGCGGCTCACCCACGACCGCGCCGCGGTCGCCGGCCTCGAGGCCCGCGGTCACGCCTTGGAGGGCGCGCTCTCGTCGCTCGCGACCGCGGTGCACCAGCAGCGCCTGGAGCCGGGGCACGACCCGGACGTCTGGCGGACGAGCGAGAACGGGGCCCTCTTGTCGGGCCCTGACTGCCACGATCTGGACGCCGCGTGGTTCACCGCGTCCGCGCGCGACCCGGGCCGCGCGTTGGCCTACGCCGCGCTGGACGAGGCGGCTACCGACGGCTCGCCGTTCGCTGCGGACCTCCTGCGCCGCAGGCGCCGTGCGCAGACGGCACAAGAGATGGCCCTGGCCGGCGCGGTGCTGCGAGGCGACTCGGGCGCCGAGCATGTCGCCGCGAGCATCGCGGTGCGCGACGCCGCGATCGCGATCGGGCACCGCGACCTGGTCGACGACCCTCGCCTGTGCCGAGAGCTCACCACACCGGAGGGCGCGGTGGTGCGCACAGGGTGGACCCGCGACGCCCACGACGCACTACTCGGACCCTGGCGCGCCGTCACCGGCGGTTGACCGAGCACCTACGCGGCTGGAGGCGCCGCGTCCGGCCGGGAGGACCGCGTGGGCGTCGCTCAGCTTCGCAGGTCCCGCAACACCGAGCGAGCGAACATCCCGAGACGCTCCCTGGCCGTGAAGCAGTGCCCGCACCACGCAAGGGTCAGCCCTCGGTCTGAGCCGTGCCCCGTCAGGACGACGGCGCGCACACCGGGCCCGCACCGGTCGCAGCCGCGAGTCGGGTCGCTCGGATCCAAGGCGACGCCCGGGACCTGTGTCTCGGCGGCGGTTGGTGCGGTCGTCGTCATCACGCCCAGCCGTATGTGCGGCAGCCCCGCCGCACATACGGCTGGCATGCCCGATCCCTCCTACCTCGACGAGCCAGACCCGTTCCTCGAGTCGCTCGAGCCCGTGCCAGCGCGCGCGGAAGGCGCATCTGCGAGGCAGCCGACGCCGGTCGGCGCCCTCGAGCATGTCGGACCAAGCCCGCTCGCCGACGAGGACCTGGTTCCCGAGGCAGCCCTCGGCGCCCTGGCGGACTACGACGCCTACCAGCGCCGACTCGCACTCGAGCGCGCGATGCTGCTCGACCGAACCGTCACCCCGGGCATCGTGCCCGCGCCGACCCCGCGCGGAGAGGGCTTCGAGGACGACGGCGACTTCCCCTTCGCCTACCTGTGGGTGGATCCGGCGAGCAACCACATCGTCTACCGGACCGAGAGCCTCGACCCGGGCGTGCCGCGCCGAGTCGGAGCCGAGATCCTCGACGAACTCCTGCAGGCGGGGTTCCGCCTCGTGGTTCCCGACACCCACACCCTCGCCCGGATCACCCGTGCGACCACCGCCGTCGCCCGGCGCCGCGAGCCCAGCTCCGAAGCTGCTGTCAGGATCGAACTGCAGCTGGCGATCGCCGCGCGGCTGCGTTACTCCGCCTTCGCCATCGTGCTCACCCGCGCCCTCGCGCGCCGCTACTGGCTCCCCGAGGGCATGGACGGCGAGAGCCTCGCCCCGTGGGCTGCGATGGGTGGAGCCGCCCCCTTCGACCAGGACCCGTTCGCGTGCATGTCGGCGCTCACCGACCTCGCCTGCGACGGACAGGACGCCCCGCAGCTCACCAACGGCATGTTCTTCGCCGAGCGGGGCGCCCTGTCCGCGGCGCGCTTCCGCGGCCTGAAGACGGCGGTGTCCGCCTTCCACGACGTCGAGCGCGCCGAGGCGTGCGCCCAGGGATGGGACCTGACCGACTTCGGCCTGGTGCGCCGCAACAGCATCACCGGCGACGTCTGCCAGGTCGCGATCACCGGCATCGACGCCGCGGCGGGGCGCATCCACGTCGTGATGTCCCAGCCGTTCCGGCTCCGCACCGGCAAGGCCCACACCATCGTCCGCCCGAACCCTGCCTCGCCCGCCACGAACCTGGCCCTGGAGTCGGTCCAGGCCACCGGAGACGCGCTCCACGGAGTGCTGACCTACTCCACGCGCCGGCAGGGCAACCCCGCCGCTGCGATCGCTGCCGCCGCCTACCGCGACGCCCGCCCGCTGTTCATCACCGGCAAGCCCTTCGCAGGGTTCACGCCGGTCACGAACGCTGCGGCGCGGGACCGATGGACGTCACCGGCGGATGCCCCGGTCCGGCGCCCGAGGTGGGCACCGCCCCAGTGAGGTCGCCGCACATACGGCTGGCATGACAGACGCGACACCGAGGCCCTTCCCCGATGGGACTCCCCAGGCCGCCTCCCTGCGCGACCTACTCGCTGGCCATCCGGCCGTGCTGTGCGACTCCCCTCCCGGGGCCGGCAAGTCGACCATGGTCGCGAAGGTGGTCTCCTGGCTCCACACGCACACCGACGCCACGGTGGCTGTCGCTACCTTCACCAACGAGCAGGGCACCGCGATCGCCGCGGCCATCTCGCACGAGCTCGGCGTCGACGGCCGCGGCCTGCCGCAGGTGCAGGTCGCCTCGCGCAACATGGCCGTCCCAGCCGGAGCCGCAGCCCCGGGCGCCCGAACCGGCTCGAACCCAGTCACGGTTCGCACGGTGGCCTCCTGCAAGATCAACCCTCCCGACGTCGACGTCATGGTGTTCGACGAGGCGTACCAGGTGACTTTCGCCGACTTCTCGAAGGCCGCGGACCGCGCCGAGCAGGTCCTGCTCGTCGGCGATCCCGGGCAGATCGGGCCGGTCATCGCCTTCAACGTGGGCGCCTGGTCTCACCTTCGCCAGGCGCCGCAGATGCGGGCTCCGGAGGTGCTCGCCGCGCGCAACGGCGTCGCACGACACTCCCTCCAGCACACCTACCGCCTCGGCCCGGACACGGCTGCCGCCATCGCTCCGCTGTACCCGTTCACCTTCGACTCCGCGCGGCCCGAGCGACACCTCGACGGACTCGATGGGGAGATCGCCTGCGTTCTGGTGCCCGAGCGGCCCGACCCGTACGACCTCGCGACCATGCGGTCCGTCGCTCGGGCCGCCACCGACTACGTCGGTCGCGTGCTCGTCGAGCGTGACGAGAACGGCCGGCCGCGTACACGCCCCCTGGGCCAGGACGACGTCGCCATCGTCGTGTCCCGGAACGCCCAAGCTTCCGCGCTCGAAGCCCTGCTGCTCGAGGCAGGAGTGCCCGGCATCACGGTCGGGACGGCGGACCGGCTGCAGGGCGGCCAATGGCACGCGGTGGTCGCGGTCGACCCCACCCTGTCCGGTGCCGAGTCCGAGCACGCACTGTCCTCTGGGCGGCTGTGCGTGATGACCTCCCGGCACATGACGCACCTGACCTGGGTCTACGACCCGGGCTGGGAGGACGTGCTCGAGCAGGCGAGCGACCCTGAGGATGCCGGCCGCGCCGCCTCGGTGCGCGCGGCGCTGGTCACGTACCCGCACCGATGAGCGTCGCCAACCCCACCGTCTTCTATGCCGCCACGACCCGAGCGGGCGAACAGGTCCTACTCCTCGGCCCGTTCCAGGAGAAGGCACTGGCACTCCAGGCCGTCGAGCCGGCTCGTGACCTGCTCTACCAGACCGTGCCGGATCTGGGGCCCGTCCCGCCACCGGTCGAGGTCACCGCGGTGACCGTCGGACGCGACCAGAGCCCGCCTGCCGGACGGCTCAACTCGCTCGCGATCGCGCTGCTGGGTCGCGCCTAGCCGGTGCCGCACATCTCCCGATCGGAACCACCCGCCCGCACAGACAGGACCATGACGTTGGCCTCCGCCTCCCGCAAGAACTACCCCGCGCCGCTGCCGCGCGCTGTCGTCAACTCCGCCCTGGCCGGCACCCTGCTGCTGGCCGGCGGGGCGTTCGCGCTGTCGTTCGCCGCGCTGGCCGACCTGGCCGAGATGGCCGGGGTGCCCGGTCACCTGGCGTGGATCTGGCCGCTGGTCGTCGACGGCATGGTCGTGGTCGCCACGATGGCGATCGTCGCCCTGGCCGGGTACGGCACCCGCGCGCTGATCTACCCGTGGACGCTCCTCGGCGGCGGCGCGGCCGTCTCCATCGCGGCGAACGCGGTGCACGCGATCCTCGCCGCGGACGGCGCCGTCCCGGCGGCCGTGTCGGCCCTGGTCGCGGCCGTCCCGCCCGTCGCCCTGCTCGCGGTGACGCACCTGTCGGTCGTGCTGATCCAGCGGTCGGCCGAGCCGGTGAAGAAGGCGGGCGGCAAGCGCCGCACGGCGGACGCCGAGCCACGCGCGGCTCGGGCGGAGCAGGCGCCGGAGCCGGTCGCCGCGGACGGGCGCGCCGTCCCCGCACTGGGCTCTGCCGCGGCGCCCGTTGTCCCGATGCGCCGCACCGAGGACGAGCCGGAGCCTGGGCGCGCGCCGCGCGTGCTCGCCAGTGTCGGCGCCCGAGGGGAGTTCGACGCGTCCCGGTGACCGGCGCCCTGCACGCTCCGGGCTGCCCCCGCGAGGCCCCGGGGCGTCGCCGTGCCCGGGCCCGGCAGGCGCGGTGGTCGGCTCAGTACCGGACCCTCATCTCCCCGAGCGCTGAGCGCGCCGCCTCCAGGCTCATGGTGGCGAACCCCATCCGGTTCAGCGCCCCCCGCAGCGTCCCGCCTCCCCGCTGGCTCAGGGAGTCGAAGGCGTCCAGGTCCACGCCGATGGGGCCGTAGGGATCCTCCTCAAGCTCCGCGATGTCGTTGCCGACCGCCTCCAGCTCGACCTGGACCCGATCGAACGACTTGCGCAGCTCGGCGAGCGCGACCCGCACCCGCTGCTGCAGCAGCTGCTCGACCTCCTCGAAGGTCGGCACCTGGTCGACGCGGACCCTGGCGTGCCCGCGTCCGGCGCGCACCAGGCCCGGCAGCGACCTCTCCTCCGCCAGGTGGCGAAGTGCCGAGGTCGGCACACCGGCCACCTTCGCTGCCTCGGCGAGCGTGAGGGTGTCGACGTCTTCGTGGCCCATGACGCGGATCGTAGTGGCGGGGCCCCACGACGCGGCGGCGGCCGCACATCTACGGGTCATGAGCACCCAGTCGCGGGTCCCCGCGGGCGTCACCACCGGCGGCCAGTTCTCCACCTCGGCGCGCGGCGAGGCCGACGTGCACCTCGAGGCTGCAGGCGACCGCGACCGCGTCTGCGTGCGCTGCGGCGAGGAGGCCGGCTACCTGTCCGGCGACAACCGGTGCGACGGGTGCATGGAGCAGATCGAGGCCGAGCGGAACCGGCTGACGACGCTCACCCCGCCCGAGGCGGACACCGAGCTCGTGCAGGTCCTGGACGACGCCGTGCGCGCTCGCCGCGAGGTCGACCGCGCGCTCTCCGCGGTGCACAGCGCCGTCGGCGACAAGCAGAGCTGGCAGCAGCGCAAGGGCGCGGTGTGGGGCCTGAGCGACACCGACGCCGAGGCCAAGGCGCGCGAGCTCGCCGCGCCCGACCTGGGTCCGGACGACGAGCACTACCACCCGGCGGCCGCGGCCAGGCAGGCGCTGGCCCGGTACGACGAGGCGACGCGGGCCCTGGACGCCGTGGAGGAGCAGATCGCCCGGCACGAGGCCGAGTTCTCCCGCCGGGGCGGCTGGACCCGCGCGTTCCTGGCCACGAGCAGCGGCGGGCACGTGCACAGCTCGATGGGCTGCTCCACCTGCAACCGCGGGGAGTCCCCGACCGAGTTCCAGCTGATGACCGACTACTCCGGGTCCGGCGAGGACACGATCGTGGCCGACGCCGGGTACCGGGCGTGCACCGTGTGCTTCCCGACGGCTCCGATCGGTGACGCGGCGTCGCTGCCCACGAAGATGCTGTCCAAGGACGAGGTCGCCAAGGCTGCCGCGCGCACCGAGCGTGAGACCAAGAAGGCCAAGGCCGCGCAGGACCGGATCGCCAAGGGCCTGACCGCCGACGGCGCGCCGCTGCGCGTGGAGTGGACCGAGACCAACGCCGGAGGCTGGGACCCGGTGCCCGGCGGGCGCCCGGGCGAGCGCACGCACTCCTACCGCGACCGGCCGGCGCACGAGACCTTCAAGACCGAGCGCGCCGCGACGCAGTGGTACGTCGAGACCCTCGCCTACGGCTTCCGCGAGAAGGACAAGGCGCCCGCGCTCGAGGCGGTAGCCCGCGCCATCGCGGTCAAGCGCGGCGTCGATGTCGAGGAGGTCAAGGCCGAGCTCGCCAAGAAGGTCGAGGCGAAGAAGCGGCGCGGCTGCGCCCCAAACATGCGTCGAGCCGCACATCAGTAACCCATGACGACGAACACGCCCCAGGACACGGCCACCGACTTCCACCACGGCTTCCGCCTGACCAAGGTCAAGCGCTTCGTGTCCCGGGGCGGCACCGGCTTCTCCGGCACGCTCACCCACCACGGCAAGCCAGTCGCTGAGGTCCACCAGGAGGGCAACGGCGGGCAGGCCGTCGTGCACTTCAACGACGGCCGCGGCGGCGATGGCTCGCGGGCGTTCGAGGACGCCGCCAGGGCGATCTTCGGGGCCGAGTCGTTCGAGCCCACAGAGGCGCTGCTGTGGCGCCTGGAGACAGCCGAGCAGATGAGCCGCTACCGCAGCACGCCGTTCGTGCTCGCCGCGGCTGAGGTCGACGCCTTCTGGGGCGACGCCTTCTGGGGCGACGCCCCACTGCGGAGCGGCCAGTTCCGTCAGGTGCGCGGCTGCTCGCCCGCCGACCTGCCGACGTACCTGCAGGAGCGGTACGGCGACGCCCCGCTGGTGTGGTCCAAGGCGCACGCCACCTTCGTCCCGCTCACGAGCCTCTGAGGCCCTGGCTGCCGCACATACCAAGACCATGACCACCACCGACACCGGCATCCACCGCGCCGCCCGCGCTCTCGCCCTCCGCGACGACCTCGACTACTTCGAGCGTGCGAACCACGCCGGCATCGCGGACCTCACCGGTGTCGCCGCGCTCGTGGTCGCGGCCGCGCGGGAAGCCGGTGGCGGCCTGCCCGACGCGGACCTGGCCAGCGACCCGGTCTCGGTCGGAGCCGCCGCCCGCACCCTGGCCCAGCTCGAGTCCGACATCGCTTTCGCGGTCGGGAACGCCGAGGCCATGACCCGCCACCTCGACGACGCGCGGGCGATGCTCGCCGCGCTGCCCCAGCCGTCCCCGGTCCTCGCCGCCGCCTGACTCACCTACCCCCGGAAGGAAGCCCCATGAGCACCCGCACCCTCGCCCAGATCCGGCTCGACATCAACGAGCCCGACACGATCACCGAGGACGTGACGTTCACGCTGAACACGGGCGGGGACACCGAGCCGCTCGACGTGGACTCCGCGCTGGAGTACGCCCAGCAGATCGACGCGATGGCCGGCGACTCCCCCGTCGTCGAGGTCGCGATCCTCACCGCTCTGCACGAGCGCCAGGTCGCACGCATCGCCGCGGCCCAGGCGCAGGCGGAGCAGACGGCCGCCCGGCTGGCGGGACTCGGCGCGAAGCCGAAGTCGAGGGCACGCCGCACGCGAGCCCCGAAGCCCGAGACCGTCACGACGGCGGAGGCGCCGCTGGCGGAGCCCGCCCCGCCTTCCGAGCAGGAGCCCGCCGGCGACCTGGTGCCGACCGTCGACTCGACACCGGGAGTCGCTGCGGCGGCACCCGCGGCCGAGACCGTGGACGGGGCGAGCACGCCGGAGCCGCCCGCTGAGCCAATCCAGGACGAGGAGGTCCCGCCGGCCGAGGCACCGCTGCGCGACGACCCGGAGGAGCCTGGGCTCGCGCCCGTCGCCGACATCGCGCCACCGGCCCCGCAGGTCGCGACGTTCATCGTCCCGCGGGGCCCGGACGGCGCCGAGGACATCTCCGAGTTCTGACCACCACAACTCGCCGACCCGGCGCCGCGGAAGCGCCGGGTCCGGAGGCCGCGTGAACGCCGAGACCGCAGAGCCCTTCGCTGGGTGTGTCCACGAGCCCGTGCATCGTCACGGCACCCGACGGTGCGCACGCGCGCATGGGTGCGGGTGCGGCCCGTGCGGGGCGGCGTCTCGGCGGTACGCGGCCGCCCGCGCGCTCCAGATCGCGGAAGGCACCTGGGAGCCGCAGGTCGCAGCCGCCCCCGTGCGGGAGCACGTCAGAATGCTGCGCGCACGCGGCATGACGCTGCCCGAGATCGCGGCCGCGGCGTCGCGGCGCGCCAACGGTCGAGAGCCCGCCGTCGTGAGCGTGGCCGCGCTGGAACGACTGCTCTACGGCCGCCGCGCCGGCGGCACGCGGGTGCCCGCACAGCGGATGCGCGCGAGGTCCGCACACGCGCTGCTCGCCCTGGGACCGGACCATTCGACGGCGGAGACCAGCGCCCGGCTGGAGCGCGCCGTCGGCTCCATGCTCGCCCGCGGCTGGGACGAGGCAGCGGTCGGTGCCGTGGTCGCTTCGGCGTCGCCGGCTGCCCGGTCGGCGCTCGCCGTGACCGAGACCGGTGCTCGAGCACTATCGGCGGAGGTCGCCCCCATCGTCCGGAGGGCGCTCGAGCGCTACCGCATGCGCTCGGGCCGTGAGCTGGGCGGCGATCTCCCGCCGGAGGCCGTGGCCGTGGCCAGGTCTGCACTGGCCGCGGTGCTGCCGCACGCGACATCGCCTCGCGCGCGCCCTGCGGCCGTCGCGATCCTCACGGACGCCGGCCTTGCTGCTCGACAGGCGGCACAGGTGCTGGGCGTCTCCCGACGCACGGTGCAGCGTCACGTCGCCGCGCGCTCATGACCGCGCCCCGCACATCTAGCGGGCGTGGACACGATCATGACGGGCCAGGGCCGGGTGCCGGTCTCGACCGCCCGTGTGCCTTCGGGAGTGCGCGAGGGCGGCCGGTTCCGCGCTGCCGTGCGCGAGGAGGCGCCCGTCAACCTCGGGGAGTCCGCCTTGAACGCCGGGCTGCCTCGGCCGGCCGAGCTTGCGGCATCGGGTGATCTGGCCGCTGCCGTTCCGGACCTGGACGACGAGATCGTCTGGCACGACCGCTAGCGGACAGCACGGTCGGGGTCGCCACCCCTCACCCGTTGGGCGGCGACCCCCGACCCCTCAGCGGAGCAGGGCCGAGACGGCTGCGATGATGCCGGCCACCAGGAGTCCACCCGAGACACCGAAGCCCGTGACCTTGCTCCAAGACAGCGGGGGGCGCTCCTCGCGAGGAGGCGCGGGCCGCGGGCGAGCCCGAGCTTCGCTCGGCTCAGAGATGCTGGGACCCGATGGCGGCACCTGGGGCCTGTGGGCCCGGGGCTCGGGGCTCATGAGGAAGCTCCCTCCCAGAGTGGTCGAGGCCGGGCCGCGTGGGCCCGGCCTCGGGGGCGCGCAGGAGGCGCGGTCAGCTCGTCACGCCCTGCCAGGTGATCCCCGTGGCGCCGGCCGGGATGCCGGAGGCCGCGTCGGTGTCCGCGGCCAGCGGGGCGGTCGGCAGCGCGGACGGCGCAGCGGGCGTCGTCGTGGCGTCGAGCTTGACGGGGCCCGCCCCAGAGTTCCGCTCGTACCGGAAGTACGACCCCGACTTGGACTTGGCGTAGATGACGTAGTTGTTCGTCCCGATGAAGGCCACGTAGCTGGTGCTCGGCGAGGCCAGGGGCGAGCCGCCGTCGTTCGCGAAGCCGGCCGCGGTCGTCGGGTACTTGAGGTTGTCGGTGTAGTACGCGTCGGCGGCCAGGGAGGCGTTCGTCAGGTCAGACTTCACCGCGGTGTCGTGCGCCTTGTTCTGCTGGTTCAGGTAGATCGGGGTGCCGATGGCGGCGAGGATGCCGACGATGATGACGACGACGAGGAGCTCGACGAGCGTGAAGCCCGCCTCCCTCTTCGCGAGGATCTTGCTCACGCGGGACGTCATGGGTGCGCACTCCTGGTGGACTCGTAGCTGAACGCCGGGTGCGGGCACACCCGAGCCGGGCATCCCGAGTCTGCGCGGGGTGTCATACACCTCGCGGAAGTTCGACCTCGGGCCGCCAGGCGGTTCGCTCGTCAGTCGGGATGCCCGGCCGCATCACTGCAGGTCACGCTCCTGTACGGCGGTCCGGCCGGGCCCGGCCGAGTCCAACCCAGGCAGGGCCACCTGTCGCACCTACGGACTCCACAGCACCGGGGCAGTCGGCTCCTCGGGGACGGCCGGCTCGGGCTCGTCCAGGATCGGAGCGCGGGCAGGCGGGCACGCCGAAGCACCTCCGGGACCGGGCGCCGGCTCCACCGTGATCGCTCCGGCGGCGGCGGCCGGCTGCTTCGCGCATGCGGTGACCGCGGCGTCGTAGGCGGCCTGCGCGCTCTGCCGGTCAGCTCGCCACGCGTCACGTGCGCGGACCGCCACGGAGCGGGCGTCACGCTCCCGCTTCCACGTCGCGATCGCCGCAGCCTGCGCGTCCCATTCGGCCTTCACCTCCCGGGCTGCGGCGACGTACGCATTCCACGCCTCCACGTCCGCGGCCTGGGCAGCCACACGTGAGCTGGCGTCCGCGACTGCCGAGATCCAGGCGGCCTGCCCGGCGAGCAGGGTCGCTCGAGACGCGGCGCGGGCCTGCTGTGCAGCGTCCTCAACGTCGCTCGTGACGACAGCCGGCGCCGCGGCGGCTGTGAACGCCCACCCGCACCCAGGCCCGACGGCGTCCCACGCCGGCACCGCGACCGTGGTGGTGAGAACCTCCGGCCCCGGATCGGTCAGCGGCTCGGGCCGGACGGCCTTCGAGGGCGCCGGAGGGCCCGCGACACCGGCTGGCATCACGAGGTCTGGCGCCTCGGCTGGGGTCGGGAGGGCTGACAGGTCGACTGCCTGGACGCCTGATGCCTCGATGCTGACGGTCTCCTCACGGAGCCACTGCTGGTACCCGGGACTGCGCGGGTTGCGGGTCGCGTCCTGCGCGGTGGGGCTCAAGTCGGGGCACACCGGCTCCAGGGAGTCCATGAGGCGGGCGTCAACCGCGGAGACCGCGGCCGTCGCGACGTCGGCCCCGGAGAGTGTGGCGAGCACATCACCTCGCGACCACGCGACCACCTGGCCGCCCGCGACGTTCATGCGCACCCCGACGACCCCCGACGGGAGCGTGATGCTGCGCCCGCAGTGCGACATCGCCTGTCGCCAGGTGCCGCCCTCCCCCGTCGCAAGGACGAACAGCCCGACGTCGCCTTCGGGTGCGGCCGCCGTGGCGGAGACGACCGGCACCGGGGTGGCGCAGCCGAACGGGGCCGGCACGACCTGGCCGTACGTCAGCTCGCTCCCGAGCAGCTGCTGCAGCACCGTGAGCGCGGGCGGGTCGAGCGACTCCGGCAGTGCTGCTGCGGCAGCGATCTCCGCTACCTCGGGGGCGGCCTCGGCGTGAGCAGGCCCCTGCGCCAGAACGGGCGGGAGGATCACCGCGGCCACGGCGGCGGTGCACAGCAGTGCGACGGCACTGACCCCCAGCGAGGGTCCGGCACCAAGAAGCCTCTCTCGTTCCCGTCCTCGCCGCGCGCTGTATGTCACAGAGCGACCATACGGCCGCGTCTGCCCTGCACATCATCGGCGTGTGTATGACACGACGACGCACTTGGACTGTACGCTCGTGGCGTGATCGTTCGCCGCCACCTCCGCCCGCTCGGCGCCTTGGCCGTCGCGATCGTCGCCGGCAGCGCCCTGGCCTCGGCGGCAGCGGCGATCCCGGCAGCCGCAGCGGGCGGCCGGGCAAGGGCCGCGATGGACTACTGGGACAGCATCGAGGTCGACCCCGCCGTCTTCGACGCGGCCATGCCCCAGCGTGTGCTCGTGCAGACGAGCGACGGGCAGCCGGTCGCGACGTTCTACAACGAGAACCGAGTGCCGGTCGCCTCGCTCGAGGAGGTGTCCCCCACCCTCGTGAAGGCGGTTCTCGCCGTCGAGGACCGCGAGTTCTACGAGCACGGCCCGGTCGACGTCAGCGGCCTCGCTCGAGCAGCCGCGCGCAATCTCACCACGGGCACGCAGCAGGGCGGGTCGACGATCACCCAGCAGTACGTCAAGCTCCTGCGGGCGGCAGCCGGCGAGGACGACGAGTCGAAGGCCGCCGCGACCGAAGGCACCCTGGGCCGCAAGATCACCGAGCTCAGGTACGCAGCCGAGCTCGAGCGACGCTCGAGCAAGGACGACATCCTGCTCGGCTACCTCAACGCCGCCTACTTCGGCGACGGCGCGTACGGCGTCGGAGCAGCCGCCGCCCACTACTTCGACACCACGCCGGCGCAACTCGACATCGCGCAGTCGGCGCTGCTCGCAGGGCTCCTGCGCAACCCGAACAGGTACAACCCCAACGCGAACCCGCTGGACGCCACCGCCCGACGCGACGTCGCGCTCAACGCGATGCGCGCGACCGGTGCGATCTCCGAGGGCGAGCGCGCCTTCGCATCAGCCGCGCCGCTGGGCGCCGCCTCGCACGAACTTCCGAACGGCTGCTCCGCCAGCCCGTGGCCGTACTACTGCGACTGGGTCCGCGCCACCCTGCTCACCGACGAGGCGTTCGGCCCGACCGAGGCGGCCCGCGCGGGCAACCTCGTGCGCGGAGGGTTCACCGTCGTCGCAGCCCTCGATCCCGCCGAGATGGCCGACACCCAGAGGCAGCTCGATGCCGCGCTCGGGCGCCAGGACGTCGCTGGCGCGGCTGCGGTGATCGAGCCCGGTAGCGGCCGGGTGACAGCGATCGCCGCCACGCGCGACTACGCCTCGACCCAGTTCAACATCCCCGTTCAGGGTCAGCTGCAGGTCGGGTCGACCTTCAAGCCGATCACCCTTGCGGCCGCGCTCGCCCGCGGCTTCACACCTGACGCCACCATCAGCGCACCCCACCCATACGTCGCAGCGGCGGGGAACTCCCCCGTCGGCGGCTTCCGAAACCTGGACGGGATCAGTCGCGGTCCGATCGCCGCCACGACCGCCCTGAAGTACAGCGTGAACACGTGGTTCGTCCGGCTCACCGAACAGGTCGGCGTCACCCAGGTCGCCGACACCGCTTTCGACCTGGGAATGCGGAGCATGGACCCCGCCACGCGCAGCGTGGGCGACGGCGACCTGTCCATCACGCTCGGTGCCTTCGAAACCACCGTCCTCGACGCGGCGAACGTGTACGCGACGCTCGCAGCCTCCGGCGTCGCGTGCCGTCCCATGGCGATCCTCTCCGTCACCGAGACGAGCACCGGGGCGTCCCTGCCGGCTCCCGACCCGAACTGCCGCCAGAGCGTTGCCGCCCCGGTGGCCGACAACGTGACCGCAGCCCTGCACGCCACAGCGGAACCCGGCGGGACCGCGGCGGAGATCGTGCTGCCCGGACAGGACTGGGTCGGCAAGACGGGAACGACGAACGACTTCGGCGCCACCTGGTTCATCGGCGCCACCCGGTCCCGGGCCGCGGCGGTCTGGGTCGGCGACCCTCGCGGACCCTCGTACTCGGCGCGCGGCGTGACGGCCTGGGGGCGGACCTACGATCGGGTCTACGGCGCGACAGTCGCTGAGCCGCTGTGGAACCGGATCATGTCGGAGCTGACGGCGGATGTTCCCCTCGCCCCGTTCCCGACACCCGGCCCGCTGACGGTCAGCAGCTTCACGACGCCGCACGTGGTCGGCATGAACGTGTCCGCGGCTCGCGCAGTCCTCGAGGCGGCAGGACTGCACGTCACCGTGGCTGCAGCCCCAGGCGCGGACTCACAGGAGCCCGCCGGAACGGTCCTCGAACAAGATCCCGCCGGCGGCACCTCCACCGCCAGCGATGTGACCCTGGTCGTCTCCGGAGGTCCGTCGTGAGCGCCGTGACCAGCCAGGTGCGCTGGGAGCGGGCAGATCTGTGGGGACCCCCGCGACCCCCGCGACGTTTCGGGGCGCTCGACCTCGGGCTCGCCGCGCTCGCCCTGGTCGCGACGCAGGCACTGGTCGGCGCCGTGGTGCTCTACGTCGAGATCGTCATGCGCGGCACCGACCCGGCCGACGTCGCGAACACCACGCTCGTGCTGCTGTCCGGGATGGTCAGCATGTGGGCGGTGTTCGCCGGCTGGCCCCTCGTGGTCGCGCGGCGCATCGGGCAACGCGTGTGCGCGGTGGTCGGTCCATGGACCACCCCAGGCAGCCGCGTGCGCCTCGTGGCCGCGTCCGTGGGCCTCGCGGTCGCCCTTCGGGTGGCGAGCATCGGCTTGGACGTCCTCGCCGCACGCCTGGGCTGGGACGTCCAGGGCAACTCCTCATGGATGGCCACTCCCCGCGACGCATGGGCCACCGCCGCGATCCTGCTCGGCGCGGCCGTGCTCGGGCCCATCGCGGAGGAGTTGTTCTTTCGCGGCCTCGCGATGCGCTCGTTGATGGCCACCCTGCAGCGACGCTGGGGCGCCGCGGCACGCCGGGTGTCATTCACCGCCGTGGCGCTCAGCGCTCTGGCGTTCGGCCTGCCCCACGGGTCGACGATCGGCGCGGACGGGGCACTCACGAGCCCGCTGAGCGCCTCCGGCCTCTACGTCGTGACACAGACCGCCCTCATCGGCGCCGCATTCGGGATCCTTGCGATGCGTCGAGGCCTGCTGGCCGCGTGCGCGGCGCACGTGACGTTCAACAGCCTGGGCGTCATGCTGATCCTGATCGGCGTGGCGTCATGACGAAGAGCCGTGACATACATGTCTAGGGCTAACCTCGGGAACATCACCCGGAACACCGAAGGAGCCTCGATGCCCGAGACGTCCCCCGAGATGCTGCCCGGCGAGGCTGGCCCGCTGCCTATGGAGGTCGGCGGACCCCCGGTCACCGAGGCCGAGGTGCTCGGCGTGTGGCGGCGGTGGGTCCGCGAGGACAACGAACGCCGGGGGCGCAACGACCCGCTGCCCACCGAGCTGCCGCGCCCGAACGAGAAGGGCAAGACGCCGATGTTCTCCTTCCGCGCGCCGATGCTCAGGATGCTGCGCGCACGTGCGCGCGCCGACCGAGAGCAGGTGTCGCTCTCGGTGGTCATCAACGACTTCCTCGAGCGGTACGGGCAGGGCGAGCTCGGCTCCGTTCCGCGGATGGTCGTTCCCCCCGCCCCAGGCCCGCGCCGCTCCCGGCGGAGCGATCGATGAGCCAGGGCGCCGACCCGCTGTTCTCGGCAGACGTCGACGAGGAGTTCCTGGAGCACGGCTCGGTCTCTAGGCCTGAGGCGGCCGGCGCAACCCGGCCTCAGGCTGCCGGCCCGGTGTCTGACACTGCGGCATCCGTCAAGGCGCGTTTGCTCTTCGGATGACGGCGTTTCGGCCCGAGCCGAAGCGATGAGGTGTCATACACTCAGCGTGTAGTCGACACCCCGTGAGGAGCCTTCGCCGTGCTGCCTGAGCGTTACCGGCTCCATGACGAACGCGGCGGCACGCTCGTCGAGACGATCATCAGCCTCCTGCTGCTGACGATCGCGATCTCCTTCGTCGGGGGTTCGGGACTCAACAGCTTGCGGGTGCAGTCCATCAGCGACCGCCTGGCGACGTACGCCACCGCGACGCAGTCGATCATGGCCAAGGCACGCCAGGCCGACTACAGCGACCTCGGCTTCTACGGCGACGACGCCCGAGCAACCACGGGCACGGCCACCCTGCCTGTCAACGACGAGTCCGGGGCGGCGCGGGCGGAGCAGGCTGTCGTCCTCGGGCCAACGCGGCCCGCCGCCACCTCGAGCTTCGACGTCGCACCCGTGGAGACCTTCGACGCCGACGGCTTCACCTACCGGGTGCAGACGTGGGTCACCGCGGTCCCGCCAGCCCCTGGCGACAGCGTCTCGCGCGCACGCAGGGTCGTGGTCCAGGGCGAGTGGACCAACTCCGGGAACGCCGGCGTGCTGGACGGCACCTGCCGCGGAGCCGACGTTCGCTGCTCGGTCCAGATGATCGTGCGCACCGCCTCCGGATCGGACGTCGACCCGACGACCGGTGCCTCGGCTTCGTCCTCCGGGTCGTGCGCCTCTGCGACTGCGGTCGTGTGCGAGGGCTACGTGCGGTCCGGCCTCGTACTCGACGGGGCGACCATGGTCACCGACGCCGACACCGCGCGCCAGAGCTCCCCCGTCGATCTGTACGCCCGAACCTCGGTCCCGGCCTCGGCGGTCACGGCGACCTGGACCTACAAGGTCACCTCCGGCGCGACGGTCGTCGAGCGAACGGTGACCGAGTCCCTCACAAGCGTCGACGGCGGCACCCGATGGTCGAGCTCCATCGCCGCTGACGGCGATGGCACCCCGAAGCGCAAGATCCTGCCCGGCAAGGTCACTGTCACGTTCACCGCGACGGTCCCGGGCGGAACCGCCGTGCTCCCGGTGCCGGCGTTCTGGACGGTGGACCGAGCCACCGGAAGCGACTACGACCACGTCACGGCAGCCCTCGAGGACGCGGCCGCCACCGCGTGGTGCAGCGGGTCCGGAGCCGGCGTGCCGATCCGCGTGACGACGACCGGCGGCTCCGTGGGCATGTCGACCACGAGCCCCACGACCTCCGGGGCCGACCAGGCCTGGGCGGCGTTCGCCAGCCGCGGCACCGACGGCAAGGTCAAGGCGGTCTCCGTGCCCGCCCTCCCCGTGGATGTCGCGCCGGTCACCATCAACCTGTCCGGCACCGTGCTGCAGGCAGCAACGACCACCACCTGGCAGGTCCAGGCGCCCCCGACCGGCGACTGTGCCACGACCTCGGCGGCGACGCTGGTGTTCGCTCGCGCCGTGGACGGCTCCACGACCAGTCTCCCGCTGCTTCTGGCGCACGAGTGAGGGGCGCCGTGAACCGCACCGACCCGCAGCGCGGCGCGATGCAGTGGACGATCATCGTCGTGGTCCTGCTGGCCTCCCTCGGAGCAGCCGTGGTCACCACCGCGATGGGGCACCTGAACCGCACCGAAGCCACCAACGACCTCATCGCGCTCACCCAGCGGACCGACGTCGCCGTCGCCGACGCAGTCGCGCAGCTCTCAGCGGGCAACGCCCTCCCCGCCACCCGCGCGACCGCCACCACCGCCTGCGACACCGTCGGGAACAGGCCGCTGTGCTCGGCGTACTGGGCCCTGCCGCGCCCAGGCAACGCAGCGGACCCGACGCGCTACGACCTCATCACCAACGCCTGGATCGACAAGGACCACGACCAGCTTCCGCCGACCGACGCCAACGGGGTGCGCGCCGTCCGCGTCCCCCTGGAGGCCGTGACCTACCAGACGAGGGACGGGCTGGGCCCGAAGTCTGCCGCCGGGAAGATCGTCTACACCCCGACTCCGCCCGGGGCGTTCGGCAACGCGCTGTTCGGCTACACCTCCACACAGCTCAGCGGGCCCGAGGTCAGCGTCACGTCGTACAACTCGACGTCGGGCGACCTGGGGACCGCCGGCGGCGTCGTCGCCTCCGGCGGGTTCGTGTCCTACGGCACCGGTACCGCGGCCGACGCGACGATCCTGTACGGCTCCGCAGGGGCTGGCGGCGTCACGACCACCCGCTGCACGGGCGACACCTGCGACGAGTCCGACGTCAGCGTCATGACCCACTCGTACGCCGCCGCCAGCGAGGCCTCCGTGGCCTGGATGGCCAACCCCAGCTGCACCCGCACCGTCGAGGGGAACTGGGTCGCCTCCGAGCAGAACGCGCGCATCGACACCCCGATCCTGTGCATCAACGGATCGCTGACCGTCGACGTCGCCACGCGAGTCACCATCCCCAGCGCCGCGGTGTACGTCCGCGGCAACATCGACCTGGCGGCCTCGCTCAACGCACCGGCGCTGAACAGCCTCGCGAACCCTGCCAAGCTCTTCGTCTACTCGGCCGGCCTGGCGGTCTCGATCACCCCGACCGAGACCGCGAACCCGGGCACCTCGATCGCCGCCATGGTCTACGCCCCGCGGGCGGCGTGCTCGACCGACCCTGCCAACCGGAAGGCGGCCGGCTCCTACGCCGGCCAGGTCACCTGGTACGGGTCGCTGGCCTGCGACACGATCAGCATCGGGGGCTCCTGGCGCCACTTCTACGACGACGCCGGCACGGTGAACTACACGGACCCCGTCCCCGGCGCCGCCAAGGCCTGGACCACCGGCACCTACGACGTCATCGACACCGGCGACAAGTGGGACATCCCCGTCGGCTGGGAGAGCGGGACGTGCGTGCTCCCGGCGCCCGTCGACGCGATGGCGTACTGGCGCCTGAACGAGCCCACCGGGTTGGTCGCACGCGACTCCGCCGGCACCTCGGACCTGTCGTGGACGACCACCGGCCGGGTCGACGGGCTCTGCGGCAAGGCGGCCGGCTTCCGATCCGGCGGCGCCGCGAAGTCCGACCAGGTGCTGCGCTCGGCGACCGCCGGCGTGACCCTGGAGTGGTTCGCCCGCGGCCCGTCCTCGGCAGCGTCAGGTGCAGCCGTGCAAGCGGCGGGTGTCCGCGCCGTCATCGACACCACCGGGCACGTCGTGGTCACCTCCGGCGGCACGACGGCCAAGGTGCCCTTCACCGTCCAGAACCGCGCCAAGTCGCACCTGTACCAGGTCACGGTCGCGAACGACGGCACGATCACGTTGTACGTCGACGCGCTCCGCAAGGGCACCGCCAAGGCCGGGTCGCCGACAGCGGGCAGCAGCACCCTGCTGGCCGATGGCACCGCCGGGACACTGCACGACGTGGTCGTCTACGGACGCGTGCTCACCGAGGCCGAGGTCGCCGACCGTTGGGCCTCCTGGAACGAGAACGTCGCCTTCGAGATCACCAACCCGGGCACCCCGATCACCCCGGCGACGAACCTGCGCGACAACGGCACCACCGGCAAGAACCTGCGCCTGGCGTGGAACGCGTTCGGAGGCACCCTGCCGCCAGCAGGCGAGGGGACGGCCGACCTGCTGGTGCAGTGGGCCACCACGAAGACCGGGGCGTTCTCGACGCTCACGACGCAGGCGGTCACGACCACCTCGGTCAGCACGACGGCTCCTGCCCGTGGCGGCAACTGGTACCGCGTGTGCGCCGCCTACAACGGCGACACGTTCTGCACCGACGCGATCCAGGTCACCACGATCGACACTCCCGCGGTGCCCGTGGTCTTCGCCTCGAACATCACAGGAGACTCGGCGACCTTCTCCTGGACCGCACCCCAGGACGCCGCCACCTACGAGTACCAGTACCGGGTCGACGGCGGCGCGTGGTCCGCCACGACCAGCAACGGCGCCGCCCTGACGCGCACCCTGACTGTCTCCGGCGCCAAGATCGAGTTCCAGGCCCGCTCCGTGAACAGCGTCGGCAGCTCCGCCTGGTCCGCCACCGCCATCGCGAACCTCATCCCCGGCACGCCGACCCTGTCGGTGTCCTCGATCTCGACGACGAGCGCTGCGTTCGCCTGGACCTCGGTGCCCGGCGCCGCACGCTACGAGGTCCGGGCCAGGATCAACGGCGGCCCGTGGGGCTCCCCCCTCAACGTGGGGACGGGGCGCACCTACACCTACGGCCCGACCAACGAGGGATCCCTCGTCGAACTGCAGGCGCGCGCGCTGAACGCTGCGGACGTCGCCGGCGCGTACTCCGCGATCGCCACAGCTGGACTGTACGTCAACTCACCCACCGTGAACGACTGGAACACGACCAGCACCTTCCCGACGTTCAACGTCCAGCTCAAGGGGCCGAGCACGCTGTGCGCGGCCGGCACCGTGCCTCAGGTGATGGCGCGAGACCGGGCAACCACCACGGGTTGGAACCCGTGGGGCGGCTGGGTGAACGGCAGCGCCGGGGCAAGCACAGGCCCCTGGATCGTCTCGCAGGTCGGCTACTACGACATCGGCGCGGTGCAGGAGCAGCAGATCCGCTGCTACAACCCAGCCTCCGGCAACGCTTCGGCGCCGGCAGGACCGTTCACCTCGCCCACGCTGTATCACCCCATCCCGACGCCCTCCGGGGTCTACATCGGCATCGTGGCCTGGCACACCGTCCAGTGGGGAGGGTCATGCCCTGCCGGAACGACGATCTACATGGATTGGCGCGTCTACACGAACTCGTGGGGCTGGGCCAGCGGAACGACCGTCGGCGGCGGCGGCACGTACTACCGCGGCGAGAACGCCGGGTGGGGCACCGGCAACAACCGGCTGCAGGTGAACGCCACCTGCCGCGCGGGCTCGCGCGCAGGCGGCTCGTACTACGTCGCGGGTGGGTACTGAGGTGCGGGAGCCAACGGTGAGCGAGACAGCGGGTCCGGCCCCTGTGGGCCGTCACGCGGCGCCAACGAGGGCACGCCGGGCGCGGTTCGCCGTTGCCGCGACAGCGGTGGTGGTCGGGCTTGCCGTCGGCATCTACGCCCTCGCCCACCACCTGAGCTCGCCCACCGGGCCCGTCCCGAGCTTCGGCGCTCCTGAGCAACTCGTCGTCCCGACCGCTGCGCCATCCCGCGAGACGCACGCACCCTCCACCAGCCAGCTGCCTCAGGCCGGCGACGTCCTCGAAGAGGACCCCGGGGTCCTGCCCGGCGGGCTCGCTGCAATCGAGCTCGACGACCACGCGTGGCACGTCCTGGACTCGTCCGAGCCGCTGCCGGACGTCGTCGTGCAGAGCATCGCCGCACGCGCCGTCGAGGCCGCCGACTCCGCCGACCCCGGTGCGTCGGCGCTCGCACGGGAGGAGATCGACGCCTGGGTGTACCAGTACCTGGGCCTGCACCCGGTACTCGTGATCCCGGTCGAGACCTACACCGCCGCCGGGACGAGCGAGGCGTGGTCGTTCTGGGTTCGAGACGAGGTCATGGCGTACATGGAGGCACCGGCGGGCAAGGCCGAGACCGTCGCGGCCGCGCAGGACTGGATCTCGCGCCACCCTCGGTCCGCCGAGTTCACCCTGGTCGAGCCGCGATGACGGAGACGACGATGACACATGCACCCTCGAGCGCCGACCACGCCGCTTGGGCGCTGGGGCTTCCCGGCGCGCCGACCCCGCCGAGGTCGAGCTTCGGCGACGACCCCTGGGCGGTTCCGGGGAGCCGGCCACATCAGGGCGGTGGCGCCGTCACAGGGGCGAGGAGCACGGACTCGGGTGCGCCGTCCGACCAGGAACCGGGCGGCTTCTCGCACGTGTCGGTGCTGTCGGGGTGCGTCTCGGCCGCGTTCGCCACGCTGGCCTACGCACAGTCGCTCCGCCTGGAGAACCTCAACCCTCGCCCCCGCCCGACGTGGACCCGGGTGGTCGCTCAGGCCGACCGCGTCGACGCGACGGCCGCCCGCAGCGTCCTGGACGAACTCCGCGGGCTCTGACCTCCGGCGCGGAACGTCAGCACCTCGGGCCCGCTGGTCAGGCCACCGCGATGCCCACCGCCTGGAGCGCGGCGGCGAGCCTGACCCACTCGACGGGGCCGAGCACCTCGCGGGCAGCCGCGAGCACGTCGCCCCCCGCGCCGGCGGTGAGCTCGATCAGCTGCCAGCGCGCAAGAGCAGACGCGAGCGACTCGTCGCCGACCTGGGATGCGAGCTCGACCAGGTGCGCCTTGATCGCGAGCCCGACCGCGACCTGATCCCTGCTCGACGCCGCTCGGGCACGAGCGCCCGCGACGAACGCCTCGAGCGGCTCTCGGCCGAGAACCGCGGAGCGGGTGTCCTCGACTGTCACGTGGCCGAGCCCGAACAGGTGGTCGACCGGAGAGAAGAACGCGGGGATGTTCAAGCCCCGCATCGAGGCCGACCAACCCTGCCGGAGCGCGTCCACCGCACCGAGAACGTCAAGGTCGCCGTCGAGGGTCAGCATCGGTCGCACCGCCCGCGTCGCCATGGCGAAGAAGGCCTGAGCGGGCTCAGCCGCCCCGGACGCCTTCGACCAGAGGCCCGACATGACCTTGTGGACGTCGGAGGTGACCTGCGCAGCGAGAGCGCCTGGGGCGTCCCCGCTGCGGGCGCGCGCGCGAGACAGCTCGCTGTACCGGACGGCCGCGTGCGCGTCGAACGTCCGCCGAGCGGCCGGATCGAGAAGCGTCACGCCGCACCTGCCAGAGCTAGCGCCCGGGCGCGCCGGTCTGGCCACGACCGGACCGAACCGGCAAGCATGCAGGCGCCGAGGGCCGTCCAGCCCAGGCTGGCCGTGATCCGTGCCAGCAGGTGATCGGCGCCGACCGGGAAGACCATCGGCCAGTTCACCGTGATCCAGACCAGACCCGCGGCGACGGCCAGGCGCACGAGCTCCACGAGGGCTGTCGAATCGGGGACGAGGGCCGACCCTCGATCCACGCCGGCACCGACCGGCCTGCGGATGGCGCGCCGCACCGCCAACGCCGCGAGCAGGACGTTCGCGGGCACAGCGGTCATGACGAACGCGCCGAGGTGCGAGGGGCTCGCCGCGGCGAACACCAGAGCGAGCATCCCAGCCCCAGCACCGGGGACCAGGAGCGCAACCTCGACCCCAGCGCGGGCGAGCGCGCCGGCGGCGGCGGGCTGCGCGGCCACCCAGAGAGCTCCGCGCCCGAGCACGGCCAGGAAGTTCGCGGTGAAGGTGAGCCCCCAGGCGAGTGGAAGCACGAGGCCGGTCGACACGGCCGCCGCCGTCGACCGGGCCGCGACCACGACCACCACGCACCCGGCCAGGGTCAGCAGAGCGCCGCTGCGGACCGAGCCGATCCTCCACGCCGAGACCAGCATGCTCCGGCGGCACGCCGCGACAGGTCCGGGCGGGATTCTCACCGAACGGGCCTGCCCCGGGATGCGAGCAGGCGGGAGGTTAGCCGTCGCGCGGCACGCGAGCAGCGCGACCACCAGCGCCGAGACGGCAAGGACGCACAGCGTGACCCACGGCCCGACACCCGCCCCCAGCAGGAGCCACCAAGCGGCGAGGGCGAGGCGGTCGGAAGCGGCGAAGCAGCCCACGACCACCACAGCTGCACCGGCCACCGCGAGCAGCCGGCCGCGCCGTCCGCGCGGCAGCAACGCACCAGCCCAGGTCACGGCGCACTGCCCCAGATGGAGCACGACCACCGTGGCCCAGGCCGCGGCGATCGCTCGGCCGCGGCCTTCACCTTCGGCGGTCAGCAGCGATGCCGCCCCCGCGAGTACGGCGAGCTGCACGGCCGGCACCACGGAGATGCTCGATGCCGCCAGCGACTCCAGGAACCGGGCCAGCGTCCCTGTCGGGGCGAGCGACCCGTACGCCACGGCCAGGAGCCGAGGAGCTCGCGGGTGGCCGATGAGCGACACCAGCGAGGTCGCCGCGGCGGCGATGACCGCCAGACCCCAGACCGTCTGCGGGTGCGCCTCGACCAGCGCGAGGAGCGACCGAGAGCTGCGCCCCTCGGAGGTCGCGATCCGGGCCATCTCGCGCACGAGGTCGCCGATCTTCGCGGTGACGGCGATCATGCCCAGGCACAGCAGGAACCCGGCCCACGTGGCGGTGCGCGCGCCGGCGGTCCGCAGCTCGCGCCACCGAGCCGCGGCCATCACCCGCGCGGTCCGGGCCTGCATCGCGAGCGCGCTCATCACGCAGCTCCCGCGGCGAGGACGTTCCGGTAGCGGCGGGCACCTCGACGGCTCTCGAAGGCGCGCACCTTCCCCACGTCGCGGATCCGGCCACCGGTCATCACGGCGATCTGGTCGGCGACCTGAGTCGCCCACTCCAGCTGGTGGGTGGAGACGATGGCCGCGCCACCGGCGGCTCGGTGCTCAGCGACCATGTCGGCGATGACGCCGGCGCCCACCGGGTCCACGCCGTCGAACGGCTCGTCCAGGAGCAGGACCCCGTCCTGGCCGAGGCAGGCGAGCAGGACCGAGGCACGGCGTGCGACCCCGTGCGAGAACGTGTGGGCCGGGTGGTCCAAGCGCGCGGTGAGGTCCAGGCGTTCGGCGAGCTCGAGGGCGGAGGGCCACAGTCCCAGCCGGTCAGTCGAGGCCAGGGTCAGCCCGATGAGCTCCGAGAGCGTCATCATCGGAGGGAGCCCGCCGACGTCAGGGCAGTACCCGATGAGTCGGCGGCTCGGGTCGCCGCCGCTGGCCTGGCGCACCGGGGCTCCAGCGATGCGGATCGTGCCGGAGCTGATCGGCCACGCCCCAGCGATGGCCTTCATGGTGGTGGACTTCCCAGCGCCGTTCGAGCCGAGCAGGGCGAGAACGCCGCCGGCCGGGACGTTCAGGCACACACCGTCGACGGCGACCTTGCCGCCGGGGTAGCTCACCCGCAGGTCCTGGATCTCGATCATCGGGGTCACGCGCTCGCCTCGTCGTCGTTCTGGGTCAGGGACGGTGGGATCTGGCCCGGGCGGCCGGGGGCGTCCGGCGCCGCGCCGAAGAACTCGTCGATGGCGCGTGACGACACGGTGCGGCAAGACATCGCCTCACCCCAGGTGGCTGCGACGACCTGGTCGGACCCGAGCTGGAGCGGGTACCCCGCCGGCCACTGCAGCACCTCGGCGCGCCAGTGCGGGTTCTCGCGGGCAGCCGCGCGCGCCTCACGGGCGAGCGCGTCCGGCGCGCCGGCACCGATCCACAGGATCCGCCTGCCCTCCCACAGGGCGCGCACGCCCTGTTCGGGTGTTGGGCCGTCGTCGCTCGGCAGGTCTTCGTCCATCCACCCGGCCACGGGGACGGTCGTCTGGTAGATCAGGGGCCCGGGCTCCGGCACGGTGCCGACCCGGGAGTCCAGGACGGCCACCTGCTCGGTCGCAGCGCAGTCCGCGGCGAGCCCGGCCACGCTCGCAGGCACGTACCGCACTCCCCCGGCGTAGACGTCTTGGGGGGCCAAGTACGCGGCAGGGGTCAGGGTGGAGCCGGCGACGAGTACAGCCAGAGCGACGGCCAGGGCGGCACGTCGCGCGCCGCGAGCCGTGAACGAACGCGCGCGTGCTCGCGGGGCTCCGACTCGGTGCCACCACGGATCGGGCACAGGCTCCTCCTTCGACGGTCTGTGCCCTACGAATGTGCGGCAGTCGCCAGGACGATCTCGACGACCTCGGACGGGGGCACGTGCGTGGTCCGGTCGGGCGAGGCGAGCGACAAGTAGAAGCCGCCCAGGTGCAGCACGCCGGCTCGGGTGGCTCCATCTCGCAGCCGCAGGACGACGCTGTCCCCGGCCAGGGCGGACAGGTCCACGCGCGAGCCGTCGGCGAGCGTGTACCGGTGCGATGCGGGCGTGGCGAGCCCGCGGTGCGGTGCAGCGCTGTCGTAGGCCTTGCCGACGCACTCGACCGCCATCTCCTGGCAGTAGCCGCGGTCCGGCCCGGCCCCGGCGCCGAGCATCTGCCCGTGCCCGGGCGCCAGGGAGTCCACGCGCCACGCCCATCCGGTGCCGTCGAACGTCACCGTGGCCACGAACCAGCCGTTGGGGTCGCCGTGCTTGTCGGCATGCCACGCGTACTGGACGAAGCCGGTCTCCTCGTCGGCGGCGAACTCCCAGGGGATGGTCGCGACCGTGGCGAGGCCAGGGATGTGGGTGACCACGCGCTCAGCCGATCAGGTCGAACATGGAGAACATGGGCATGTAGATCGCCAGGATCTGGAACCCGACCATGAGCCCCACCACCACGATCAGCACAGGCTCGATCGCAGAGGAGAGCTGCTTGGTCGCTCGGGTGACCGCGGAGTGGTAGAACCGCGAGACCCGCTCGAGCATCTCGCCGGGCTTGCCGACCTTCTCGCCCGCGGCCAGCATCTGCGAGACCAGGCCAGGGATCACATCGCCGTCGGACAGGTGCTTCGACAGATCCTCGCCGAGCGCCACGTACTCCCCCGCAGCCAGCAACGCCCGCTCGACGGCGAGGTTGTTCGCGGTCGGAGCGGCCTTCGGGATCGCCTGCAGCTGCGGCACACCCGCGTCGAGCAGCAGGGCGAGCGTCCTGGTGACGCGGCTGACGGCGATCTTGCGCATGATCGGGCCGAAGACCGGCAGGCGAAGCTTGAGCGGGTCGACGACGGCGCGGACCTTCTTGAGGTGCTTGTTGCGCCGCCACCAGAACCAGCCGGCGAAGCCCGCCACGCCCCCGAGGGGCGCGAGCCAGGTCATCACGTCCGACATGCCCAGGGCGATCCGCGTCGGCAGGGGCAGCTCCCCGCCGAGGTCGTCGAACATCGTCGCGAACCTCGGCAGGAGGAAGATCGACATCCCGACTGAGGCGAGCACGCCGACGAAGAGCACGACGACCGGGTAGGTCGATGCCTGCTTCACGTCGGAGGCGAGCTGCCCCTGGTCCTCGAGGGTCTCCGCGACGGCGAGAAGCGCCCGGTCGAGGAACCCGCCGGTCTCGGCGGCCTCGACCGTCGTGACGAGCTGGGGCGGGAACACGGAGGGGTGGCGAGCGAAGCCCTCGGCGAGCGACGATCCGTTCTCGAGGTCCGCCGCGACGGCGTCGATCGCGGAGGCGAGGGTCGGGTGGTCGGTCTCGCAAGCCATCATTCGCAGCGCCTGCAGAACCGGCAGGTCAGCGGCGACGACCGTGGCGAACATCCGCACGAACTGGGTCAGCTCGGCCGGCTTGACGCGCTTCGGGCCCCCGATCTGCATCTGCAGCCCTGAGCCGATCTTCTTCGCCGACAGGACCTGGTGGCCGCGCACCTTGGCGCCGGCGTGGACCTCGTCGAGGTCGTCGGCGGTCACGCTCTCCCTGACGATGGCTCCGTCGACCAGGTAGCGAACGTCGAACTGGGGCATCAGGCCCTCCGGGTGCTGGTGAGTCGGTCGGCGAGCTCGTCGGGGTTGAGGGCCGCCTCCGCGGCGGCCTCCTTGGTGATCCGGCCCTGCAGGACGAGGCGGGCCAGGTCGGCGTCCATGGTCGTCATCCCCCGGGCACCCCCCGACTGGATGACGCTGGTGATGCCGGCGAGCTTGTTCTGGCGGATCAGGGCGCGCGACGCGGTGTCGAGGAACAGCACCTCGCGAGCCGCGACGCGGCCGTTGCCGTCGACCGTCTTGACCAGCTGCTGGACGATGACGGCCTCGAGCGCGGAGGCGAGCTGCATGCGCACGAGGTTCTGGATGCTGTCGGGGAACATGCCGACGAACCGGTCGACTGTCTCGTGGGCGGACTTCGTGTGGAGGGTCGCCAGGACGAGATGGCCCGTCTCCGCTGCCTCCAGCGCGATGCGAGCGGTCTCGGGGTCGCGGAGCTCACCGACCAGGATCAGCGTGGGCGCTTGCCGCATGGCGGCTCGCAGCCCCGAGTCGAACGACGCGGTGTCCTGCCCGACCTCCCGCTGGGTCACCTTCGAGCGGATGCTGGTGTGCGGGAACTCGATCGGATCCTCGATCGTGACGATGTGGCCGGCGCGGGTCCGGTTCGCCAGGTTGACCAGGGCGGCCATGGTGGTCGACTTGCCGGATCCGGTCACCCCGCAGGTCAGGACGAGGCCGCGGCGCAGCTTGGCGAGGTCGCAGACGTGGGGCGGCAGGTCAAGTTCCTCGGCGGTGAGCACTGTCGTGGGGATCGCGCGCATGACCGCGCTGACCTTCCCCCTCGATCGGGCCACGTTGACCCGGAACCGAGCGGCGGTGCCCACCTGGTAGGCCAGGTCGACATCGCCGCTCGCCTCGAACTGGGCGGCCTGCCGCTCGTCCATGATCGCGACGAGCATCCGGTGCAGGTGGCTGTCCAGGATCGGCCCGGCGGCCGGAACGTCGACGAGGTCGCCGTTCAGGAAGGCGCACGGCACTTCGTCGCCGGCGAGCAGGAGGTCGGACCCCTTGTGGTGGACCAGCCACCGCAGCAGCTCGTCGAGGCCGCCGTTGTACGCCGCGAGGCCGGTGGGGGTAGCAGCCGGCGGCTGGGACTGGATGTGCTCGGCGGGTGCCACGGGGGCGGCGGTCGGGAGCGCGACCGGCGCGGCCGGCGCAGGAACGCGGCGCGGCTGGACTGGCACAGGCGCCGGCGACCCGGCGAAGAACTGCGGCTGCTGGTGCACGGTGCTCCCTCTCAGGCGGTGACGCGCAGGATCTCGGCCACGGTGGTCAGCCCCTGGGCGACCTTGAGCCAGCCGTCCTGGCGCATGGTGGTCAGGCCATCGGCCTCGGCGGCGGCCTTGGCACCGGTGCTGGAGACCGCGCCGGAGACGACGAACTGCTCCAGGGCGGCGGTCATCTGGACGGCCTCGAACACGGCGACCCGGCCCTGGTAGCCGCGCGAGCACCGCGCGCACCCGTCCGGGTGGGCGGCGTAGAAGGTGGTGGGGGTACCGGCGGGCACCTCGAAGCCCGCGGCCTCGAGATCGGCCGCTGTTGGCTCGATCCGCTGGCGGCACGCCTCGCACAGGCGCCGCACGAGGCGCTGGGCGAGAGCGCACTCCAGGACGGAGGCGACGAGGAAGGGCTCGACGCCCATCTCGACCAGGCGCACGGCCGCGTCTGGGGCGGAGTTGGTGTGCAGCGTGGACAGCACGAGGTGACCGGTCAGCGCGGCCTCGATCGCGACCGTGGCCGTCTCCTTGTCGCGGATCTCGCCCAGGAGGATGACGTCGGGGTCCTGCCGCAGGATCGCGCGCAGCGCGTTGGCGAAGGTCAGCCCGACCTCCGGGTGGATCTGCACCTGGTTGATCCCGTGCATCTGGTACTCGACCGGGTTCTCGACGGTGACGATGTTCCGGTCGCGCGTGGCCAGCTCGGCCAGGGTGGCGTACAGGGTCGTCGACTTGCCGGTCCCGGTGGGCCCGGTGACCAGGACCATGCCGTGAGGTCGGCTGAACCCCTCGCGCCAGCGGTTGGCGACCTGGTCGTTCATCCCGAACGAGGCGAGGTCCAGGCGCGTGGAGTTGTCCAGGATTCGCAGCACGGTCGTCTCGCCGTGGAGGGTCGGCAGCGTGGAGACGCGGATGTCGACGTTCCGGGCGCCGTGGCGGAACGTCATCTGCCCGTCGTGCGGGATGCGCCGGTCGAGGTCGATCTCCGCTCGTGTCTTGATGTAGGCGACCACGCCCGTCGCCACTTCCGCTGGGACCGGCTTCTTCTCGACTAGGACGCCGTCGATGCGGTACCGGACCGCCATCTCGAACATCCCGGGCTCGAAGTGGATGTCGGAGGCCCGGTCGTCGATGGCCTGAGCGATGTGCAACTCCACCATGCGGGCGCGAGCGTCGAGCGCCTCGGTGCGGGAACCGTCGCCGGCGGCGGTCGCGGCGAGCTCGCTGATCTCGCCGTCGTTGCGGTACGCAGCCGCGATCTTGGCGCGCACCTCCGGCACACGAGCGACGAGCCATGCGATCGCCTGGCCGGTGAAGTGCTGCGTCACGTCCTGCACCCTGACGGGGTTCGTGGCGGTGTCGAGCGTCGCGGCGATGACGAGCGTCGAGCCTTCGAACCGCAACGGGATCACCCCCCACGTCTCGGCGCGCTCGCGCGAGAGCAGGGCGACTGCCGCAGGGTCCGTCCTCTCGGCGATCAGGTCGGAGCTGGCCTCCAGCGTCGTCGTTCCGCGCACCAGCTCGACGAACAGCGGCCCTGCGGGGTGACCTGTGACGGCGGCAGCACGTTCGAGCACGTCCCCGCCGGGCAGGTTGCGGGCCTGCTGCGCCTGGTGCTCGCTCATCATCCCGCGAGCGACCAGCACTGCGAAGGTGTCAGTCACAGAAGGCTCCGAATCCCACGTCGCGCCTACTCAGGCGCGCCGTCAGTGTATGACACACTGGCGCGCAGGAAGATGAGGCGCCCCGGTGCGGCGCACACGTTCGTCCAACGCGAGGACCCACATGCCAAGCACAGTCGGACTGGACATCGGCACGACGGGCGTCCGCGCCGTCGAGACCTCCAGGACCGGCCGCTCGCACACCGTGCGACGCGCCCACGCCGTCCCGCTGACTCCGGGCGTGGTGCAGGACGGCGTCGTGAACGACCAGCCGGCGCTGCGCGCCGCCTTGCGAGAGCTCTGGCGCAAGGGCGGCTTCCACGGGCGCAGGGCCGCCCTGGTGATCGGCTCCTACCCGGCCGTCTCCGTGCGCTCGGCGAACGTCGTCTACCTGCCCTCCCGCAAGGACATGGACGTCGTGGTGGCCGCAGCCGCAGACAAGGTGATGCCGCACGACGGGTCACGCCTCTACCTGAGCCACCATCTCGCCGCGGTCGAGCACCGCGTGAACGAGAAGGGCGAGCCGGCTCCCGTGGCTACCGTCGCGATCGCGGGCGCCGATCGCGTCGCCCTGGACTCGGTCCTCGAGGCGGTCTGGGCGGCAGGCATCGTCCCGACATCGGTCGACGTCACCTCCTTCGCTCTATCGAGGTTCATCTCGGCTTCGTCCTCGGGTCCACACGCCGCGGACGTCGTCATCCACCTCGGCGCCACCACGGTCACGATGACCGGCATCGTGGACCGCCAGTTCGCCTACGAGTACGCGATGAACCAGCTGGCGGGCGCGATGCTCACGCAGGAGATCGCGTTCAGCATGGGCATCGACGGGGAGGAGGCCGAGCGGCTCAAGCTCGCAGGACCACCACAGGCCGACGACCCCCTCAGGGACCGGGATCTGGACGTCTCCATCCCGCTGGCCGGCTGGACCCAGGCCCTGGTGGACGAGATCCGTGGCGCCGTGGAGGGGCTCCGGCGCCACGTCGGAGTCCCGCTCGGGCGGGTGTGGCTGTCCGGCGGTGAGTCCGCTCTTCCTGGGCTAGCCGTCCGGCTCGCTGTCGAGCTCGGGCTGCGCGGCAAGGTCGCCGTGCTGGACGGACGGGCGTGGGTGCGGTCGCCCGAGAAGCTGCGGGCCGCGACCGAGGCGACGCAGCAGGACCTGACCGTCGCGCTCGCCGCGAGCGTCCGCTGAGAGGGCTGACCCGATGAAGCTGAACATCGACCTCGGCGAGCTGCTGCGCCGCCACAGCGGCGCCGACTCCCGCAAGGCGAGCACGGAGGCCGCTGTGAAGATCTCCGAGCCACGCGTCGACCTGCTCCCGGAGGTCTACCGCGCCCGCGCCCAGGAGCGATCCGTGCGCACTGCGGCGATCGCAGCGGCCGTCGGCGCGGCCGTGCTCGTCGGGGGCGGATGGGGCCTGGGCGTCGTGCGCAACGGGCAGGCCGGGGCCGCGCTGCAGCAAGCCCGGGCGACGGAGCAGCAGCTGAGCGGCGACATGGCGGTCTACGCGCCCGTGACCAACCTCGCAGCCCAGACGCGGGCGCTGACGGACACGATCGAGTCCCAGGCCGCTCTGGCGGTCGACCACGACGCGGTGCTGGCCCGCTTCCTGACGGCGGCGGAAGGCCGGCTGGTAGTCACCTCGCTGAGCCTCGACACCGAGAACGGCGCCGCGTGCGCCAGGACGAACCCCTTCGAGACGGACGCGCAGCCGCTCGGGTGCATCTCGTTCAGCGGGCAGCCGCTGGATGTCCCGGGCCTGCTGGACGCGCTCGCATCGGACGACTGGTTCGTCGACGAGTACGTGCCCGGAGCCGGCGCCGGCGAGACGATCACCGGCAGCGTGTCGGTGACTGCCGCGGCCCGCCCCGCGACCGACGGCGCAGGCGCGCTGCCCGAGGGCCAGGAACCGCAGACCCCGGTAGGAGAGCAGGGCTGATGATGATCCCCCGCGACAAGGGCACCCTCGCGGCGGCCGGAGCGACACTGGTCGTGCTCACGGCGGGCTGGTTCGGGCTCCTGGCGCCCACCCTCGCCGAGCACGCCGGCCTAGTCGCGCAGACCCAGCAGGCGGACGCGTCCAGCCAGGAGATGGGGCGCAAGCTGCCGGCCCTGCGATCCGAGCTCGACGACATCGCCCCGCGCGTCGACAGCCTGCGCGAGCTCGGGCAGCGGGTGCCGTCCACCATCGACCAGTCGGCACTGCTGCGCCAGCTCGAAGACCTCGCGGCGGCGTCGGGCATCCCGTCCGTCCGCCTCACCAACGTGGGCCTGCCGACCATGGTCGAGTCGCCGGCCGCCGTGGTGCCCGACGCGATCGCGACCGCCGCGCCCGGCGCCGACCTGCCTTCGGCGTCCGATACCGAGGAGTCGACCAGCGGCAAGGGCGAACCTGAGCTGCCGACGTCGCCTGCGGCGTCTGCGGCCCTCGCGAGCTACGAGGTGACGATGGAGGTCGCCGGGTCCGAGCCGCAGGTTCGCGACTTCCTCGCCGGCCTCCAGAGCGGCGAACGGCTGGCCCTGGTCAACACCTCGGCCCTGCAGGTCCTGGAGGATGGCACCGCCACTTTGCAGCTGAAGGCGACCTTCTTCCTGCAGCAGGTGGACGTCGAGGGACTGGCTTCGCAGATCGAGGACCTGCTCGCTCGCGGCACGGCGGACTCAGCGGTAGCGCGGCAGCCGCAACCCACCCACGCAGCTGACTGAACCGCGACGAGGGCCCCGGGCGTTCGCGTCCGGGGCCCTCGTCGCGCGCCGGAACTACCGGGGCACGGGAGCCCAGGGACGCGTCGGCGCACCATCCCAGGGCTCAGGGTCACTGGTGGGAGAGATGATCTCCTCGAACGGACGCTGACCCAGCCCGGGCGCCGGAACCGGCAGGGCGCCGGCCCCCTGCTCCGCAGCGTGCGTCAGCTCCGCTTCGCCCGCTGGCGCTGCCGCCGAGGCCAGCGACCGCGCCGGCGTGAACGGGACGGCCGTGAGAGCGGGCGCAGCCGGCGTCGGCACGGCGGCCGGGACGGCCACGGTGACGGGCGCCGGGACGGCCCCGCGAGCGACGGGCTGGAACGGCGCCGGAATCTGAGGGCCTGCCGGCGCGGGCAACGCCGGCACCGGCCCGGCCACCTGGTCGCGGTGACTGCCAGAGCCTGCTGACGGCACTCCCCGCAGTCCAGAGACCGCCTCGTGAGCCGCGGTCATCCGGGTGAACAGCGACGGCGCCATCCCGGGCCCGGGCGCCTCGAGGGAGGAGAGCACGTGGATGGACTTGTCGGCGCGGGCGCCCACCTCCAGCGTGCGTTCCTCCGCGTCGGTGACTCCTGCCTGTGCAGCAGCCACGCCGGCCAGGAGCGCGTCCAGCCTCACGCGGGTCGGGTCGACAACGCGGGTCCGGACCTCGGCGAGCTCGGCCTCGGCCGCGCGCAGCGGCTCGCCGAGGGCGCTCTCGACGCGAGCGTCGGCTTCTGCCGCGGCCCGCCGGGCGGCGGCCGACTGCGCCTTCGCGCTGGCGTGCAGCTGCTCCAGGAGCTGGAGCGCTTCCCTGGCGCGATCGACCTCGGACTGGGCGTCGGCCTCGACCCGCGCTGCCGCCTCTTCCGACGCCTGCGCTGCGGCGAGGCCATCCAGGACCTCGCGGCCCTGCTCTCGGATGCTCTCGACCTTCGCCTCCGCTCCACGGGCGCTGGCCTTGGCGCGCTGGAGCTCGTTCTCGGCGATGGCGACCTGCGACCGGGCGTCGGTCAGGTTGGCGCTCGCCCGCCTGAACGCCTCCACGGCGGCGTCGAGCTGCTCGACCAGGTCCGCCGCGGTGGTCGCCGCCGTCTTGGTCACCTCGGCAAGGATGCTCTGGCGGACCTCGAGCTCGAGCGGGGTGCCGGCCTGCTCCACCCAGTCTCGAAGGACGATCGGCGTGGCGACAGGGGCGGGCGCCGGGGCGTCGACCGGGACCGGCACGGGCGCCGGGGAGGTGGCGTACCAGGTGGGCTCCGCCGCGGGGAGCGACGGCTCCACCGGGTTGACGATCTCCAGGTCGAGGTGAGCGAGCTCGTCGAACGCCGAGTCCGCGGGTTCCGGAGCGACCTCGGCCGGCGGCTCGGTCAGGTCCGACTGCACGGGGGCGACGGGCACGGCGATGGCGACCGCCCACTCGTTGTCAGGGTCCTCGAGCGCCTCCGGAACGGGGAACTCGGGCATCAGTGTCTGCGGCTCGGCGGTGGAGAACTCGACGGCCGCACCGCCGGCGAGCAGGGCTTCGGACAGCCGGCTGAGGATGGTGCAGCGACTGGTGCCGGTGGTGTACGCCAGCTCGTCGATGGTGCGCGTGCCGTCGAAGGCGGCGTCTCCGGGGACCTCTGCCACGAGGAGCGGGGCTCCGTGGGAGGCGGCCCGCGGCGGGAAGCCCTGGGCGGCCAGGGCCCGCGAGACGACCTCCCATGCGGTGATGAGCTGGTCGACGCGGGCGGTGACGTCCTGGATGACCACCGACTGGTCCTTGGGGAAGAGCCGGACCCCGCTGCTCACCTCGACCTTCTTGCGTCGGGTGACCTTCGCGCCGGTCCACGTCAGGGCCGAGGCGAGCAGGCCGTAGGACCAGTCGGCGATGAAGCCCTCGATGGCGTCGAGCGCTTCGACCTTGCGCAGCTCGGGATCCTCGCTGTGTCCCAGGACCCCGGACTCGCTCAGGAACTGCAGCGGGTTGACACCCTCGGGCACGCGCTGTCCGGTGAGGCACTCGGCGAGCTGCGTGGCGGGCGGCTCGAACTGCCCGCTCTGGATCGCCCGGACCTTGCCGTTGTCGAGGTAGACGGTGATGTCGCGCCCCGGGGCCAGCACCTCGATCGCGCCGGTGAAGCCCTTGCCCGCGGCCTCGCGGAGCTCGCGCAGCAGCCGCGATCGCTCGTCGATCCTCGTCGTGACGGAAGGCATGGAGTTCCTATCGGGTGAGGCTGCGCATCCAGGACGCCTGACCGTCCGAGTGTATGACACGCGTCCCGCTGTGCCGGAGACGTTGAAGGGCAGACAGCCCCGGCGTGTCATACAGCCTCGCCGCGCCGGAACGCGCCCAGCCGGCGGAGCCGCGACGCCCACAGCGCCCTGCGGACAACACGGAGACACCGGGAGCCCGCCCCGCAGAGCACTCCGTCGAGCACTCGGAGCATCACCGCTGGTCAAAGGGCATGACCTGGTCCGAAGTGGACCCCCAACGGAGTAACGGAGACGAAATCGTAAGTCGTATTAGGGGATACACATACAGTCTCCCGAGCCCCACCTCCCCCACTCCCCATGGGGCCGAGTGAGTGATTCACACACCCCATAGGGGGGTGGGGGCGAAAATTTGGCCCGCAGCTCCGCAGCCGCGATTTTCCCCGGCTGACCTGCATGAACGTCGTTCTTGCCGGGTGAACGCGCTGCGGGCGGGCGCCCGCGCCTCGGGGCGGAATCGGACAAACGTCCCAAGAATCGGACAAGGGCTCCACCGAGCCCTTGGAACGTCCTGCTACGCTCGCTGCGCCCGAGCGGGCACCGGAGAGAGGGACGGCGAGCGTAGCAGCGCCACAATCGCCGGGACCCTCCACTTCTTGAGCCGGCCGCACATCTGATCTCCATGCGCATCCTGTCGCCCACCCCCACCCTGCCGAACGTCGACGACGTCCGGATCGCGCGGCCTCGCGACACGCTGCAGCTGTGCCTCCGACAACTACGCGGCGTCATGTACAGCGTCGTGCGCAACCCCTGGCTGCTCACGTTCGTCGGTGTGGCGCTCGTTCTGGCGGTCATCGGGAAGGTCGTCCTCGCCCTGCTCGCCGCGTGTGTGGGCGTGGTCTTCCTCTACGGCGGGTGGATCGCCCTTTCGGTCGCGACCGGCCTGAAGGTCTTCGTGATCCACTCCCAGGGCGGGCGGTTCGCCGCGAGCATCGGACTGCTCCGTACCCGGCGCGGTTGGCTCATCGACGACCACACCGCCGCACGGCCGGGCAGCAACCAGGGCGCCGCCCTGCGGTCGCTGCTCGGCCCGGCGCTCGCCGCCGACGCGGACTCCAAGGGCGTGACGATCCTGACCCGGGCAGCCACGGCCAAGCTCTCCGAGCGCTACGCCGGCAGCCTGCCCGGGCTGCACCGCGCACCGGGCCAGGAGCGTCGCAAGCGCGGGATCCGGATGGTCCGGGAGCCCTCCGCGCCCGTGAGCCCGACCGCGGAGTAGCCCGCGTCGAGCAGCGCGTCGCCGTGACGGTGACGGCGCGCACCGGCGTGTCCGGTTCCAAGGAAGTGGGACGGCCCGCCGCCCGGCCGGCCCGACCCGCGACACGTGTGGCTTTCTCCGGTACGTGGCGGCGGTCTTCCGTCGCTCGGAGGCGGTTCCTAGTTGACGCCGATGACGAGGGTGCTGGCGGCCGCTTCAACGACGTCGTTAGTGATGGTCTGCAGCTCGTTAATCTTCAGGACGCGTTCGATCTGGGGGAAGAGCCGCTCGAGGAGGCGGAAGTTGCCGCGGGTGATGCGGCTGATCGCGGCGATGGTCTGGGCGTCGGTGAAGTCGTCGGGGTTGAGCGTCTTGCCGAGGGTGCGCCAGTGGCGTTGGAGGACGAAGAGCAGCTCGTCGTTGCTCAGGGGCCGGTACTGATGGGCGAAGCCGACGCGGCTGTAGAACTGGGGGTAGTGGCTGAACTGCTTCTCCAGTCCGGGCATGCCGATGAGGACCAGGGCGATCTGGTCGCGGTCGTAGCGGTCCCGTAGGAGCTCGAGGGCGGTGGGACTGAGGCGTTCGGACTCGTCGACGATGACGAGCTGGACGTAGTTGGTGGTGCGCCGGGTACCCCACCGGTCCAGGGGGATGCGGCCGGGCACCTCGAGGTGCTGCTGGATGCAGATGCTGGTGCGCGTGATGATCCGGTCCAGGTCATCGCGCAGCAGCCGCGGGGTGGTCAGGACCCCGGGGGTGTACAGGGCGGTGCGGTTCTTGGCCAGCGCGGCGTAGATCTTGGCGTCGTCGTCGCTGCGTGGGCCCCAGTCGGTGAGCAGCTCGTGGGCTTGGTCCCAGTGGGCGTAGCGGCGTGCGGAGACGGTTTTGCCGACCCCGGCCGGTCCGAAGCACAGCCCGATGGTGCGACCGCGCCGGACGGAGTCGGCGAACTCGGTGAAGCGGCGGTGCTCCTTGGTCACGATGAAGCGTTCGCTCACCTGAGGTCCTCCTTGTAGACCTTGAGCCGCGCCACGGTCGGCACGCGCGGCGGCACTGGCCTGGCAGGGGCGTCGGGGCTGTGGGCGGCCACGACGGCGATCCGCTCGTTGATGCCTCGGCGCAGGGCGCGGCGCCGGGTGTTGCGGGCTGCTTGGACGTCCTTGAGGCTGATCTGCTGCGCGTGGTGGTCCTGGTCGACGGCGGTGCACAGGAACTGGTCGTGGTCGAAGACGCGGATCTCGGTGATGTCTCTGGGGTCGTAGCGGATGAGCACGGGGCGCCCGACGAAGGCGGCGAGGGTCGGTGCGACGTAGCGCATGCCCTGGAAGTGGATGCCGTCGCGGCGCACGGTCCTGGATCGGGCGACGGTCAGCATCAGCCCGTCCAGTGCCTGGAGGGTGTCGGGAAGGCGTGGCAGCCACCCGTCGGCGATCCACGCCGCCCGCGGGGAGACGCCCAGCTCGCTGTGGGTCCGGTCGTTGTAGTCCAGGACGAACGCCCCGACGGCGGTGTCGAGGTCGGCCAAGGACAGGGCTGGCGCGGGCGAGAGCTCCGCGCCACTGCGGAGGTGTCCAGGCAGGGTGGTGAGCAGCTCGGTGTTGACCGTGCCGAAGAAGCGCTCGATCTTGCCGCGTCCTTGGGGTCGGGCGACGGCGGAGTGGATCATTCGAATGTGCAGGTCGACGGCGGTGCGGGCCAGGTGGTCGCTGGTGAAGTCCGACCCGTGGTCGACGTAGAGCACCTCGGGGATGCCGCACATCGGCCATCGGGGGTCGGTCTTGGGCCAGATCGCCTGCCGTAGCGCCAGGGCGGTGTACATCGTCGACGGCGCACCGAAGAAGACCGTGTAGCCGCAGATCGCGCGGGAGCAGTCGTCCATCACCACGGTCAGCCACGGCCGGGCCGGCTTGCCGTCCGTGCCGACGAGCACGATGTCCAGCAAGGTGTGGTCGGCCTGCCACATCGCATTGGGCCGGTCAGCGGTCCGCCGTAGCGCGAGCTCGTACTTGTCCCGGTAGGAGGCGGGTCCCTCGAGGGCGAGGGTGACCATGCCGGGGTCCAGGGCGGTGATGATCGATCGGACGACGCCGTAGGACGGGACCGGCCACCCGGTGCCGGCGCAGACCTTCACGACCGTTCGGTGGATCGCGGCGATCGGTGGGCGGGGTCGGGTCAGCCCGAGTCCTTCGATCAGGGCGATGAGGTCCGGTGGCAGGTGATGTCCGCCCGCGTCCGCCCGCGGCAGTCGGCCCAGGGCCGGCAGGCCGCCGGCGCGGTAGCGGGCATGCCAGCGTTCCAGCGTGCGTACGCCCAGGCCGTGGTGACGGGCCAGCGCGGCGAGCGGGACCTGGTCCTCGACATGCGACCGCAGGATCTGCCAGCGCCCGTCCGCGTCCACGGCCGGCCTACACGGCGCTCGTGGCTCGTCGTGACGGGGCCGCCGCGGCAGGTGGGCGGTTCAGGGCCCGGTAGATCGTGGTGCGGGAGACGCCGAGCACCTGCCCGATCTGGGCGACGGTCATGTCCTTCTGCTCATACATGCGCCGGGCCGCCCGGACCTGGTCCGCGGACAACGCCGACGGCCGCCCACCGTTGCGGCCCCGTGCACGAGCGGCCGCGAGGCCGGCGTTGGTGCGTTCGCGGATCAGGTCGCGCTCGAACTCGGCCAGGGCCGCGAAGACGTGGAACACCAGCCGTCCGCCCGGGGAGGTGGTGTCGATCGTCTCCTGCAGGGACCGGAACCCGACGCCGCGGTCGGCCAGGACCTGCAGCTGGTCGATCAGGTGCCGGATCGACCGGCCGAGGCGGTCCAGGCGCCACACGACCAGGGTGTCTCCGGGGCGCAGCTGGTCCAGCAGCTTGTCCAGCTCCGGTCGGTGCTGCAGCGACCCGGAGCCGGTGTCGACGAATACCCGGTAGCACCCGGCCTTGGTCAGCGCGTCGATCTGCAGCGACGCGTCCTGGTCGGTCGTCGACACGCGCGCGTAGCCCAGGAGGTGTCCCACTCTCCGACCGTAGCGAAACTCGTCTGACCCGTGAAGTATCGCGCCGTAGATTCCGGCACGCAGTTCCGCTACATCGGGCGCCTCGTCGACCACCCACGCCGGCTGAGCTCTGACGGGTGTAGCGGAAACGTTCGATTAGCGCACGCTGCTGCTAACCGAGGGCTGCGGCCTCAGTTCGGTTCGACGGGGACGCGCTGTACTGCCCGGAGAGGCGCTGCGGCCAAGGTATACGCGCGAACCGTGGATCATGTATCATGGTTCATGTAATCCCGGAGGGGAGTATCCCGCTAGTCGGTCGCCGACAACACGGACGCACACGTCCCGGCGACTCGAGCCCGGTCGTCAACCGGGTGGAGAGACTTCCGGCCCCGCCCACATGGCCGGAGGAGCGGATCATGCTCTGGGACATCTTCCTGTACCTGGTACTCGCAGCATGGCTCGTGCTGTGGCTGCTGCGGGACCACGGCTTCTTCGGGATCCGGCGCGGCGCGATCTTCGGCGCCGCCCGCCGAGACGCCCAACCCATCTCGGGCCGGCGCGAGTAGCAACGTTCCCTTCCCGGTCCGACGGCGCTGCCACGTCGCTGCGGCGTCGGACTGGCCGAGCCTAGGTGTTCGCGGGCACGACCCAGGTGCTGGCGCCGCCAGGCGCTGAATCGTGCCCGCAGAAGGAAGGACTGTGATGACCTCTCAGGTTCGCTGGCGCACTCCTGGTGCCCTGCTGGCCAGTTCGATCGTCCTATCCGCATGCGCGTTCACCCAGCCCATCCCAGCCAGGGACATGGCGCTCGGCGACTGAACCGCCCCGGCTTCCGTAGAGGCTCTCAATCCACGGAGGATGAGAGTCATGGCAGCACCGAGGAAGTACCCGGAGGAGCTTCGGGAGCGAGCGATCAGGATGGCCGTCGATGCGCGGCGTGACCCCGCGACGCGGGTCGGGGCGCTGCGCCGGATCGGTGACCAGCTCGGGATCAATCCCGAGACGTTGCGGAACTGGGTCACCCAGGCCGAGGTCGACGCCGGCGATCGACCCGGGACGAGCACGTCGGACGCGCAGCGGCTGGCCGAGCTCGAGCGGGAGAACCGTGAGCTGCGCCGATCCAACGCGATCTTGAGGTCGGCGTCGGCTTTCTTCGCGGCGGAGCTCGACCGCCCACAACGGTGATCGTGGAGTACATCGACGGCCACAAGGGCCAGTTCGGGGTCGAGCCGATCTGCAGGGAGCTGCAGGTCGCCCCGAGCACCTACTACGCGGCCAAGACACGTCCAGCCTCGGCGCGGTCTGTCGGCGACGCCGAGCTGACCGAGGTGATCACCGCTGAGCACGCGGGGAACTACGGGGTCTACGGGGCGCGCAAGATGTGGAAGCACCTGCACCGCCTGGGCCACCCGATCGGGCGCTGCCGGGTCGAACGCTTGATGCGCGCCGCTGACCTGCACGGAGCCGTCCGCGGCCGGGCCAGGCGCACCACGATCCCGGGCAAGGACGGTTGCCGCGCCGGGGACCTGGTCAACCGCGCGTTCACCGCGACCGCCCCGAACCAGCTGTGGGTCGCGGACTTCACCTACGTCCGGACGTGGGCCGGCTTCAGCTACGTCGCGTTCATCATCGACGTCTACTCACGCATGATCGTCGGCTGGAAGGCCGACACCACGATGCGCGCCGACCTGGTCACCGACACCCTGGAGATGGCCGTGTGGTCTCGCGGCCGCGCCGGCGTTACCGACCTGACCGGGCTCATCCATCACACCGATGCAGGGTCGCAATACGTCAGCCTGGCGCTGACCGAGCGGCTCGCCGCGCTCGGCATGCGGGCCTCGATCGGGACCGTCGGCGACGCCTACGACAACGCCCTGGCCGAGTCCACCATCGGCCTGTTCAAGACCGAGCTCATCCGTCGCCGGGGGCCCTGGCGGACGCTGGATGACGTCGAGATCGCGACCCTGGAGTGGGTCGACTGGTTCAACAACCGGCGCCTGCACACCGAGCTCGGCGACATCCCACCGAGCGAGCACGAGGCCGCCCACTACCGTCAGATCACGGCGTCCACGACGCTGGAAACCAAAGAACCGAGCCTCCACTGAACCCGGGGCGGTTCAGACCGTGCTGGCGGGCTTGCCTGCCCGCACGAGCGCGACCGCCCTGGCGCGGAACGCCGGTGGATACGGCTTCGGCATGGTTCGAACCTTCTCTCTGGAGAAGCCGAACCACCAGACCCCATCTGGTAACCGAACCGTAGGGCAGGTCAGACTGTCACCTACTCGTGCAGCAGACCCGCCGTTGCGCTGCCGGCAATAGGCTGCCGGCGACGCTGCTCGTAGGCGGTGTCGGTCAAGAGCATTGGAGGGGCGTCTCGTTGGATCCTGCACCCGGGCGCGATGAGCCGCGTCAGAGCACTGTGTCCAGGCTCGGTCGCGCGCTGGAGTCGGCGCGCTGGCTCGGCGCGCTCAGCGCCATCACGTCCCTGCTGCTGTGTGCCACGGCGTTCGTTTGGGCGTTGGTGAAGGCGGTCCTGTTCATCAGGGCGATCGGTACCGGCACCAGCGAGGAAGCCCTGGTCCTGCTCTTCGAGAGCATCGACACGATCCTGGTCGGCACGGTGCTGCTCCAAGTCGGCCTGGGCATGTGGGAACTCTGCATTAGCGACCTCGACCTCCCCCCGGCGCTGACGACCGAGAGCTTCGACGCACTGAAGTCGAAAGTCGCCGCGACCTTGGTCCTGGTCCTCGCAGTGCGCTTCCTCGAAGAGCTCGTCCGCAGGCCACCGGGTGACCAACTGTTGTCCTACGCGGCTGCCATCGTGGCCGTCGGAACCCTCTTGGTCGTCTTCGCCCGCTGGCGTTGACCCCCGAGCCGCCTCGCGCGCGTGAGCACGTAAGCAAGGCGATCGGCTCGTCCCACCCAGTCCGACGCGCACATCCGCTGTGGAGGCGCCGGTCTGTCATCGCGCCTCAGAGCACGCAGGCTTGACGCCACACAGGATGCGGCAAGAGCGCCGGGCTTGAGCTGTGGGTGGGTATCAGGAGCCCGTGCCGTGGCGTGAGGGCGGGGGGATCATGCGGTGAGTGTTCCAGCGAAGACTTGCCATGCAAGGGCGGACTTGGCGATGAAGCTCAGTGCGATGTACGTGCGCTCCCCGACGAGGTAGTCGCGGAAGCGCCCGACGGGCCGGTACTGCAGCCACTGCACAAGGGCGAACACGTTGAAGAACGCGAAGAGCGAGATGACGATCGCGTAGACGAAGGCAGGTGGTTCGGCCCCGGACGTCGACCCGGGCGCCAGGACGTAGACCAGGATCGCGAGCCACGGTACGACGCCGGCGACGCAGCCGAGAGCGAACGGCAGGAACCCGCCGTCGCCGGGCTCGTGGTACTTCTCCTGCAGCCACCCGAAGAAGATCATCGAGGCGTTCACGCCGGCGATGGCGATCAGCGCCGCGACGTCGGTGATCCCACAGAGTTGGGCGATCACGACGATCATCAGTGAGCTCGACAGGGAGTACTCCACCCAGCGGAACACATTGCGGTGCTGGGTCAATCCGGTGAGGTAGCGCTTGAACACGAATGGGGCGCTGACCAGCAGGTGGAACAGCGCCGACAGGATCAGGAAGGCGCCGACAGCGCCAGCGACGGACAGGTCGAGCACGGTGACGCTCTGCCCGTCGGTGCCCGGTGGTCCCACGAGGTAAGTGCCGGTCACCGGCAAAGTGAATTCGTCCGCCAGTGCAAGCACCGCGGCCGCACTGACGGCGTGCAGCGCGCAGGCAGCCAGGTTCGCCCGGCGTAGTCCTCGCGCGCGCTCGGGCAGCACCCGAACGCCAGCCGCGGCGGCAGCCAGCTGGGTTCGGCGGGCTGCTCGCTTCGCGCCCGTTACCGGCGATGCCGCGTTCTGACGCGCAGTCATTGCGCGGCCTTGGTCCGCAGGGTGAGGGCAACTCCGTCGTGGGCGGTCAGCCGGCCAGGTTCGGCCAGGGCGATCCATCCGCCGCGGCGCAGCACGAGCTCGATCAGCTCGTCGATGATGTCGTCCACGACGTCCAGGGCCTCCGGGTCCTCCGCCGGCTCGAGGAAGTCGCCGTCTGGGCTGAGGCGGGCCGGCATGACCAGGGACTCGTCGACCACGAGCATCTCGGGGCGTTCGTGGCGTGCGGCGAGCCACGCCGCGGCCACGCCGCTGACCGCAGCCTGGGATCCCATCCGACGTTCGAGGAGGCCGAACGCCTCCTCCTGACGGGATCGCAGGTACTGCTCGAGGACCGGTCGCACCCGGCGAGCCAGCGAGGGGAGGGGCTCGCGGACCACGTCAGCTTCGACCGTTCCGGCCAGTCGGGCGAGATGACGCGAGACCGCCCTGAATCCGGCGACGGCGCGCGGTGAGCCGGCGAGCACGATCGGCGAGGGGTGCAGGCGCAGGTGCGCTCCCAGCGCCGCGTCGACGTCGCGATAGAACGCGGCGGCGTCGGACCGCGCCAGACCGGGCCGGTCGGGGTCACGGCGTTGCTCGCGCGCCGCGGTGATCGGGAAACGCCCGGTCACCGGGCGCAGCTCGTCACCAGCGCCCTCGAACAGTCGCGCCTGGCGCGAGCCCAGGGCGAGAACGGCATGGCGGGGGGTGCGGTGCAGGGCGCGGACAAGGTCACGCGTCGCGAAGGATGCGTCCACGACGACGCGCGGCACCACCGCCACGGGCAGGCGGATGCTGGCCCGGATGCCGTCGCGCGAGGTCAGGACCGCCAGCCCGGACGCGGTCGACAGTGTCATCGCCTCCTCAGCCACCCGGGCCAGCTCGGTTAGGACGTCGTCGGCCGCGGGGACGCGTCCGGCGTATAGCCGCTGCCGCGCCTGGTCCAGCAGCCCTCGCAGGGCCACGCGGTCCTCCGGCGTCATCACACTCCCGGCCGTGGTGGGAAGGAGCAGGGTGATGGCGGGGAAGGTGGTCGGGGCCTGGAGCTCGACGACGAGCTCGGCCGGTGGGGGCGACATCACGTGTCGTGGACCGCTCCACCGGCTGAAGGCGACGGGCTCGTGGGTCAGGTCGGTCATGGGGTGCTCCTCGGTCGGTTCTCGGTCCAACCGAAGGTCTCTCCCGGCCCATCGGCCCGAGGCGCCGGGTCCCACCCAGGAACCGTCATGACGACGCATCGCTCAGGGATACTCCCCTTCGTCCGTGCGGAACGAGTGAAGCACGATTCGCGTATCCGGGACAACCTTAAGGCTCCGACGAGCTCTGGCGCCTCGCGCTGCGGCTCCGCTGGCCACGGGATCAGCCGGACCTGTTGACAATCGAAGTCAAGTTCCGGCATCGTGGATCGCAAGGTTGGGGAGTACCCCCTCACGGCGTCTCGTCATCTCGGCCGAAAGGCCCGGGCCGCCGGCCCCTGCGGGGGCGGGAGAGACCACCTCGCCCCCGGCTCGGGCCGCTGACCCCCTAGCGGCCCGGGCCGGTGCCCGTGTCCCTCCCAACCTTCAGGAGCCCGCTGTGCCCACGGCCCGACGCACGAACGACCCGCAGCCAGTCCTCGCCCATCCCGCCTCCGCCGAGGGGCGCACCTCCAGTGCCGTCCCACCCGGGAGCGCACTGACCGTGCCGGATGCGCATCTGATCCCTGCATCGCAAGTCACCGAAGCCCTGGGAGTCGACCCCGGCCGGGGCCTCGACGAAGCGGAGGTCAGCCGGCGATTGAGTGCGGTCGGGCCAAACCGGCTTGCCGAGCCGGTTCGCCGGGCGGCGTGGCGGCGGTTCCTGGACCAGTTCCGCAGCCTGCTCATCCTGATCCTGATCGCCGCGGCGGTCCTGGCCGGCCTCATCGGGGACGTCAAGGACACCGTGGTGATCACCATCGTGCTGCTGATCAACGCCACGATCGGGTTTGTCCAGGAGAACCGAGCCGAGCGCAGCCTGGAGGCACTGCGCAAGATGCTCACCCCCGCCGCCCGTGTGCGCCGCGGCGAGCAGGTCGACGTCATCGACGCCGGCGACCTCGCGCCTGGCGACATCGTGCTCCTGGAGGCTGGCGACCGGGTGCCGGCCGACGGGCGCCTGCTCGTCGCCGAGAGTGTCGAGATCGACGAGTCCGCGCTCACCGGGGAGTCCCAGCCGGTCGCCAAGACCACCGCACCGACCGCCCTCACCGGTGACGGCGCGAAGGTCCCGCTCGCCGACCGCACCGGCATGGCGTACATGAACACCGCCCTGACCCGCGGCCGCGCAGAGCTCGTGGTGACCGCCACGGGGATGGCCACCGAGGTCGGCGCGATCGCGGGAATGCTGCGCACCGGCACCGAGCCCAAGAGCCCACTGCAGGTCGAGCTGGACGCCGTCGGCAAGCGCATCGCCGTGATCGGTGGAACCGCGGTCGGCGCCTACGCCCTGCTCGCGCTGCTGCGCGGCGAGCCCCTGGCCGAGCTCGCGCTCAGCGCAGTCGCCCTGGCTGTCGCGACCGTTCCCGAGGGCCTGCCCGCCGTCCTGGCCCTGACCCTGGCCCTGGGTGTGCAGCGGATGGCCCGCCGAGGGGCCATCGTCAAGCGCCTGGCCTCGGTGGAGACCCTGGGCGCGGCGACCGTGGTCTGCAGCGACAAGACCGGAACCTTGACCCTGAACCAGATGACCGCCCGAGCTGTCGTCGTCGCCGGTCGCGATGTGACCGTCGCCGGCGAGGGCTACGTCCCGGCTGGCGAGCTGCGGGCGACCGACGGCGCCCCACTTCCGAGCGACCTCGATCCGCTGGTGCGGGCGGCCGCGCTGGCCAGCGACGCCGTCCTGACCACCCGCGACGGTGCACCGGCGATCGTCGGCGACCCCACCGAAGGCGCCCTCGTCGTCCTCGCCGCCAAGACCGGCATCGACGTCACGGCGCTGCGTGCCGAGCACCCCCGCATCGGCGAGGTGCCGTTCGACGCCGCGCACAAGTACATGGCCACCGTCCACGCCGAAGGCACTCGAGCCCGCGCCTACCTCAAGGGAGCCCCGGACGTGCTGCTCGGGCGCAGCGCGTTCATCGCCACCGCTAACGGGGTCAAGCCCTTGGGCCCGGACGCCCTGGCCCGCGTCCACGCCGAGATCAGCCGCCTGGCATCCCAGGGGCTGCGAGTCATCGGAGTCGCCACCACACTGCTCGACGACCTCAGAGACCCCGCCTCCCTTGCCGACCGGCTCACCGGCGTGACCTTCCTGGGCCTGGTCGGAATCGCCGACCCGCCCCGAGCCGAGGCCCGTGAGGCGATCGCCCTGTGCCACCGCGCCGGGATCCAGGTCAAGATGATCACCGGCGACCACCGCGACACCGCAGCTGCCATCGCACGCGAGCTCGGCATCTCCGGTGACGTCGTCACCGGTGCGGACCTGGACCGCATGAGCCCCGCCGAGCTCACCGAGCGCATCGAGGACATCGGCGTTTTCGCCCGGGTCGCCCCGGAGCACAAGGTCGCCATCGTCAAGGCCTTGACCGACCGCGGCCACGTCGCAGCGATGACCGGCGACGGCGTCAACGACGCCGCCGCGCTGCGCGCCGCGCACATCGGCGTCGCGATGGGCATCACCGGCACCGAGGTGACCAAGGAAGCCGGCACGATGATCCTGACCGACGACAACTTCGCGACCATCGTCAGGGCCGTTCGCGAGGGTCGAGGGATCTTCGACAACGTCGTCAAGTTCGTCCGGTTCCAACTCTCCACGAACATCGGCGCGATCCTGACCTTCCTCGGCGCGACCATCGCCGGGCTCCCCGCCCCACTCACCGCTATTCAGGTGCTCTGGGTCAACATCATCATGGACGGGCCGCCGGCCATGGCCCTGGGAGTGGACCCCGCGCGGCCCGGGCTGATGCAGGAGCCGCCTCGCGACCGGCGCTCCCGGATCCTCGGGCGCGCCCGGCTGTTGAAGATGTTCCGCGCCGGGGCGGTCATGGCCGCCGGCACCCTGGGCGTGCTCGCCTTCGCCGGCGACCAGTACGGCGCCGCCGTGGCCGCCACGATGGCCTTCACGACCTTCGTGCTCTTCCAGTTCTTCAACGCCCTCAACGCCCGTGCCGAGCGGGAGAGCGTCTTCACCCGCCACCTGTTCACCAACCGGTGGCTGTGGGGCTCCTTCGCCGTCGTCGTCCTGCTGCAGGTGCTCGCCGTCCAGCTCCCCCTGCTCAACTCGATCTTCGACACCACCGCCCTGACCGGTGCCCAGTGGGCCACCTGCGCCGCCGTCGCGGCCACCGTGCTCCTCGTCGAAGAGCTCATCAAGCTCGCGCGCAGGCTCACCGGCCGCACCGGCTGAGCCGGCCGACCGTGACGCCCGGCGCCTTGGCCTTTATCCCGGGCGTCGGGCTCGCGGCCGTCGGAGGCGAGTTGTTCCTGCGCGGCGCGAACGACCTGGCTACGTGGGCACGCGTGCCGACACGACGCGTCGGGGTGATCTCGGCCTTGGCCACGTCACCCCGACCTCGGTGACAATAGACGCACTATGTTTCCCGCATTAGGATTACACTGTCGACATCGGGCACAGCCGCCACCGCCGCTTCCCGAGTCGGTGGCACCCGGAGACAGGCGCGAGGGAGGCGGTGACGATGACTGGGATTCAGGTCGGCGCCGTGGCGGGTGCGGTGTGGCTCGCGGCGGGACTAGCAACGATCCTGTGGATGGCGCGCCGCGGTCACCGCGACCCACTGTGGCTCCTGATGGCCGTGGTGTTCGGCCCCTTCCTTGCCCTCATGGCCGCCGAGCGCATCGAGCGCACACCCAGGCTCGTACACGCGGACCAGGCCGACGACTTCCCCACCGACAGCACCCGGGTCCTCGTCGGCATCGACGAATCCCTAGAGTCCCACGCGGCCCTGCATGCGGTCCTGCGCCTGTTCGACGAGAAGTCCGCGATAGTCATCGTGCTCGCGACGGTGGTGGATTTCGATGCGGCCGACATCGACTGGCGCGGCCGCCAGCACGCCGCCCACGAGCTCCTGGCTGCTGCCCGCCGCACCGTCGGCGACCGGGCCGTCACTTGTGAGGTGCTCGCTGGGCGACCCGGGCCGGCGCTGCTGCGCTGCGCCCGACGCCACCACGCCGACCTCGTCGCGATCGGCAGGAAAGGCCGCGGACTGTCTGTACGAATCCTCGGCAGCGTCGCCGAGGAGCTCGCGCGCAAGGCGCCGTTCCCCGTCCTCATCGTCGGCCCCGACGCAAGCCTCGCGAGTCACGAGCCGGTGCTTGCACGCCGCCCCACAAAGAGCCGGGTCGAGGCGCCGTGACCACCCAAGCCGAAACCTCGTCCCTCCACACCAGCACGGCGATGCGCGAGTTGCCGATCATGTCTGCGCAGTACTCTCTACGAGTGTCCGCCCAGCCAAGCCCCGAGAACCTGCCTGAGTGGACCTTCCTGTCCAACCATGGCCACGTGCTCGTCTGCCTCGCACTCGACCCACAGTCCCGCCTGCGCGACATCGCCGCTCGGGTGGGGATCACCGAACGAGCCGTCCAAGGCATCCTGCGCAACCTCGAAGACGCCGGCTACGTCCTCAAGGAACGCGTCGGCCGACGCAACAGCTACACGGTCAACGGAGATCAGCCCTTCCGCCACCCACTCGAAGCCCGAGTTCCCGTCGGAGACTTCCTACGTCTCATCACCGGTCAGCGCCGCTGAAACAGACGACCGGTCGAGCCGTCCAACGCCCAAGACAACTATGTCGTCGTGATCACCGGCCCGTGCCCGCCGGTGTCAGCGGGCTGCGGCGATTGCGACCCAGGCGGCCGAGGCCGCCACTCAGAATCCGCGGGGCCCCGCCGGCGATCTCTGAAAGTCACACGCGACACGCGGCGAATCCGCGTACCAGAAGTCATCCCACAACGCCGCGTCCCGGAACCTCCGGCATCCGCGACATCCGGTACTGTCCGAGCATGCTGCTGGGGTACGCGCGCATCTCGACGTCGAAGCAGGACCTGACCCGCCAACTCGACGCGCTCGCCGCCGTCGGCGTGGAGCCCGAGCACACCTACGTCGACCGGAAGTCCGGCGCGACCACGGACCGTGACGGGCTTCAGCGGCTGCTCTCGTACGCGCGCCGCGGCGACGTCATCGTCGTGCACACACTCGACCGCCTCGGGCGCACGGTCCGTGACACCCTCAACATGCTCCACGACCTGAACGAGCGCGGCATCGGCCTGCGCAACCTGGCCGACCCGATCCGCGTCGACACGACCGACCCGGACGACCCGATGGCCCAGCTCGCCGTCGTCATGCTCGCCCTGTTCGCGCAGATGGAGCGGACCTACATGCTCGAGCGCGTCAGCCACGCGCGAGCCGTCGCCGAGTCCGCCGGCAAGCAGGTCGGTCGGCCTCGCACGGTGACCGACGAACAGCTGCGGTACGCCGCGCACCTCAGGGACGTCGAGCACCTGACGATTCGCCAGGTGAGCGCTCGCACCGGCATCCCCCGCACGACGCTCTACCGCCACCTGCCGTCACGGCCCGAGCTCGACGCCGGCGCGGTCCTGGCTGACACCTCAGGCCGCTGAGCGCCGCGCTGGAGATCGCCAGCTGCTCGTCGCCCTCGGACCTGCGGCCGACAGCGGGCGTACCGAGGAAGGCCCGCACCTCCGTCGGCTGACGTCGCCCGGCCACTCGGCATGGTCATCGGCCACCGCTGCTCACCACGGCGGCACTCCGGAGGTAGAACCCGTGAGCGCCGATCGGCATCTCGCACTCGACAGCAGCAACTCGAACCGAGACCGCATGGCTCCATGCCGCACATCTGTGGGGCATGGACACCTCGCGCTCCACGGGCGCCTCAGTCGCCCCACAGGTCAGCCTCCAGGGCGCCTTGGCCTGGGCCGCCCTGCTCGGGTGCTCGATCTGGTGGGCGTGGTCGTGGCCAGACTTGGCCGGGTCTCGCGTTCGCTGTCGCGGCCCTCTGGGTGGCCAAGGTCGTCGACGACGCGTGGACCACCCGCGCGCTGCGGCGCCGGCGCAGGGCCTGACGTCTACTCCCCCGCCAGCGCCATCTCCACGAACGGGGCGGGGTCAACCTCGCTCGCTCGACGTGCGAGCACCGTGTCTGTGGTGACCTGCAGCCGTCGCCCGTCGTCGAGTACGAGGAGTGCAGCCCAGGCTGTCGGCCGCCGGTTCTCGCCCTCGCCCTCGAAGCGCACCGGCCGGCCGCGCGCGACCAGCACCTTCTCGACCACGCCCCACTTCGCCTGCCCGTAGCCCTCGTAGATCGGGGAGACGACGTCCCCGGCGCGGACCTGCCACGCCTGCGGGCGCGCCGCCGCGGTCCGGGCCTTGGAGAACTGGGCGATCGCGTCGGCGACCGGGCCGCGCGGGTACCGCCGGCCGAGCCCGTTGCAGGCGAAGCAGCGCGAGTGGCCTGCGTCCCGGTTGTACAGCGACTTGCCGGACCCCTGACACCGGGCACACAGCACTGTCGGGAAGCCGTCCTCGTCCGGGCTCATCTCCTGCTGTGTCGCTAGCAGGCCCATCGGGGCCTCGTCGCGAGCTTCGGTGGCGAACTGCCCGCCGGCCCGCACGCCGGCGGGCACGCGAGTGGCACGGGTGGCGGGGCTCGGGCTCATGGCTCGTAGATGTGCGGGCCGATCGGCCCGGCTCAGGCGGCTGCCGCCAGGTGCTCGGCGGCGTCCTCAGCCATCGCGTTGTTGACGCGGGTCAGGTGCGCCTCGGCGGCGGCCAGTTCCTCCTCGTGCTCGAACCGGGCTGTCTCGGCGGCCGCGAGCAGGTCGCGCGCCTCCTCACGGGCGTCCTCGACCCGAAGCGCCAGGTCGGCCCGGAAGGTCTCGGTGCTGGCTAGCCACTGCCCCAGTGCCTGGCGGACCGCGGCGACCGCGTCATGCCGCAGTGCACGCAGCGGCACCCGAACCTCGTCGAGCTCGCGGTAGTCCAGGTAGATCCGCAGCAGGCGAGGAGCGCCGACCCGGGACTTGCCCAGCTCCACCTTCAGCCCGCGCCAGGAGCGCGAGAGGCGCCCGTGGCCGGGCCGCTCCTGGGTCAGCATCGAAGCGACCGAGGCATCTTCACTGGCCGGGTCGAAGTACGGTCGCTCGGTCCAGGAGGCGACGGTCTCGGCGACCTTCTCCATGCTCTGGCCCACGGCCCGGGCCCGCTCGGCCCGCTCCCCCAGGTCGCGGGCGCGGCGGTTCAGGTCGCCCACGTGCTGGGCGTGGATCGCGTGCAGGGTCCGCAGCCGGCGCACGTCGGCCAGCGCTTGCGCGTGCTCCAGCAGCAGCGGGTTGCCCGAGGCGAGCGCCTTGACCTCCCCGTAGGACAGGACGGCGGCGCCGATGTCGGAGACGGTGTCGACGTCCTGCGAGGCCGACAGCAGCGCGTGGATGAACCCTGCCTTGGTCTGGTTGGTCTGCCACATGTAGGCGTCGAAGGAGCCCTCGGTGACGTACCGGTAGATGTCCAGCCGGCCGGCCTTGTTGCCCGGCCGGCGGCCGCGGCCCTCGCGCTGCTCGATGTCCGCCGGGCGCCATGGGACGTCGACGTGGTGCAGCGCGGCCATCCGGGTCTGGATGTTCGTGCCGACGCCGACCTTGCCGGTGGAGCCGATCAGGACCGAGACCTGTCCGTCGCGGCAGGCGGCGAACAGCGCCGCGCGGGCCTTGTCGGTGCCGGCCTCGTGCACGAACCGGATCTGGGAGGCCGGGACGCCGCGCGCGATCAGGGCGGCCTTGATGCGGCCGTAGGTCTGCGAGCCCTTGGCGCCGGGTGTGCCCAGGTCGCACAGGGCCAGCTGCAGCGACCCGGGCCTCTCGGCGCCGGGGTAGGTGCGGCACGCGTCGCGGTGGTAGATCGCGGCGACGCGTGCGGCGACCATGTCGAGCTTGCTTGCCGGCCCCTCCAGCCCGACCAACGCGGGGTCGAGGGCGACCAGGCGGCCGTCGTTGCAGATCAGCAGCATGTTGTCGGTACCGGCCGTGGGCCTCTTGCTGCGCAGCGCGTCGGCGCGCGTGGCCAGCGCGGCGACGAAGTCGGCCTGCGGCCCGCTCATCTGGGCGACCTCGGTGTGCCAGTGCGTCTCGGGCCGCTCCAGCGGGAGCGCATCGGCGGGCAGCAGGTCGGCGACCTGGGTGAACATGCCCATCAGGGCGCGGGTGTTGGTGATCTCCGCCGGACGGCGGTGCATCCGGAAGCCCGACCCGTCGGGGGCGACCTCGACCGCGGTGACGAACCGGACGAACATGGCGGCCCAGGCGTCGAAGGACTCCAGACCCGCGGCGGCCAGCGCCTCGGGCTGGAAGAACTTCTGCCAGACGTAGATCTCGGCGAGGGTGTTGGAGAACAGCGTGCCGGAGAACCCGGCGAAGTGGGGCCGGTCGCCGCGGCGCTGCCCGAGCACCCGGACCTTGAGCAGCAGGTCGGTGGCCCGCTTGGACGCACCGAAGGAGAAGCCCTCCGCTCGGGCCGTGATGCTCAGGCGCTTGAACATGTGGACCTCGTCGACGCCGAGCCAGTCGACGCCCAGGTGCTCGAACATGACCGCGGCGGGGTCGGCGACCTGGTGGCGCAACTCGGCCAGGCGCGCGTCGAGCTTCTTGACGGCGGTGGCGATGGCCTTGGCGGTACGGCCGCGGGAGGAGCGGTTCTCGTCCGAGCGGATCGCATCGGCCAGGGCGTACTTCTCCTCGGTGACCCAGTCCTCCTCGGCGCGCGGGTCGACCGGCAGCGACACCAGGGTCTCGTGGGTGACGATGACCAGGTCCCAGTCACCAGTGGCGCAGCGGGCAGCGAACAGCCGGCGGGCGTCGCCGGCCAGGTCCTCCTTGGACGCGATCAGGAACTTCCCGCCGGGGTAGGCCTGCATGGCCTCCCGTGCGATCTGCTCCAGCAGGTGCCCGGGCACGGCGAGCATCGGCTTGGTCGCCAGCCCGAGCTGGCGAAGCCGCATCGCCGAGACCACCATCGAGAGCGTCTTGCCGGCGCCGACGGCGTGACCGATCGCGGTCCGGGGCGCCGACAGGATCCGGTCGACGGCGTCCCTCTGCCAGGGCCACAGCGAGATGTCGGGCGACAGGCCCGGGAAGGTCATGGCGGAGCCGTCGGCGACACGGGCCACGTGGGAGCGGAAGCGGCCGTTGAACTCGGCGGCGACCGCCTCGGCCCGGGCCTTGTCCTCCCAGATCCAGGTGGCGAACCGCTCCTGCATCGCGGTGGCCTTCTCCTCGGCGGCCAGGGTCTCCCCCGGGTTGCGTACGGAGCGGTACCGCTTGGCGTGCTCGTCCCAGACCTCGTCGACGACCGTCAGCGGGCGCCCGTTCAGCGTGGCCTCGAGGATCTGGAACGGGGTCTTGCGTCCGGTGCCCCAGGCCAGCGCCTGCTCAGGCTTGCCCCACCACTTGCCCTCGATCTCCCACAGCGCCAGCGCCGCGGAGTACCGGACGTCGGCGCGCTGGCCCAGCACCTGCTGGGTGAAGGTGGCAACGTGCTGGGGCGCGATCCACGGCGCACCCAGGGTGGCCCGGATGCGGGAGGGGCCGAAGTCCTCCGGTACGACGCGCTCGAGCGCCGTGATGTTGCGCGCGTAGACGGCCTCGCGGGCCGCGGCGGTGCGCGCGCGAGCCAGCTTCTGCCGGACGTTGCCCGAGAGGTAGTCGCGGGCCGGGACCGCCCGGCCGGTGTCGGGGTCGAGGTAGGCCAGCGCGCCCAGGGCTGCCATCGGGTCGGCGTCGGCGGGAAGGTCGAGCAGCCCGGCGACGCGCTCCAGGTCGATGCGCCCGCTCTCGCCCAGGCAGACCGCGATCGCCTCGGCTGGGCTCTCGACCCGCTCGATCGGACGGGGTGCCCGGTTGACCGGTCGCAACAGCACCGGGGCGGCCTCTGCAGTCTCGGTGTCGGGGTCGTAGACCTCGCACGCCATCACGGTCATGTAGTCGGGGTCGCGGCGGAACCCGCCCATCGGCGGGCGACGCCAGGAGAACTTCGGTTCGCCGGTCTCGGGGTCCAGCGCGCCCTCGTGCAGGGTGCCGCGGTTCAGCGGCCCGTACTTCGTCACGTAGGCGGTGTAGGCGTCCAACGCAGCAACGCGCAGGTGGGCGACCGGGTCGCTGTCGCGGGCCTGGGTGTGCTCGGCGTCGGCGGCCAGCAGCGTCACGATCGCGTCCCGCAGGCCGATCAGGGCGCGCAGCTCGGCGGAGGGCCGGTCCTTGGGCACGAGCGTCGCGTCGACGACCTGGAACACGGCACCGTCGATCAGGTGCAGCGAGCCCTCCCGCCGCCCTTGCGCATCAGCGAGCACCAGGCCCTCGAACGGGTCGACGGCTTCCGGGCGCGGCGGTAGGGACGGCAGGTCAGCCGTCGCGGCGGCCAGCGCGGCGGCGCCTGAGGCGGCGGGGTCCTGAGCCAGGACGTTGAGCGGGGCGCGGTCGAACCCGGTGGCGACCATGCGGCCGGCGACGTGGGTCGGGTGCAGCTCCCAGTACCGGTTGACCTTCACCTCGGGGGTGTTGAAGCCCTGGTCGCCGGCCTCGTTGCGGACCACCAGCCGGTTGTCCCCGCGGACCTCGCCGTCGCCGAACCGGTACCCGGAGCGCAGCGGGCCACCGGTTCGGTGCTTGACGTCGTCCCAGGCACCGGCAACCGGCTGCCCTCCGCGGCGACGCAGCACCAGGACGTCGGCGACGGCGGCGGTGGCCTCGAAGGTCCCCGACGCCAGCCGGACCGCTCCGCGCAGCTCGCCGAGCTCGGTGATCGCGTCGGTGTGACGGGCGTCGTCCAGCAGGTAGCGGGAGGTGGCGACGATGACGTACCCGCCAGGGCGGACGGCGCGCAGCGCGCGCAGGATGAAGTAGGCGTGCAGGTTCGGCGCGCTGACCTCGGGGTCGAACGGGGCGGCCCCGGAGAAGGGAACGTTGCCGATCGCGGCGTCGAAGGACGCCTCCCGCAGGGTGGTGTGCTCCAGACGCTGGGCCAGGATGGTCGCTTCGGGGTGCAGGGCGGTGGCGATCGCGGCGGAGACGGGGTCGGCCTCGATGCCGGTCCAGCGGGCGCCGGGCAGGGCGCCGGTGCCCATGAAGCGGCCCGACCCGCAGCCAGGCTCGAGGATGTCGCCGCCCGTGAAGCCGACTCGCGTGAGCACGTCCAGCATGCCGTCGATGAGCCAGCCGGGGGTGTAGTAGCTGGTGTCGGTGGCCTGCAGACCGGCGGCGAGCCAGTCGGTCCGGTCGCCGAGCAGGTTCTCCAGCTCGTCGGCGACCTGGATCCACTTGCCCTTCGGCTGGGTCGCGAACGCGGGGGCGAGCGCGCCCCAGCCCGGCCACGCGGCGAGGATCTCCCGCTCCCAGCTCTGGGCCGGGCCGTCGAGTCGGGTGAGGGTGTGCAGGGCGCGAAGCGCGTCGGCGGCCAAGCTCAGGGTCATGGCGTTCAGATGTGCGGCAGCAGCCGCGCGACGCCGCGTCCCTGGCGCTCAGGCCTGCTGGCCGGGAACCTCGGCGAGGGCGTCGGCCATGACCAGAGCGCCTCGCCCGGATGCGAGCTCGAGGCTGCGCAGACGGGACAGTGCGTTGCGGAAGCCCCCGGAGGTGGCGGAGTAGCCGGTGGCATCGGCGATCGCGGCGACCTCGACGGGGTACGGGTAGGCGCGGGCGAGGACATCGAGCGCGGCGCGTTCGGCCTTGCTCAGGTGCTGCTGGCCCCACCATGCGCGCAGCGCAGCCCCCGTGGGGAGCTCGTCGTAGGGGCCGAGGGCGTCGAGGCCGGCGGGTGTGGCGGTGACCTGACCGCGACCGTCGATGTAGCCGGCGGTGCGGAGCTTGGACAGGGCGTTGCGGTACCCGCCGGACTTGTGGGAGTAGCCGGTGAGGATGGCGACCTGGGTGGTGGACCGCTCCCCGTGCTGAGCGAGCACCGAGAGGATCGCACGCTCGGCCTTCGACATCGAGGTCCCTGCACCGGCGGGTGGCCGGGGCTGTGGCGTCGTCGCGGGCGGCGGGGGCGAGCTGGCCCCGGTCGGCCGCGGCTGCGCCCGGGTGGTCTGCCGCGGAGCGGCGGCGGCAGCGGCCGCTGCGGCGTCGAGCCGGGCGGTGAGCGCGTGTGCCGCTTCTGTGACCCGGGCGGCCCAGGATGCGGCTTGCTCGGCAATGGACCGCAGGTCGGCGACGTCGGCGGGGTCGAGCACGGGCACTTCGACGCGCACCTCGACCGGGATCTCGACCTGGGTCGTCTCGACGCGGGCCGGTGCGCGTCGTGCACGGGCGAGGTCCTCGGTGAGGGTCCTGACCTTCCGGCGCAGGGCGACCGGGTCGGAAGCCTGGGCTTCCTCGGTGAACGCGGCGATCTGGGCGGTGACGGCGGCGACGTCGATGGCGGCCATCTTCCGAGGGGCGGAGACCGCGACACCGGGCTTCGGGGTGGCGGAGGAGTCGAACGTGCGCGGGGCCCGGATCGCGACCTTGGCGAGAACCTCCAGCCACCCGGGCGACCAGATCCACGCGGTGCCGACGGGCAGGCCGGCCAGGGTGGAGATGACCGTCTTGGCCTCCTCGGGGCCGGAGTGGGCCTCGATCCACTCGTTGATGGCTGCGCGGTCGCGGGCCCCGGTCAGGCGCAGGGCGATGAGCACCTCCGCCTGGGTGAGGACGTCCTTGTTCAGCACGGCCGGTCGCTGGGAGATCAGCGTGACGCCCAGTCCCCGGACCCGTCCGCGGCGCACGAGGTCGTTCATCGCGCCCAGCAGCCGCTCTCCCCCGGTCGGGACCCGCTGCGGGGCGAACAGGTCCGCCTCGTCGACGACGACATGCAGGGTCTGGCGGTTGCGGTGGTAGAGCCGCTCGATGAAGTCGGTGGCGAAGCGCCGGGTGGCGGACTTGCTCAGTAGCGAGAAGTCGAGGACGACGGGGACCCGCTGCTCGACCACCACGTCCGCGACGGCGGCGCCGGCTGTCTCCACCAGCGGGGCGTCGCCGTGCTCGCCGCCCAGGATGACGACCTGGTGGCCTGCGTGCTCGCCGTCGGCCGAGGACCGCAGGCCCCACCAGACCCCGGTCGGGTCGAGCACCACGACCGGCTGGTCGGCGCCGAGCAGCTCCTCCGACAGCACGCGGGCGGTGCTGGTCTTGCCGGAGCCCCGCTTGCCGACGATCGCGAAGGTCTCGGTGACCGCCTCCAACGGCAGTGCCAGGTCGGGTGCGAGACGCAACGGGGTGCTGGGCATGGTGCCTCCTCGGGCGGGGGGCTGCGCCGGATCGGCACGGTCCTCAGCGTTCGTATGTGCGGCATCGCCGCCCGCACATCTACCGGCCATGAACGCGCCCCGAACCCCGCAGAACCGTCAGCCCGCCGGCATCAGCATCGGCGGCCAGTTCGCCACCACCCCACGCGACGAGGCGGCGATCACGCTGGTGCCGGACCAGCCGGTGCACGGTGACGCGAACGCCCTGGACGAGATCGGCCGGATCCTCGGGCTCGACGAGCAGTGGGACGGCGCCGCCGACTACCTGGACGCCATCGCTGAGGAGATCGCCTCCACCGGCCGGCCGCACCCCGGCGGCGACGCCTACGAGGCGATCCAGGAGGACGACGAGGCGTCCAACCCCGAGTACGACACCGCCCTGGAGACCTGGAAGGCCGCCAACCCCGAGCCGGCCGACCCCCGCGCCGCCAAGGACTGGCGCCTGCTGAACTTCCTGGGCCGGCACCTGGCCGCGACCGAGTCCTGGTCCAGCGACGACCTGCAGGTCGCGAGCGACGCCGTCCGGAACTCCGGCCGCCCGAGCCCGGGCGACACCGGCCTGTTCGGCGCCGCCTACGCCAAGGCGCTGCGGGCCTGGAACATCGAGCAGGGCCTGGCCCAGCCCGGTGTGGGCGAGCACCTGGAGCAGATCGCCGCCCAGGCGGACCTGGCGCACATGGCCGACTTCGTCGGCATCGTGCTCAACCGTGAGGAGGTCCCGGCCGACGTGCTGGCCGGTCTCACCGCCGACGACCTGGTCTCGCTGCACGAGGACTACTTCGCCCCGGCGATCACCGACGCCGCGGCCTACGTCGCCGAGGCCGCCGACGCCGGCCGGTCGCTGGTCGCCACGGGCTGGGGCAAGCCCGAGCCGATCGAGCCAGGTACCGGTGCGCAGTTCGCCCGCGACCTGGGCGCCCGGGCCGGGTGCGAGTCGGCGGGCGATGCGCTGGCGCTGGCGCTGGCCGAGGGCCGGATCACCGAGGAACAGCTGTCCCACATGGGCGAGGCCGACGTGGAGGACCTGTACGAGCGCCACATTGGACCGGCCGCCGACGCGTTGGAGGCCCGCCTGCTGCGCGGCCTGTGAACCGAGGAGCTCAGGCGGCCTGCGCCTGAGCGTCGTCGCCGAAGTAGCGGGCCACGTGCACGCCACGGCCAGTGAGGTGGGTCTCGACCTCGGCCCGGACCTGCGCCGGCAGCACCGCGTTGAACCGGCCCAGCATCTGGGTCAGGTCCAGCCGGTGCCCCTTCGAGCGGCTGGCGACGGTGACCTCGAAGTTGCCGAGCATCGTGCCCCCGGGCTGCCGGATCGCCCCGAGCAGGCTCTGCCCGGCCCAGTTGCGGTAGGCGTAGGAGTCGATGCAGTGGTGCATCGAGTCGGCCCAGGCGTCCAGGGTGGCGCCGTCGCGGGCGAGCTCGATGCGGAATCCGCCGGGCGTGACGCCCTCCAGCTGCCGGTGCAGGGTGTCGTCGGTGACGGCGAACGCGGCGTCGGCGGCGTTGCGGTAACGCTCGTCGCGCCGGGCGCGGTCTCGCTCGGCCAGGGCGCGGCGACGGGCCATCGCCCTGTCGTGCAGGTCGCCCCAGGAGTCCGCCCGGGCCATGCCGGGTGCTGGGACCCAGCCGCTGAGGTCGGTCAGCAGGGACCCGTGAACCGTGCCGGTCCCGGTCAGCGCGAGCCGGCGCAGGGACCGCTGGTCGAGCTGGCGCAGGTGCGCGCGCATCCCGCGCACGTTGATGTTCCCGATCCGGTCGAGGCTCTGGCCGCGGCCACCGAGGTGCTCCACGAGCCAGTCGGTCGGCACGTACGGGGCCAGCAGGCACCCGGTCAGCAGCCGGGGGTCGGGGAGCCTTCCGGGATGGATCGTGCCGGCGACGGCGCGCGCGAGGTCCTTGCGGTAGCGCCGGGCGCCGAACAGGGCCCGGGTCAGGGCGGGGGTGTCCTCGGGTCCGGCGCCCGCGAACGCGTTCATCATCGCCGCCGGCAGCGGCGCGGTCTGCCACAGCTGACGGGCTCCGCCGGCGTCCAGCAGCGGGAAGCAGTCCTCGTAGGTGCGCGGCGCCGGCGCGACGTGCGCGAAGGCCCGCACGGCCTGCGGGAAAGAGGTCTCGCCGGGGGCGGTCGAGTAGACGTACCGGTTGAAGTAGGCGCTCGCCCCGCTGGAGGCCATGGCGGTGGTGAGCCAGCGGCCGTCGGCCATCACCCGCAGCCGCACCCACTCCCGGGTGGCCCAGCGCGAGAAGCCCTTGCCGCTCGCGGCGGTACCGGCGAGCATCTCCCCGCGCCGGAACCGGTAGATGGCGGCGTTCGGGTCCGGCTGGAACAGCTCGACCCGCTCCCGGACGACCTCGACCCGGTGCCCGCGCTCGAGCCGGCCGCCGCGGCGGGCTAGCCCACGGGTGTCGGCGAGCACCGAGGCGAGCACCAGCCCGCCGGAGGGGGCCAGCACCGGAGCGTCCGGGTGCACTTCGACCGTAGCCGCGGCGTCGTACAGGGACGCGCGCGCGAGTGCGGCGAGGACGGGGTGCTCGAGGTCGCTCATGCCGCTGTGATGTGCGGCAGCCGGTCAGCCGCCGGGGGTCAGCGCGTACCAGCCCTTCCAGCCGTCGGGGACCGCCGGCATCTTCTTGCCGGTGATGGTGGCGTGCACCTGCACCAGCCGCGGCAGGATGGCGGCGACCCGGCGCGGGTTGGCCCGCCGGTGGGCGGAGGGCTCGCGACCGTTGGCCTGCTTGCCGTGCCCGCGCATCGTGAGGTTGGTGCCGTCGAAGGTGGCCAGGGCGTCGTGCCCGACCGCCAGCCGGCGGGCCTCGAACGCGTCCGTGAAGGCGGCCAGCGTCAGCGGGTCGTCCCGGTCGATGTCCACCACGGTCCAGACCGACCCGAACGCCACCGCGACCTTCCCGCCCTTGACGCTGCGGGCCCACACGGCGTTGACCCACACCTTGGAGGCGGTCTCGCCGGCGAGCCGGTACATCGACCCGGGGCGCAGCAGCGCCGGGGTGGCGTCCATCGACCAGCGGGTCATCCGCGGGGCGCTCACGAGGCCGCCCCCGCCACGACGACGTCGGTCCCGGTGGGCTCGGTCGCGAACCGCAGGGTCAGCAACCCTTCCGGCAGCGGCTCCCGCAGGGTCTCCTTGGCGGCCCAGTGCCTCTGGCGGGAGCCGAGCTTGGGGTTCAGGGGCTCGTCCAGCGCCTCGATCGCCTCGGCGACGGTCAGCCCCCACGGGGTGCGGCCCTCCTCGGTCAGCCGCAGCGCGAGGTAGCGCAGCGCGTCCCAGGGCTCGTCGTCGGTCGTGGTCCTCCATGGCGCCACCAGGGTGCCCCGGACCCGGGCCTCCTCGGCAGCCCACAGCGTCTCGTCGGCGTAGTCCTCCATGAACCGGTCCCGGGCCGCGGCGACCCGGGCCTCGGTCCAGCCGTCCTGGACGCCGCGCAGCGCCTTGTCGGCCTGCGACTCCAGCTGGTCGGCGGCGGCGTGCGCCTCGACCCAGGCGTCGGCGTCGGCGTGCGCGGCGGGCAGGTTGACCGGGTCCAGGAACACCATCCGGTGGCGCCGGTTGTCGTTCCACGGGACCCCGGCCGGCCGGTTCTCCTCGGCGTCACGGAACCGCCCGCGGAACCGCTCCCAGACGGTGGTGTTGTTCGTCGACGGCTCCCGGATCCAGCTCAGGCCGATCGACCCGTCCCCCTCGCGGGACGCGCGCACCGCGATCGTCTTGGCGTACAGGGTGGGCAGCTCGCCGGTCAGGACCCGCTCGGGGATGGTCACCGGGCCCGGGTGGTACCAGGCGGTGAACTCCATCTTGGAGTTGCTGTTCCACCAGCCGCCGCGCTCGTCGTAGCCGATCGCGATCAGGGTCAGCCCCGGGAAGGCGCGGTCGCGGATGCGGCTGATGGCCTCGTTGATCTCCGGGTCGGACAGGTGGTCCGCGGGCCGGGCGGCACGCTTCCAGGTCGACCACGCCTGCGCCTCGTGCAGGATGATCCACCGCGACAGCGAGGCCATCGGGACGATCTGCCACTGCCGGACCGGGCGGGCCTTGCCGGTGCGGGTGTACTCGTGCACGTGCACCCACACGTCCTGCGGGACCGAGGCGTGCTCCGGGGTACCGGCTGCCGGGCCCCAGGCCCGGGTGGCCGGGGTGAGGACCACGTAGGTGCCGTCCTTCTTCCGGGCGACCAGGAGGGCGTCCCGGTGCTCGCGCCGGGCCCGCCGGAGGAACGCGTCGTCGTCCCCGGCGCCGGCGTCCGCGCGGGCGATGCGGGCCCGCTCGGCCAGGATCGCCGTGGCGGCGCGGGCCTCAGCCTCGGGGTCGCCGGACATCGGGCGGAACCAGCGGGCCCCGACCTTCCAGGAGGTGATCACGGGGGCGACCAGGGCCGCGGCGGTGTCCAGGTCCACGCCCTCGGCCTGGGCGACCTGCGCGGCGAGCAGGTCACGGAACGGGGCCTCGACGGCCTTCTCCTCCTCCAGGAACCCGATCGCGGCGGTCAGCGTGGGGAACATGTCGGCGTAGGCGTGCCGCTCCAGCCGGGCGCCGAGGTAGGTGCGCATCGTCTCGACGTCGACCAGGTCGATCGGGAGCACGAACCGGTCGGAGACGAAGATCGAGCAGGAGGCGGCGGTCTTGGGCACGCGGTACTCCCCGCCGCCCCAGCCGTCGTTCACCCAGGTCTCCTGGGTCCGCTTGTAGGTGACGACGAACTCCCCGGGCCGGGACCCGGCGCGCGCGATCGTGTACACCTGCCCGGCCCGCGGGTACTCGGCCCGGTTGGGCCAGATGCGCTCGTGACCGCCGTCGCGGTAGCCGGAGGGCCAGTCCTTGTGCCGGGTGGTGACCATGACCCGCATGCCGGGGCGCAGCTGGCTGTTCAGGGACCGCAGCCAGTCGTAGAACGGGGTCCGACCGGTCGTCAGAGCGGACTCGTCGTCGGCGATCAGGACCACGTGGCCCTCGTCGTAGTCGGCCGGGGTGAGCAGGCTGACCCCCGGCTTGGGCAGCGGTGCGAACACGTGGGTTCGGTCGATGAGTCCCTGCAGGATGAGGGCGACACGCATGTAGTGCCGCTCGCGGGCGCCGGCGAGCTTCTCGGCCGCCAGCCACTTGTCGGTCCCGGGGACCAGCGGCTGCCCGGTGTGGCGGTCGAGGAACATGGAGGTGAACTCGTTGCGGGCCGGGACCAGGCGGTAGCCGACCTCGAAGTTGGTGTCCATCCGGTACAGGGCGCCGCCGTTGCGGATCAGGAAGTAGGTGTGCCGGTTCCGCTTGTTGTACTCCTTGTTCGCCCACGGGTCCTTGTAGTCGATCTCGGACCGGCGCGCCATGATGGCCACCACGCCGCGCTCCTCCGGAAGCACCTGCTGCAGGTGGGCGGGGTCGCAGGTGACCCACTCGTCGAAGGCGTCCACGGAGCGGAAGTCGATCCCGTTGCCCTCGGCGTTGACCGCGGACTCCTCGTCCATCGCGAGCACCATCTGGCGCACGTGGATCGGGGTGCCGGCCGGGGCCGGGGCTCCTTCGGCGATCTGGCGGATCTCCTCGTCCCGGCCGAGGTAGAGGTTCATGGTCCAGATGCCCTCCTGCATGAGGGCGAGGGTCTCCTTGAGCGGGGCGAGCTCGAGCTCCAGGGCGCGGGCCTGCCGGTCCAGCTCGGCCTTCTGCGCCTCGATCAGCTCGCGGGCCGAGTTGACCTTCTCCAGCGCTGCGGTGCGGGCCTTGGCGACCTGCGCGTGGGCTCCGGCCATCCGAGCCTTGACCGACACGGCGGCGTCGGCACCGGCGGGCACCAGGTCGGTGCCGGCGGCGGCTGCGCCGGCATGGGCGGTCGCCAGTGCGGTGGTGGTGGCGTCGCGAGCGGCGTCCAGCGCGTCGGCGACCTGTTCCTGGTAGTCGGTCATGCCGTTCGTATGTGCGGCACGCCGGCCACCCCGAGGCCCAGCGCGACGACCTGGTCCGCTGGACCTCACCCGCGGGCTGTCCGGCCCGATCTGGCCGCTCGAGCGTCCTCTCGACCTGGCCGCCGGAATCTGGTCAGGCCCGCACCATCCGGTGCATCGGGATGTTCCCCCACGACTCGCCGGCGGGGATCTGCTCGTCGAGCGGCACGAACCCGCGTCGGGTGTAGAAGCGCTCGGCGCGCTCGTTGCCGTCGATGAGCCACAGGTACGCGGGCCCGGGTGCCAGCACGGCAGCCAGCAGTCGGTCCGCGAGGCCGGTGCCGTGCTCGGTGGGGTCGATGTAGATCTTGTCGAGCTGGGTGTCGGTGGGCGGCGGCACCAGCCCGAGGTCCTCCTCCCACGGGGCCGGAGCCGGGCCGGCGGCCGCGACCGCGACGACGACCCCGCCCCGTTCGGCGAGCACACCGTGCCACCCCGCCGGGTCGGCGAGGAGGCGGGTGAGCTCCTCGGCGGCCTCGTCGACCTCCGCGAGCCGCCGCTCCCCGAACCCCTCCGGGGCGAGCGGTCCGTACGTGTGCGCTTGCGCGGCTACGAGGAACGCGGCCCAGGCCTGGGCGTCGGCGACCCCGACGGGACGCACGACGACGTCGGGACGGGCGGCTCGGGTCACCGGGCCACGCTACCGGCGCCGGCCTGCCCGGCCACCCCCAGGTTCCGCTGCCGCTGGTCGGCCAGGATCGGTTCGTGCTGCAGGCCGCAGCGGTCCAGGTCGACGCCGGCGTCCGCGAGCAGGGCTTGCCCGAGGGCGTTCAGGACGCGGGTCGAGCGGCCGACAGACACGACGGCCTCCAACTCGCGGCAGGCGTCCAGGTAGGGCTGCACCATCGGGCCGGGCGCGTCGGCGCGGACCGCCGCGGCGATCTCGGCGCTGTCCGGCGCGGCGTACCAGCGCAGGTCGCTGCCCTGGCCGAACCCGAGCGAGCGAGAGTGCCGGTGCACGACCTCGAGCACCCGGACGTGGGGCACCTCGGTGTACGGGGCGAGCGCGCCGATCAGGTCGGCGGTGCTGGTGCCGGGGTGGGCGGTGACGTGCTCGGCAGCGGCCAGGGCCAGGCCGCCGGGGCTGAGGGTGGGCGTGGAGGACATGCCCAGTGGATGTGCGGCACCCGGCGCGGTGCGCTCAGGCGGCCAGGGCACGTTCGTGCAGCCAGGAGTTGACGGCCAGCGCGACCGGCCGGCTGAGCGGCTGCCCGTGCCGGGCGGCCACACGCTGGCCGAGGCGACCCCGGCACCGGCGGCCACCGCCCGGTCGGAGTGCCCTGCCAGCAGTTCGACCAGGTGCGGGTAGGGCCGCGGTCCGGGGCCGTCACGCCCGGCCAGGGCGGCGTGCACGCGGGCGACGGCCGCGGCGGTCGCCTCGGAGACCCCGGTGGTCAGGTTGGAGGGCATCAGGGTGCCAGGGCCGAGGCCGGCGAGCCGGGTGATGGTCTGCAGCGGCCAGTGGCGCCCGAGCAGCTCGTCCCCCTGGGCGATGGTCGGGCCGGGTTCGGTGCGGCGCGCCGAGGGTGGCGGGTCACCGTGCACGGCCAGCAGCAGGGTCGCGGTGCCGCGGTACAGGCTGAGCCGCTCGCCTGTCAGCACCGCCCGGACGGTGCGCTCGGTGACGCCGGACTGCTGGGCGATCCAGGCGGCGGTGGCGCCGCAGCGCACCAGGCGGCGCAGGTGCGTCCGGATCGGTCCGGCGGGCACGCCGCGCCCGGGTGCGCTCATGCGACGGCCTCGCTGGGGGCGCGGTCGGCGCTGAGGCGGGCGGCGGTGAAGCCGAGCGCGCGCGGGTTGAGGTCGCCGCCGATGAACCGCAATCCGCGCCGCAGCGCGACGAGCGCGGTGGTGCCGCCCCCCACGAACGGGTCGCAGACCAAGTCGCGGCGGGCAGGTGTGGCGGGGCGGGTAAGGGCGCCCACGACACGGTCGACGAGCGGGACCGGCAGGCTGTTCGCGTAGCGCGGCTGGCCGGGGCGAGCGTCTGCGCGGCCGACGTCTCCGATGGGCCACAGGTCCAGCGGGTAGTGGGCGCCGGAGCGGGCGCGCGGCAGGTCCGGCGGCGGCGTGAAGATGCGTGCCGGGGAGCGCAACGGCCCCGAGCACATGATGGTCACGGTCCAGTGCGCGTGGGCGAACCGGCGGGTGGTCCGCAGCGCGAACACCCTCCCGACGGCGAGGGAGTTGACGTAGGTCAGGCCGGCGTCCTCGGCGGCGACCTGCACCCAGGCGGCCTGCTGCGGGCCGGTGATGGCGGCCAGGTACCCACCGGGGGTGAGCGCGCGGGCCGCGGCGTCCACCCACTGGCTGGTGAACTCCCGGTAGGCGCCGGGGTCGACGTCGACGTACCCGGGCACCACCTGGCCGTTGTCGCGGCCGTAGGTGCGGGCCCCGACGTCGTGCCGGGTGCCGCGGCCCACGCCCAGGCCGTAGGGCGGGTCGACGCAGATCAGGGCGGGCGGTTCGTCCAGCTGGGCGAGGAGGTCGGCAGCGGCGGACAGGTGCAGCTCAACCTGCCCGTGCGCGCCGTCCAGGCTGACCAGGACGGCGGCGGCCGGGGCGGCGGGGTCGCCGTCGAGCACCCACACCGACGGGCCGACGCGGTGGGCGCGACCGTCGCGCTTCAGGGCCTGCAGGGCGTTGCGGACGCGCCGCTTCCAGCGGGTGTCGGTGCGGCCGTGGATGACGTCGCCGCCGCCCGTCGCGGCCGGTGATGCCGGCGGCGTGCACGGCCTGGTAGAGCTCGTCCAGGCAGTAGGTGCCGGCCCGGTCGGCGAGCAGGGCCCGCTCGGTCGACGCTGCGCTCACCAGTCGCCGCCGGTGTTCGGGATGCCGCGCACCTCGGTGGTGATCGCCTGGTGCCGCTCGAGGGTGCGGTCGGAGTCGAACCGGGGGTCGCGGGTGCGAAGCACGACCAGCTCGCCGCCCTTGGAAGCCAACGTGAGCGTCCGAGGCCACCGCTTGGCGAGGGCTCTCAGGGATCGGATCGCTCGCTGCTCGTCCGGGCTCAGCGGCTTCTCGTCGGTGTCGTCCACACCTGGCAGATGTGCGGCAGCGGGCGGGGCGCCGGGCGTCGTTCAGGCTCGCCACCGACAGGTCCTCCAGGTCGAGCAGCACGGCGCTGTCGGCGTGCCACACTCCGGGGACACCTCCACCAGGGTGGCGCCGCCGTCGCGCCGCGGGTACCGGTGGGTCAGCCGCTGGTGGGGACTCCCCCGGCAGGGTCAGGCAGGTCCGTAGCTCACCGCGGGGTCCTGGCGGTGCAGCACCGACAGCGGCAGGGCGAGGTCGCCGGTCTCGAGGAGGGACCCGGCCTGGGTGAGCCACCGGACCCTGCTGAACCCGGGGACACGGCGGGCCATCGTCCCGGCAGCGTCGCGGACCACGGTCCAGTCCGGCAGCAGAGCGGTGACCTGATGCCGGTCGACCATCTCGGTCCCGAGCTGGCCGCCGCCGACCGCCAGCGCGAGGGCTTCGGCCGTGTGCACCGCGGGCAGGCTCGGCAGTCCGCGCGGGGTGCGCACCAGGGCGTTGGCGACGAACTGCTGGCCGCACCCGCACTCGAAGTCGGACAGGTTGCTCCCTGCCTGCGGGACCGGTCGCAGGCGGTGCTCCGCGCCCGCCCGGACCGCGGCAGCGACGGTGGACGGCAGCGTCGCGATGGTGGTGCCCATCACGACTCCCCCGGCTCGTAGTCCTCGGACAGGTCCAGAGAGTTCAGCACTCGGGCACCCTCGGCGGTCAGCACGTACCCGACGCGCTCCCCGACGCGCAGCCCGGTGTACTGGCGGTCCAGCAGCCCGCGACCGCACAGGCCGTCGAGCCGGGACCGTGCCGCGGCCTGGGTGGCCAGCAGGCTGCCGGCGACGTCCTTGGCGCTGACCGGTGCCCGCTGCGACACCACGAACAGCGCGGCGACCTGGCGCGCGGTCAGCTCACGCACCCGACCCACCGCCGAGCAGGTCCAGGAACTGCGCCGGGGTGAGGATGCGCACGCCGAGCTGGGTCGCCTTGACGTACTTGGAGGAGGTGGAGGGGTCCGAGACCAGCATGCTGGTGCCCGCCGACACCGACGAGGACGCCTTGCCCCCGGCGGCCTCGATCGCCTCTGCGACGGTGGTGCGCGAGTACCCGGGCACCGACCCGGAGACCACCACGGTCATCCCGGCCAGCGGACCCGCGGCCTCGCCCTGGGCGCGCTCGGCGCCCATGTTGACCCCGGCGGCAGCGAGCCGGTCGAGCACGCCGCGGGCCGCCAGGTCGTCCAGACCCTCGCGGATCGTGGCGGCCTTGACGTCGCCGAAGCCGTCCACGGCGGCGATGTCAGCGACCCCCGCGCCACGCAGCGCGTCCATGGTGGCGAACGCGGCGGCGAGCCGGCGCCCGGCGGTCCGGCCGGTCATCCGGATGCCCAGGGCGGTGATGACCCGGTTCCACGGGGACGCCTTGGCGGTCTCGATCTCGGCGGCGATCTTGGCCGCGACCTTCTGGCCCACCTGGCGGCCCTCGGCCAGCGTCAGGGCGGCCAGGTCGTCCACGGTCAGAGCGAACAGGTCGGCGACGTCGTTGACCTTGCCGGACTCGACCAGGGCCGTGGCGATCTCCGTGCCCAGCCCCTCGATGTCGAGGCAGTCCCGGGAGGCGGCGTAGGTGATGCGGCCGAGCACGGACAGCTCCGGCGAGACCGACCGCCACAGCAGCGTGGACTTGTCCCACGGCTCGCCGAGCGGGTCGGTCTCCGGCGGCGCCCACGGGGCCGAGTCGGTGGGCCGGGCGCCCAGGTCGACGGACTCGATGTACGGGATGACGTCGTTGGCCCGCTTGATGGTGACGGTGTCGCCGACACGGACGTCCCGCTCGGTCATCCAGGAGACGTTGTGCCCGGTGGCGAAGGTGATGGTGGTGCCGCCGACGAACACTGGCTCGACCTCGACTCGGATCGCCAGGCGCCCGGTGCGCCCGATCGCGGTCTCGATGGCGACGACCTTGGTGGTGGCGGTCTCGGCAGCGTACTTGTAGGCCAGCGCCCACTTCGGGGCGCGGTCACCCTCACCGAGGCTCTTGCGGTCAGCAGCCGCGTCGGCCTTGATGACGATGCCGTCGATGGGGAAGCCGATGGTCTCACGGCGCTCGTCGAGGGCGTCGACCTGGGCGAGCACGTCGTCGAGCTCGCGTGTGCCGGAGGCGACCGGGTGCAGGAAGTCGAGCAGGCCGGCGGTGGTGGCGACGCCCGCCTCGGCGGCGACCCGCATGGCGTCGGTGTAGCGACCCGAGGCCGGCGGCCGGGTGAGGCCGGTGCCGTACGCGGCGAACGACAGGATGCCGGCGTATGCCTTGTCGCCCTTGCGCAGGATGCCGGCGGCAGCGTTGCGGGAGTTCACGAACGGCGCGCCCTCGAGCGAGGCGCGTACTGTCTGGGCGCGCAGGAAGTCGGTGTCGGCGCAGTACACCTCGCCGCGGACCTCACGGACACCGTAGGTGGGGTCGATCCGCCGGGGCAGCCCCTGGATGCGCAGGCTGAGGCCGGAACGGGTGATGTCCTCCCCGGTGGTGCCGTTCCCGCGCGTGGCGACCAGGACCAGGCGACCCTCGGCGTCGTACTGCGCGCGGATCGCCAGACCGTCCAGCTTCGGTTCGATGGCGAGCGGGCCGGCGACGGAGGTGACGAACGTACGAAGACCCTCGCGGCCGTCGGCCTTCTCCAGCGACCCCATCCGGCTGGGGTGGGTGACGTCGCCGCCCTTGGACTGCCCGGCTGCGATCGAGGTGAGCAGGTCCTCGTAGTCGTCGATCTCCGTGGGGGAGAGCGCGACGCGCGCCTCGATCGCGGCGATCCCGGCGTCGTACTCGGCGTCGGACATCAGCTGCTCGGTGCCGTCGTAGTACGACTTGGCGGCGGCGCGCAGGCTCTCGCCGAGGGCCAGGTAGGCCTCCCGCTCGGCCAGGGGGTTGAGCTGGGCGAAGTCGGCGGCGATCGCTGCTGCGTCGGTGGTCGTCATGGGGTTCATATGTGCGGCAGGAGCCCTGTTCCGGTCGTCGGCGCCGCCCCGCGCGGGCGCCCGCTGTGCCGATCTTCCACCAGGGCTCCCACGCTCACGCGGCGGACTCACCCCTACCGTGCGGCCGTGCCCGCACGGCGCATGCGCCGACCGGGAACCACGAAGGACGGTGCCACCCTGACGTACGGAGCGGCGCCACTCTGACCGGGGCGGCCGGCACTACTGGATGTCCCGGATGACCGCGACGACCCCACACCTTGACGGGAAGGCGCGCGGGCTCAGACCGCGATGGGGGCCTTGATGCCGGGGTGGTGCTGGTACCCGACGACCTCGACGTCGCCGATCTCGTACTCGAACAGCGACGGGGCGCGCCGCAGGTTGAGCATCGGGTACGGGTACGGCTCGCGAGCCAGCTGGGTGAGGACCTGCTCGACGTGGTTGGAGTAGATGTGGACGTCGCCGCCGGTCCAGACGAAGTCCCCGACCTCGAGGTCGAGCTGCTGGGCGACCATGTGGGTCAGCAGCGCGTAGGAGGCGATGTTGAACGGCACGCCGAGGAACAGGTCGGCCGAGCGCTGGTAGAGCTGGCACGACAGGCGCCGGTCCTGGACGTGGAACTGGAACAGCGCGTGGCACGGCGGCAGGGCCATGTCGTCGACCTCGGCCGGGTTCCACGCCGAGACGATGTGCCGGCGCGAGTCCGGGTTGGTCGCCAGCGAGTCCATGACGCGGGCGATCTGGTCGATGTGTCCGCCGTCGGGCGTCGGGCAGGACCGCCACTGCACCCCGTACACGGGGCCGAGGTCGCCGTTCTCGTCGGCCCACTCGTCCCAGATGCTGATGCCGCGCTCCTGGAGCCAGCGGACGTTGGAGTCCCCGCGCAGGAACCACAGCAGCTCGCCGATGATCGAGCGCAGGTGGACCTTCTTGGTCGTCACGAGCGGGAAGCCTTCGGAGAGGTCGAACCGCATCTGCCGCCCGAACACCCCGATCGTGCCGGTGCCGGTTCGGTCGCCTCGGCTCTCGCCGTGGGTGAGCACGTCCGCGAGAAGGCGTCCGTACTGGTCGCTGGGCATGGCGCTCCTCAGGGTCGGGCCACGCTGGCGGGGCCGTCGGGGTTCTCGATGGTGGTGCGGCGGGAGACGACGTCGACAAGGATCAGCGGCCGGCCGGCGGCGCGGGCCTTGGCGATGGTGGAGGCGGTCCCGCCGCTGGTGTGGGCGGGGTCGTGGACGGCGATCAAGGCGTTGGCGTCGCGGAGCATGAAGTTGTTGCGCTCGTGGTACATCGCCACGTCCGAGGCCTGTCCCAGCACCAGGCGCCGAGACGCGCGGGCAACCTGGTCCTCCCAGTGCTGCGCCTGACCGGGGGCCCACCGGTCGGGCTGGCCCCAGAACGGGATGTAGGCCCACAGGTCCAGCCCGGCCGCCAGCGCGGTGTCGGCCCACCACGCGTCCGCCCCGGTCGACATCCCGGAGATGGCGACCTTGGCGTGGTGGGCGGTCTTGAGCTTGAGCGCGAGGCGCGAGAGCTCCGCTCGGGCGAAGGCTGCCTGGCCCTCGTCGAGCAGATGCGGGCGGTGCCCCGTGACGGCTACGCGGGTCCAGCGCCGGTGCGCTCCGCGCAGCCGGTCTCGCTCGGCCATGAGTGCCAGGCCGAGGGCGTTGCCACCGCACCAGGCTCGGTGCTTGTCGCAGTAGCACTGCCCCCAGGCTTGGTCGTGCCAGGCGCGGCGCGCAGTGCCGGTGCCCTCGATGAGCAGCGCGTCGCGAGTGGCGATGAGGCTGTTGCGCAGGGTCACGTCCTCGAACTTGGCTCGCACCACCTGGGCCATGACCTGGTAGCGGACGCGGGAGTCCCAGTCCTTCTTCGGCACGCGGAGGGTCACCCTCTGCCCAGCGGCTTTCGCGCGGGACGCGGTGGCGGCCTGACGGACGGTCACCCGTTGGTCGAGGTCCAGGGTCTTGAGTGCGTTGAAGGCCCACTCCCCTCCCGCGTAGGTCTCGCCCTCGATCCGCAGCGCGGCCCGGTAGAAGTTCGACAGGAACTCGTACTCGCCGCGGAAGGAGTCGATGAGCTGGGCGGGGTCAGCGAAGGCCTCGGACGCTTCGCGTGGGCTGGGCCGGGCAGGCTGCCGGGCGCCCTCGTGCACGTCGTGGTCGGTGCTCACCGGTCCCCCTTCCGCCAGGCGTCGGGATGGGCCGGACGCACGTGCTCCCACCGGCGGTAGATCGTCTCGATGTGCTCGTCGTTGGCGCCGGGGCCGGCCCGGGTGAGGTCGCGGCTGCGGCGGCGCTCCCACGCGAGGTAGCGGCGCACCTGCGCGTCGCGCAGGACGTGCCGGCACGCCCACCAGGGGGCCACGACCAGCGCCAGCGCGGGGTGGTAGCGGGTGCCGTCCTCAGGGGCGGTCTCGGTGGTCCGCAGGGGCCACGGCAGCACGAGGATGTGCCGCCCCAGGTGGTCGGTCCCGAGGGAGGGCAGGGCTGCGCCCCAGGCGCGGTAGGTCCAGGCCAGCGACATGCTGTACAGATGTGCGGCGCGGACTCCGCGGCGGCCGTCCTCGTCAGCGCTTGAGGGAGGTGGTGCCCGCGACGGGCGGGCCGACTGGGGCCCGGTCGTGGAGCCGCTCGAGGCGGTCCGCAGGACCTTCCTGGTATGACTCGGCCGCGGGCACGGCGCAGTGCACCTCGACCACGCCCAGCGGCACCCCGCCGTTCAGGCGGCAGCTGACCGACTTGGCCGCCAGTCCGACCCAGCCGACGGCGATCAGCGCGATGGCAATCGGCGGGTTGTTGAGCCCGACCCAGCCGAGCGCCAGGACGAACGGCGGGACGGCGAACGCGATCACGAACTGCACCCGGAGAACGACCACGATCGCGACGGCGATGACCTGGGCGAGGACGTAGAGGCCGGCGAGGACCTGCAGCGTGATGAGGGGCTCGGCCCCGATCGCGTCCAGGACCGCGGGCGTCGGGCTGTAGACGTAGCCCAGTGCCAGGGCGAACTGCACCAGCGGGACGCCACCGGTGCTGAGCACCCCGAACCAGTGCAGGGTGCTGACGAGCAGGGCCCGGCGCGGCGACAGCGTCGCGCCGCTGCGAACGGTGGCGGTCACGGTCTGCTCGGTGCGGGTCATGTGGGGCTCCTTGGTCAGGCGGACAGGCCGGGGATCGGCAGCGGGGTGCCGAAGGCGCGGGCGATGGTGTCGGTGATGGCGACGAGGGTGTAGAGCCCCAGGACGCCGAACAGGGCGAGCTCGCGGATCGAGCCGGTCTTGCCGAGCGCGGGCACGGCGACGTAGCCGTTCTGCTGCCAGAGGGAGCGCACGACTGGGATGTCGTCGAAGGACTTCGGCGGCTTCGGGACCCAAGGCCACAGCAGCGGGAGCCCGCCGACTGTCAGGAAGTCGCCGACCAGGTGCGTGACGACCCCGAGGACCACGACGCTCGGCAGGATGCCGAACAGGTCCGGGGCGAAGTACAGCACCGGCAGAGTCGCCACGGCGGCGGTGGCCCACAGCTTGATGATCCCGCCGCGGGACAGGTGCAGGACCTTGAGGGTGAAGCCGATCAGGGCGAGCCAGAGCAGTGTCGAGCCGGCCGGGATGTACCCGAGCAGCGGGACCGTGGCCCACCATGTCCCGAGCCAGGTCGCTCCGAGGTAGAAGCCGATGATGGCGAGCAGCGAGTGCAGTCCGTGGCGGTGTCCCCCGCTGACGCCCTCGAGGGTGCGCGCGGCGACCTTGGTGATCGCGCCGCCGGAGTGCGCGATGGTGCCGTTGTGGTGGTCGGCGTCCGGGAGGATCGCCGCGCCGGCGGCCAAGGCGGCACCGACGAGCTGATCGCGGGTCGACATCGGCGAGAGGCCGAGGGCCCACGGCGCCGTTGAGGTGACGGCGAGCCAGACGGCGGCGCCGCTCACGGCGTGGTGGGTCCCCATCATGCCCGGTAGATGTGCGGCAGGGGCCCCGGCGGGCTTGCACGGCGAGGGCAGGCACGGCGGCGACACGGCGCGCTCCCCGGCGGCAGCGTCAGTCCGCGGCGGGCAGACCCAGCGCGGTGCGGGCGGCGCGGTACTTCGCGGTCAGGCGCGCCCGTGTCGGCTCGTCGAGCGCGTCCATCCGCTCCGGAGAGGTGTTGTGCGCGATGTCGGCGGCCTTGACCGCGACGGCCTGGGCGTCGGTGGCGACCCGCAGGTAGTAGTCCGCGCGCGGCTCGCCGTGGGCGTGGGTCAGCAGGGAGACCAGGCGCAAGGTCCCCGTGACCTGGTCGGGCGTGCCGGTGCTGGTCAACTCCGCGGCGAGGTCGCTCAGGGTCCAGTCGGTGTCCTCGACGACGTCGTGGAGCCATCCGGCGGCGACGACGTGGGCGGGGTGCCCCTGGGCGTGGAGGATGGCGCCGACGGCGGCCGGGTGGCCGATGTAGGGCTTGGCGAGCTTGTCGACCTGGCCGGCGTGCGCGCGGTGGGCGACGTCGGCTGCGGCCGCGACCAGCGGGTGCGGCCGCTGGCTCTCGGGGTGGCGCTGCGTGTCCTGGTCGGTGCTCATCGGCGCCCTCTCGTCCGGGGTGTTCTCCACCTGCGGATGTGCGGACGGGGCCCCGCACGCGAACGGGCCGACCCCGCGTCTGCAGGATCGGCCCGTTCGCGTGGTCATGGTCAGCCGGTGTAGGGCACCGAGCCGAGCTTCTCGGCCTGCTCGCGCACCCACGCCGCGACGACCTTCGGGTCGGACTCGACCGTCAGGTCCGAGGTGACGACCTCGGTGCGGTACCCCTCCGGGCTGTCGCTGAAGTCGTCGCTCTGGAACTGCCAGCGACCCTCGTGCTCGCCGGCGGGGACGATGAACGCGTGGTCGCCGGGCGCGCCGGGCTCGGTGCGGGAGCCGAACCAGATCGTCGTGCCGCCACCCTCGTCCCACACCGCGACGCCCTCGAGCTCGTTGGCCACGGCTCGGGAGATGCCGTCGTTGCGGACGCCGCTGGCGTAGTTGACGAGGTCCTCGCCGTCCGCGTCGCGCGCGGCGCTCAGCCACGCGGCGACGGCGGCGGGGTGGGCGCTCATGCTCAGACCCGGGGTCGATGTGATGCGGTCCGGGCCCCGCTCGAGGCTCCACTGCCCCTTCTCGCCGGTCAGGACGTTGACGCCGGTGGTGATCTCCTTGTCGTCGTCGCCGTCCTCGGCCGGCCAGAGGACGGCGGGGGCGTCGTCGCCGCAGTCCCCGGCGCCGGGCAGCAGCTCGATGATGGCGTTCGTCGCCTCGCGCGCCTTGTCCTCGAACTCGAGGTCGTCGAGGCCCACGAGGTGGACGTTGGCCTCGGCGGCCACCTTGGTGACGAACTGGCCGCCCGCGCTGACGCCCGCGGTGGCTCGCGGGTGCTGGGACTCGTTGAAGGACATGAGGTCGATCCTCTCGTGCGGTGCAGGTGTGGGGTGTCGATCGGACGGGCGTGTCCGGCGGGGGGCCGCCGGTGGCCGGTCAGCGCCGGAGGTGGACCGAGCAGAACCGCTGCGCCTGCTCGTTGATCCACGCGGCCACGACCGCGGGGTCCTCGCCGGCGCCGAGGTTGGACACGACGTTCTGGCAGTAGTCGCCCTTGGCGTCGGGGGTCTCGGTCTGCTCGGTCTCGAAGTGCCAGACGCCCGGGTTCGTGGGGTCGTCGTCCCGGCTGATGTAGGCGTAGTCGCCCTTGTCGTGCGCGCCGTTGGAGCGCGAGCCGAACCAGATCGCCTCGCCGGCGCCCTCGTCCCAGGACTCCGCGCCCTCGACGTGGGCGACGACGGCCTTGGTGACGCCGTTCAGCACGACGTCGCGCGGCGCGCCGCGCAGGTAGTCCGGGTCGGTGCGCCCGGCCTCGGTCACCCAGGCGGCCACGGCGGCCGGGTGGGCGTCCAGCGGCAGGCCGGAGGCGGAGCGGATGCGGTCGGTGGTCTGGGAGTGCAGCCACGTGCCGCGGGTGGGGCCGTCCTGGGTGTCGACCCAGGCGGAGTGCCCGTCCCACAGGTACAGGCTGGGCTCGCGGTCGCCGCGGCTGATGTTCGTGTACGGCTTGAACTGGTGCAGGGCGGCGGACACCGGCTGGTCGGGGTCCAGCTCCATGATCCGCTCGCGGGTCCACTGCGCGAGCACCTGGGGGTTCTCGCCGTAGGTGTACGTCGACGCGACGCGCGTGCCCGACGCGCTGGTGTAGGTCCAGCGCCCCTCGTTGTCGGGGTCGAATGCGACGCTGGCGGCGCGCACCCCCGGGTCGCGCGGGTCCCTGACCGGGAAGAACAGCGCACCGTCCTCCTCGCGGATCCTGCCGGACGGCATGGTCTCGGCGACGGCACGGGTCTTGAGGATGCCGGCGCTCACGATATCGCTGGGCGTCGGGCCGACGTAGGGCAGGTCGGCGCGTGACTCCGCCCGGGCGGACGCGGCGAACTGCCCACCGGTTCTCACCCCCGCGGGTGTGCGGACGTGCTGGGACTCGTTGAAGCTCACGGTCGTCTCCCGGGGCTGGGTGCGCGTTGCGGTACGCCCTGTAGATGTGCGGCTACGCGGCCGCCACGGCGGCCGCGGCGAGGGCGTCGTCGACGATGGCCTTCTCCCAGCACTGGCCGCACGCCGTTCGCCCGATCACGGTCCTGGTGTCGCGGTGGTCGCACTGGGCGCCGGCCACGGCGGCGAGTCGGTGCTGGGGCCCGAGCCACTGAGGCTTCGCCGGCGCTCTCAGCGGGACGGCCGCCGGCGTGCTCCCCGAGCCGCTCCCCTGCTCCTTCCTCTGCTGCTTGGCCAGGCCCCGCGACAGGCGCACCGCCTCGGTGGCGGTCATGCGCCCGTCGCCGACCATCGTCTGCACCTCGGCGGGCAGTCGCAGCAGCGCCAGACGGTCAGAGACCGTGCCGGGGCGGAACCCGGTCTGCTTGGCCACCTCGGCCGCGCTCATGCCGGTGCCGATCAGGCGCTGGAACGCACGGGCCTGGTCGAGCGGCTTGAGCTCCTTGTGCATGGCCGTGACCAGCATGATGATCACGTCGGTGCGCTCGTTGTTGCGCTCGCGCACCACGCACAGCACCTGCGTCACCCCGGTGCCGGGCAGGGACGCCAGGCGTCGGTTGCCGTCGATGACCTCGTAGCGCTGACGGCCGCGGCTCGGGACGGGCTTGACGATGAACGGCTGCTGGATGCCGACGGCCCGGATCGAGTCGGACATCTCCACGAGGTCCTCGAGGTCGGTGCGCGCGTTGTTCTTCGCGGGCACCAGGTCGCGGACCTCGATCAGGGCCATGCGCATGGGTCAGCTCCTTCCGGGCGGGGTCCAGGTGCCGGTGACGACATCGGCGAGCCCGCGGGCCGCGCGCAGGCGGGCCTCGACGGCGCGCTGGTCGGCGGCCTCGTTCAGCGGGTGGGCGCCGGGGCGGGCGTGCCCCTTGACCTTGACGAGCTTGACCGGCGGGAGTCCGGCGGCCCGGCGCGCGTCGCGGGCATCGATGAGGGCCGCGATGAGGTCGCGGTTCGAGGTGGGCTTTCCGTCACCGGTCCGCCACCCGCGGCGCTTGTGCGCGTCCATCCAGGAGGCGTAGGTGTTCAGCGCGTAGGCCGAGTCGAGTTCGATGGTGAGAGCGGGCACGTCGGCGAACGCGGTGATGGCCTGCAGCAGGCCGGCGAGCTCGGCGGCCTGGTTGGTGGAACGCGGCATGGCGCCGCCTGCCCAGGTGCCGTTGGCGGCTGCCCAGGCCCACCCGGACGGACCGGGGTTGCCGGAGCAGGCGCCGTCGGTGCCGACGGTCAGGGACTGCATCGTGGGGATGCTCACGGGCCCTCCTCGGTCTCAGAGCAGCTCGAGCGGGATGTGGATCCCGGTGGGTCGCCAGGGCTGGGCAGGGTCCTCGTGCAGCAGCACGGGCACCGGCACCAGCACCCCGGTGGGGGTGCGCCACTGGGCCTGCAGGACGTTGCGGCGGACCTGGTTCTCGGCGATACCGTCCGGCTCCCAGGTCTCGATGAGGTCGCGGTCCTCGAACTCCTCGGCCGTGGTGAGTCCGCTGACGTAGCCGACCGCGACGGCGCAGTGGGCGCACCGGCGGTAGGTCCAGGCGCCGGCGCCGCGGTCGAGCCCGACGCCGCGGGTGTAGGCCTCGCCGGGGTGGATGGTGCGGCCGCAGCAGCAGCACGTGTGGGCCTTCCGGGCGCGGGGCTTGGTGTGGATGAACGTGGGCATCGGGTGCTCCGGTCGGGGGCTACAGGGACTGCAGGATGGCGATGACGGCGATGCCCGGCAGGCCGAGCACGCTGGCGACCAGGGACCCGAGCGCGAGCCGGTCCATCGGCTTGCTGGCGCCGCCGTTGAGGGCTCCGAGGGCGATGGCCAACACCATGACGGTGACGGCTGCGACGGCGGCGAGCATCGGCCCGGTGTGGGCGGCGGCGGCCAGGATCGTGAGGAGCACCAGGGCCAGCCCTGCCCCCGTCCAGGCCAGGTCTGCCTTCTCGGCCGGGCTGGGGTCGGTGTGCGGCGGGATGCCCATCAGTGCTCCTGGGGCCGGTCGGCGGTCAGCGGCGGGCGGGCGCCCGACTCGTACTGCTCGAGCAGGGCGCGCAGCGCGCGCACGTTCTGCTGCTCGGTCCGCACGAAGGTCCAGACCTGCTCGATCTCGGCCTGCTTGTCGGCCAGTGCCTCGCGCAGCCGGTCGGCCGGGGTGGTGTACCCGGCGCGGACGTAGTGCACC